>DATBDW010000057.1:0-11408 GCA_036269735.1 Actinomycetes bacterium
ACGTCTCGGGCTCCCAGACCAGCGCGGCGTCGTTGAGCTGCAACCGCTCGAGCGCGTCCCGCAGGTCGGGGTAGTCGTCGCCGTCGACCGGGTAGAGCCCGGAGAACACCATCGGCTTGGGGTCCTTGTAGCCGCCGAGCGCCTTGGTCGCCGGCTTCACCGCATTGGTGACGGTGTCACCGACCCTCGACTGTCGGACGTCCTTGACGCCGGTGATGAGGTAGCCGACCTCGCCGACGCCGAGCCCGGTCGAAGGGATCGGCTCCGGGGAGATGACGCCGATCTCGAGCATCTCGTGCTGGGCCTTCGTGGAGAGCATCAGGATGCGCTCGCGGGCCGAGAGGTTGCCGTCGATGACGCGGACGTAGGTGATGACGCCGCGGTAGGCGTCGTACACGCTGTCGAAGATCATGGCGCGGGCCGGCGCGTCCGGGTCGCCGACGGGGTGCGGCACCAACCGGACGATCTCGTCGAGCAGGGCGCCGACGCCCTCGCCGGTCTTGGCGCTGACCCTCAGCACGTCCTCGGGCTCGCAGCCGATGATGTGCGCGAGCTCGGCCGCGTACTTCTCCGGCTGCGCCGACGGCAGGTCGATCTTGTTGAGCACCGGGATGATCTGGAGGTCGTTCTCGAGGGCCAGGTAGAGGTTCGCGAGAGTCTGCGCCTCGATGCCCTGCGCGGCGTCGACGAGCAGCACGCACCCCTCGCAGGCTGCCAGCGAGCGCGACACCTCGTAGGTGAAGTCGACGTGGCCGGGTGTGTCGATCATGTTCAGCGCATAGGTGCGGCCGTCGTGCGCGGTGAACGGCAACCGCACGGCCTGGCTCTTGATGGTGATGCCGCGCTCGCGCTCGATGTCCATCCGGTCGAGGTACTGCGCCCGCATCGTGCGGTCGTCCACGACACCGGTGGCCTGCAGCATCCGGTCGGCCAGCGTCGACTTGCCGTGGTCGATATGCGCGATGATGCAGAAGTTGCGGATCACCGACGGATCGGTGCGGTGGGGCACCTGCACTGATCGATCGGCATTCGCGGGCGGGACGGGCGGCACGCAGGGTCCAATGCTTGTTCTCGTACGACGGGGGGCACATCCATCCTCCCACGCGGCGCGAACCCGATGGCTGGACTGCCGACCGGCTTTGGACCTGACGGGGCCGAGGAGTCGCCCGGACGTGCCGGAGGCCCGGCGTGCGCCATTCGCGCTATCGCAGGTGACCGGTCGAACTCTTCAGCCGACTAGTCACCACAGTCGGTCCGCCCGTCCGGAGCGGGGTGGCTAGTTCGGCCGGTTTGGCCCGCAGGACCGGCCGCTGGTAACCTGACCAGTCGCGCGCGGGCTGCTGGCTGCAGGGCTGGATGGCTGGGCGCGCCCCGCACGACTCCCCTTCAGACGATGCATCGAGGCTCACCCACGTGGCGAACATCAAGTCCCAGATCAAGCGGATCGCGACCAACGAGAAGGCGCGACTGCGCAACAAGAGCGTGAAGTCGTCGCTGAAGACGTCGATCCGCAAGTTCCGTGAGGCCGCGGACGCCGGCGAGCGCGACACGGCCCTGGCGCTGCTCAAGACGGCCTCGCGCGACCTCGACAAGGCCGCCAGCAAGGGCGTCATCCACAAGAACCAGGCCGCCAACCGCAAGTCGGCGATGGCCTCGCGCGCCGCGTCCCTCTAGGCGCGGCCCCGCGTTCGTACAGCAGGCGTCACCCCAGCCGGGTGGTGCCCGTCGTCATGCCGGGCTGTGCTGCCCGGGCCGATGTCCATGAGTCAGACGCCGGTCAGCGGGTGCGGTCCGGAGCGGGGTCACCGGCACCGGACCGGCGGGCGGCCACGATCGCCTCCACCGCGCGTTCGAGGGCGTAGACCGGATCGGTTCCGCCGCCCTTGACCTGCTCGTCGGCCCGCGCGACCGCGAGGATGGCGGCCGCGACCCCGTCGGGGGTCCAGCCGGCCAGCTGGCCACGCGCCTTCTTCACCTGGAACGGCGCCAGCCCGAGGTCGCGGGCCACGTCATCGGGCCGCGCCGAGCGCGAGGCGCCGGCCACCTTCGCCAGGGTCCGTAGGCCCGCGGCGAACGCCGCGTTGACCGGCACCGGGTCCACGCCCGTGGCCAGGGCGTGGCGCAGCAGCCCGAGCGCCTCCTCGTAGCGACCCTCGACGGCCGCGTCGGAGACCTTGAAGCCGGTGACCTCGACCCGACCGGCGTAGTAGCGCTCGACCACCGCGCGGTCCACTGTCCCCGAGGTGTCGCTGATCAGCTGGGTGCACGCGTTCGCCAGCTCGCGCAGGTCGGAGCCGAGCGCGTCGACGAGAGCGACCGCGGCGCCCTGCGCGACCCGCCGCCCGGCCGCGTGGAACTCGGCCTGGACGAACGCGACCTTGTCGCTCTCCCACTTCACGGCCTTGCACTCGACGACGACCGGGTCCGCCTTCTTGACCGCGTCGAGGAGAGACTTGCCCTTCACGCCGCCGTGGTGGACGAGGACCAGGACGACCTCCGGGTCGGCGGCCGCGACCAGCTTCCGCACGTCGGTCGCGACGTCCTCACCGGCGTCGCCCAGGTCGCGCAGGACGAGCACCGTCGTACCGCCGAAGAGGGACGGCTCGGCGAGCGCGGTGAGCCGGCCCGGCTCGAGCCCGACGGCGGACAGGTCGTGGACCTCGGCGTCGGCGTCGGCGGCCCGGGCGACGCCCAGGGTCGCGGCGACAGCCCGGTCGCGCAGCAGGGACTCCGGGCCGGTGACCAGGGTGAGCGGAACCGGGGCCGCGGCGGTGGCAGACATCGGGCCCCAGGCTAGTCGCGACCTCGGACCCCTAGCCCGCACCACGGGGAGCGACGAGCGCCGGTCAGCGGCGGGTCACCAGGCGCAGGTGATCCGGGTCGCCGACCACCACGAGCGTGCCGTCCCGATCGGTCCGCCCCAGCACGGCACCTTCGTGCTGGATCGCACGGATCGTCACCGGCGCCGGGTGGCCATAGTCGTTGTCGATCCCGACGCTGACCAGGGCCAGCCGCGGGCGCACCGTGGCGAGCAGGTCGGGGTCCTGGTGCGCGGAGCCGTGGTGCGGCACCTTGAGCACGTCGACCGGCCCCAGGTGCGAGCGGGCGAGCAGGGCCGCCTGGGCGGGCGGCTCGACGTCGCCGGTCAGCAGCAGGCGCAGCCCGTGGCTGCGCACCAGCAGGACCAGGCTGGCGTTGTTGGGCACCGATCCCTCCTGGATCACCCGCGCCGGCCACAGCACCTGCCAGTGCACCGGGCCGACCGACATCCGGTCACCCACCCCGACCCGGTGCAGCCGCAACCCGTCGGCCCGGACCCAGCGGCGGACCCGGACGAGCTCGCCGGCCGGCTCGGCGTACCCGTCCCAGGCGACCTCGCCGACCGAGCGCCCGTGCATGACGCCCGGCAGCCCTTCGACGTGGTCAGCGTGCAGGTGGGTCAGCAGGACGAGCGGGACCCGACGGATCCCCAGCCCGTGCAGGCAGCTGTCGACGGCGGCCGGGTCCGGTCCGGCGTCGACCACGACAGCGGTCCCGGGGGCCACTGCCAGAACAAGGGCGTCGCCCTGGCCGACGTCACAGGCCGCCATCACCCAGCCGTGCGGCGGCCACCCGGGCGAGGTGGCCGGTATGACGAGTACGACGCCCAGCACGGCCACTGTCCCCGCCGCAGCGACCGGCCGGCGGACCAGCCACGGCATGGCGATGACGGCGGCGAGCGTGAGCACGCCGAGCAGCACCGCGCCCGCCGCCGTACCTGGCCACGGCAGCGAACCGCCCGGGACTGCGGCGCTGCGCCGCGCCACCTGGGCGATCCACCAGACCGGGACGCTCGCCAGTCCGGCCAGCCATCGTGCGGCAGTGGCATCGAGCGGGTGCGCCACGGTCGCCAGTACGCCGAGGACGGTGGCCGGTGCCACCGCTGGCGCGGCCAACAGGTTCGCGGGTACGGCGACGATGCTCACCCGTCCGCTGAGCAGCACCACCAGCGGCGCGCAGAGCAGCTGGGCAGCCACCGGTACGGCGAGCAGCTCGGCGAGAGCACGTGGCACCCCACGCCGGTGCCAGGCACGGGCCCAGCCGGGCGCGACCACCAGCAGCCCGGCGGTCGCGGCCACCGATAAGGCGAAGCCGAACGACCGGGTGAGCCACGGGTCCACCAGGACGAGGACGAGCACCGCGCCGAGCAGCGCGGACACGCCGTGCCGGGACCGGCCGGTGACGACGGCGGCCAGGGCGAGGCCGGCCATCGCGGCCGCCCGAACGACGGAGGGTTGGGGTCGCGCGAGCACGACGAAGCCGGCCAGCGCGAGGACGCCGACGACGGGCAGCCCGCGACCCCGCACCCCCGACCACCGCGCGGCCACCAGCCCGGCACCGACCACGATGGCCAAGTTCGCCCCCGACACGGCGACCAGATGGGTCAGCCCCGTCGTGCGCATAGCGGTGACCAGATCGCCGGGCACCCGGGACGTGTCGCCCACCACCAACCCCGGCAGGAGGCCGCGCTCGTCACCGGGCAGCCCGGCGCTGGCTGCGCGCAGCCCGGCGCGCAAGGAACCCGCTGAGCGCTGCACCCGGGTCGGCCGACCGATCAGTGCGGGCGGACCGCGGACCTCGACGACAGCGGCGAGCGGCTGGCCGGGTTCGGCGGGCTCGAGCCGGCCAGCCAGCCGCACGCGCTGGCTCGGCAGCAAGCCGAGCCACCGGCGGTCCGAACTGAGCAGCAGCACCGGCGCTCGCACCCGCCAGCGCTGGCCTCGGGCCGCGAGGAGGTCCAGCCGGACCTCGACCGTGACGAAGCCAGCCACCCGGTGGTCGCCGCCGTGCGTCCCGCCCCGGTGCCACACCGAGTCGGCCGTCACGACGCCGCCCCCTGTCATCGTCGCCTGCTTCCGTGCCAGGTCGGCCAGCCCGCTCCCGCGGACAGCCTGCAGGTGGGCCGATCCGACGACCCCGCCGCCGAGCAGACCGAGCAGGCCGAGCGCCAGCAGGCGCCGTCCGCCCCGCGGCACGCCTGCGCCGATCAGCCCGCGAGTCGCCAGCACGGTGCTCGCCAGCAGGGCCAATGCACAGACGCCGACGCAGCCCACCAGCACGACCCAGCCGGGAGCGACCGTCGGCGGGGACCCGGTCGTGACGAACGCGGCGAACCACACGGTCGCCGCCGGCACGAGCAGGCGCGTGTCCACCGCGGCCCGCGTCGCGGCCGTGGCGTCCGCCGCGGCGGGCATGGCGTCCTCGGTCACACGACGACGAGCGGCCGCAGGTCGGACAGGTGCGCCTCGCCGATCCCGGACACCTCACCGAGCTCGTCGACGCTGTCGAAGCGTCCGTTGGCCGTGCGCCAGTCGAGGATCCGCTGGGCGAGCACCGGCCCGATGCCCGGCAGCCCGTCGAGCTGTTCGAGGGTTGCGGTGTTGAGGTCGACCGGCG
The DNA here is from genome assembly GCA_036269735.1 of Actinomycetes bacterium. Taxonomy (GTDB): domain Bacteria; phylum Actinomycetota; class Actinomycetes; order JACCUZ01; family JACCUZ01; genus DATBDW01. Next base: position 5,437 of record DATBDW010000057.1, read on the forward strand.
CGGTCGGGGATCCACCGGTCGCCCCTCCACCGCCGGCTCCTCCTGCGGAGCCGACCGCCGGTCCCGGCGCAGGCAGGATCGCCGGCCGGCCGCGGCGCTGCACGAGCAGCTGCTCACCGTCGACGAGGACCCGGGCCAGGTTGACGCTCGCTTCCTGGGCGCCGGCCGTCAGGCCGCCGGCGGCCCGCACGGCATCGGCCACCCGCGATCCCGTAGGGAGCCGGACCAGACCTGGTCGGTGCACGGCGCCGACCACCTGCACGACCACGTCGGCCGCCGCGGCAGACGTCGCCCCGGTCGTCGCGATGCTGTCGACCGGCGACGCGGACGCGGCGACCCGGTGCACGGGCGGCGCGGCCCGGGCCGCGGGCTGGGCTCTCCACAGCAGCAGGACGGCGACGAGCCCGGCCACCAGCAGGACCAGCCCCAGACCGGCCGCTGCGCGCCGGTTGGGCACCCAACGGACCCGCAACGGTGGGACGTCCGACCCCTCCGGCGTCCATCTCGGCGGCGCGGGACGGCCGGGCACCCAGCCGCCGGACGGACCCGAGCCCGGTGGCGCCAGCGCTGTCGGCGTCGGTGCCGACGCGCCGGGCTGCGACAGCGCTCTCGTTGGGGCGAGATCGCCCAGCCGGGCCAGCAGGGCCTCGCCCGGGGTGCGGGCGGCGGCATCGGGTCGCCGGTGGCGCGTGGGTCGAGGGCTCACGCCTCGACGCTAGGGACGCCGGACCGGCGCCTCTGCCTGACCAGTGGACCGGTGGACAGACCCCGCCTGTGCACGACGGGTCAGCGGCGCGCCGCGGTCAGCGCGGCGCGACCACCACGGCGAGCATCCCCGGGCCGACGTGCGCGCCGACGACCGCGCCGACCTCACCGACGTAGACGTCCTCGAGGCCGGGGATCCGCTCGCGCAGCCGCCCGGCCAGCGACTCGGCGCGCTCCGGGCTGGCGAGGTGGTGCACCGCGACCTCCACGCCGCCCGAGCCGGACCGCGCGGCCGCCTCGACGGCGAGGTCCTCCAGCCGCGCGATCGCCCGGGTCGACGTACGCACTTTCTCCAGCGGCTCGATGTGGCCGTCGACGAGGTTCAGCAACGGTTTCATCGCCAGCGCCGACCCGACGAGCGCCGCGGCGGGGCCGATCCGGCCGCCGCGGCGCAGGTGCTCGAGGGTGTCCAGGTAGAAGATCGCCGACGTCGCGTGGGCGCGGCGCACGGCCGCGCCGGCGACCTCGGCGGTGTCCGCTCCCCCGGCCGCCGCCTGCGCCGCACTGACGACGGCGTACCCGAGGCCCATGCCCAGCGAGCCGGAGTCCACGACCTCCACCGGCAGGTCGCCCTCCTTGGCCGCGAGCCGCGCCGACTCGACGGTCCCCGACATCTGCGAGGACAGGTGCACCGACACCACGGCGGTGGCACCCCGCTCCGCGGCTTTCCGGTACGCCGACGCGAACGCAGCCGGTCCGGGGCGCGACGTGGTGACCGCCCGACGCCGGCGCAGCGCGTCGGCGAACCGCTCGGCCGTCGCGGGGTCGGCCTCGTCGTAGGACGAGCCGTCGATGACGACCTGCAGCGGCACCACCTGGACGCCGAGCTCGGCGGCGAGATCGGTCGGGAGATAGCAGGTCGAGTCGGTGACCAACGCCACGCGGCCGCCGTCCGTCATGGCCGAGAGGCTAGCGAGCCGATGTGTCGTCGCCGGAGTGCCACTAGCCCGGCACCACGTTGACCAGCCGCGGTGCGCGGACCACCACGGTGCGGACCGGGCGCCCGTCCAGCGCCTTCTGCACCGCCTCGGACGCTAGGGCCAGCTCGCGCAGCTCGTCCTCGCCGATGGTCGGCGCGACCTCCAGCCGGTCGCGCACCTTCCCCGCGACCTGCACGACGGCCGTCACGTGTTCGACGACCAGCTGTGCGGGGTCGGCCACCGGGAAGTCCTGGTAGGTCAGCGACTGCTCGTGACCCAGCCGCCCCCACAGCTCCTCGGCGATGTGCGGGGCCAGCGGCGCGACCATCAGCACCAACGCCTCCGCGACCTCGCGGTGTGCGACGCCGGTCTTCACGACGTGGTTGTTCAGCTCGGTCAGCCGAGCGATGGCGGTGTTCGCCCGCAGGTTCTCCAGGTCGGCGCGGACCGCGTCGATCGTGCGGTGCAGGAGACGGCGGGACTCGTCGTCCGCGGGTTCCTCGACGACCCGCAGGTCACCGGTCTCCTCGTCGACCACGTTGCGCCACAGGCGCTGCAGGAAACGCTGCGAGCCGACGACCGCACGGGTGTCCCACGGCCGCGACGCGTCCAGCGGACCCATCGCCATCTCGTACAGCCGGAACGTGTCCGCGCCGAACGTGTCGTACATGTCGTCGGGCGTCACCATGTTCTTCAGGCTCTTGCCCATCTTCCCGTAGTCGCGGGACACGGGCTCGCCGTGGAACGTGTACGCCGGATGGCCTTCGACGACCTCCTCGACGACCTCGTCCGCGGGGACGTACAGCCCGCGCGCGTCGACGTACGCGTAGGCCTGGATCATCCCTTGGTTGTACAGCTTGTGGAACGGCTCACTGCTCGAGAGGTGACCCAGGTCGAACAGCACCTTGTGCCAGAACCGCGCGTACAGCAGGTGCAGGACGGCGTGCTCGGCACCGCCGACGTACAGGTCGACGCCGCCGGTGTCACCGGGGAACTGCGGACCCATCCAGTAGCGCTCCACCTCGGGATCGACGAACCGCTCGGTGTTGGTGGGGTCCAGGTAGCGCAGCTCGTACCAGCAGGAGCCCGCCCACTGCGGCATGGTGTTCGTCTCGCGGCGGTAACGCCGCGGGCCGTCCCCGATGTCCAGCATCACCTCGACCCAGTCGGTCTTGCGGGCCAGCGGCGGCTCGGGCTCCGACGTCGTGTCGTCCTCGGGGAAGGTGCGCGGCGAGTAGTCGTCGACCTCCGGCAGCTCGACCGGCAGCTGCCCGTCGGGGACGGCGATCGGCAGGTCGTGCTCGTCGTAGACGATGGGGAACGGCTCGCCCCAGTAGCGCTGCCGGCTGAACAGCCAGTCGCGCAGCTTGTAGGTGACGGTACGACGGCCGGTCCCCTTCGACTCCAGCCAGTCGATGATGCGCGCCTTCGCATCGACGACGGCCAGCCCGTCCAGCGAGATCTCGTCGTTCGCCGAGTTGATCGCCGGGCCGTCGCCGATGAAGGCCTCGCCCTCCCAACCCTCGGGCGGCGCCACGGTACGCACGATCGGCAGCCCGAACCGGGTAGCGAACTCCCAGTCGCGCTCGTCCTGGCCAGGCACCGCCATGATGGCGCCCGTGCCGTAGCCCATCAGCACGTAGTCCGCGACGAACACCGGCAGCGCCTCGCCGTTGACCGGGTTGGTGGCATAGCCGCCCGTCCACACACCGGTCTTCTCGCGCCCCTCGGTCTGGCGCTCCAGGTCGGTCCTCAGCTCGGTCGTGCGCCGGTAGGCCTCGACCGCTGCCCGCGGCGTCGCTGCTCCCCCGGTCCACGTCGACGGTACGTCGGTCGGCCAGGCCCCGGTGGCCAGCCGGTCGACGGCCGGGTGCTCGGGGGCGACCACCATGAACGTCGCCCCGAACAGCGTGTCCGGGCGCGTGGTGAAGACCTGGATGGCGCCGCCCTCGCTGGCGAACGTGACCAGGGCGCCCTCGCTGCGCCCGATCCAGTTGCGCTGCTGCAGCTTGATTGACTCCGGCCAGTCCAGCGTGTCCAGGTCGGCCAGCAGCCGGTGCGCGTACGCCGTGATGCGCATCTTCCACTGCCGCAGGTCCCGCTTGAAGACCGGGAAGTTGCCACGGTCGCTGCGCCCCTCGGCGGTGACCTCCTCGTTGGCCAGCACGGTCCCCAGCGCGGGGCACCAGTTGACCGGCGCCTTCGACACGTAGGCCAGCCGGTGCGCGTCGATCACCCGCCGGCGCGCCACGTCGTCCAGGTCGAACCAGGCGACGCCGTCGGGCACACCCTCGACACCGGTCGGCATCGGCCGGGCGCCGGAGGCCAGCAACGGCGCCAGCTCGGCGACGGGCCGAGCCCGGCCGGCCTCCCCGTCGTACCAGCTGCCGAAGATCTGCAGGAAGATCCACTGTGTCCAGCGGTAGAAGCCGGTGTCGATGGTCGACACGCTGCGCCGCGGGTCGTGCGCCAGCCCCATCCGGCGCAGCTGGCGGCGCATCGTCTCGATGTTCGCCTCGGTGGTGACCCGCGGGTGCTGCCCGGTCTGCACCGCGTACTGCTCGGCGGGCAGCCCGAACGCGTCGTAACCCAGCGCGTGCAGCACGTTGTGCCCGGTCATCCTCTTGAACCGGCCGAACACATCGGTCGCGATGTAGCCCAGCGGGTGCCCGACGTGCAGCCCGATGCCGGAGGGGTACGGGAACATGTCCAGCACGTACTTCTTCGGCCGCGCGGCGACCTTCTCCGGCTCGGCCATCGGTCCGGCCGGGTTGGGCGCCTCGAAGATGTGCTCGCGGTCCCACCGGTCCTGCCAGTGCGTCTCGATCTGCGCGGCCAGCGCGGCCGTGTAGCGGTACGGCGGCACGCTCTCGTCGGCCACCTCAGGTCGGACCGGGTCGCTGGTCTGGCTGTCGGTCATCTCGGCGCCTCTTCGTCTGCGGCTCGGACGAGCCGGGGGCTGCGGCCTGGATCAGGCTCCGGACATGAAAAAACCCCTCGGCCAGGAGGGGTCGCCGCGCTGAGGTGCTGCTTGCTCAGCGCGGCTCGGTAAGGAGCAGTCCGGTACGCACCCGACCACCATAACGGACGCCCGCCTCCCACCGCCCCGCGGTTGACCGCGGTGGGTAACCGGTGGTGAGGGCTCAGCTGCTGGGGTCGGATGTCGACGGCGAGTCGGCCGCCGGCGGTGCTGCCGAGTGGCGCTGCGGCAGGCTGCCCGCCTCGCGCCGGAGCGAGCGGCGCAGGTACATCTCCTGGTCGGCCTTCCCGAGCAACGTCTCCAGGGTGCCGGAGTCCCACGGGGCGAGCATCGCGCCGCCCGCGCTGACCCGGACCGGCCACACCTCGGCGGGGACGTCGGCGGCGAGCACCACGGTGTCGCGCACCCGGCGCTCGAGCTCCAGGGGCGGCATGCCGGGGCCAGGACCCACGACGCAGAACTCGTCTCCGCCCCAGCGCGCGACGACGTCGGTCGCGCGGGTGGCGGCCCGCATCGCCTCGGCCACCGCCACGATGACCTCGTCGCCGACGGCGTGACCGAGGGCGTCGTTGACCTTCTTCAGGCCGTCGATGTCGACGAAGATGCAGTGCACGGCGTCACCCTGGCGCCGGGCCTGCTCGACCATCTGCCCGCCGACCATGGCCAGCCCCCTGCGGTTGGCCAGCCCGGTGAGGTGGTCCCGGACCGCGGCCGCTTCCGCTGCCGACCGCGACTGCGCGAGGTCCCGGACGTTCGAGCGGCGCAGGTAGTTGACCAGCAGCGCCAGCAGCGTCGCACTGCACATCCCTACGACGTAGTGCGGCCACTGCGGCGACGGCCCGAGCACAAACGCGCCGACGCCCCACGCGCCCCAGACGACGTAGAGCGTGGTGGCCAGCCAGCGGACCGAGAGCAGCACAGCGCCGGCCCCGACCAGGATCAGCATCACGTTGGAGGTCTGCCGCGGCTGCCCGGTGAGAACGAGCTGGAGCGCGGCGTTGCCCACCGCGACCAGGACGAGGCCCGACGTCACCGGCTGGGCATAGTGCCTCGGTAGCGGGTAGCGATGCGCGAAGAATGCGAAGCCGGCGAGCAGGACGGCGCTCGCTGCGGCCGTGCCCGCCATCGCCCACCGGGTGGTCCCGTCGAGCATCACCAGGTGCAGTCCGGAGAACACCGCGAAGAGCAGGGCCAGCCCCGCGGCGAGCCCAGGGATGGCTCCGGCCACGGCGGCGTCGTACGTCTCCTCGAGCGTCGGCGACACCCCCGGGGTCTCGACCCGACGTACGGGCTCCTTGATCGGCACG
>DATBDW010000058.1:0-4335 GCA_036269735.1 Actinomycetes bacterium
GGTCGCCACTGTCGCGCCCGTCGTCACCCGACTGCGCCACATCGACCCACCTCCCCACGCCTCGACCCGAGCGTCTCCCCCACTGCGCACCACAGTACTCCACTTCACCCCACCGTCAACCAAGCTGCGCCCGAATCCCCCGTTCGGGTGAGGGAGGACTCCACCGGCCGCGACTCAGGTGGTCCGCGGAGCCGCCACGGGCCCACCGGTGCCACCAGATGGCGCAAACCGCGTCCGATCCGTGACCTGCGGCCCCGCGACGGGCCCGGGTCAGCGCTGGTTGGATGGCCGCCGTGGGTCGACGGGGTCCAGACGTGACGACGCGGGTGCTCGTCGTCGTGGCTCTCGTCGCCCTGGCGGCGCTCGCCCTGCAGGCCCGCCAGGGGTTGGACTGGGGCGACCTGTCCGAGCCGGTCGCGGTGCGCTGGGCCCAGGTGATCTTCGGCTCGGCGATCCTCGTCGGTCTCTACCTGGCCGCCCGCCGGCTGCTGCGGAGGCTGCGCAAGGCCGGTTCGGCCCGCCACCACGACACCGACCAGGACGAGCCCGAGGGCGAGCCGTTCCCCCTGCTGCTCCGGCTGCTCGCCGTGGCGGTCATCGCGGCCGGCCTGGTGATGGTCTGGTTCATCGTGCGCGCCATCGCGCCGCCGCCCCCCGGCGCGAACCACACGTCGCCGACCACACCGGGCCAGGGGCACGGCGTGCCGACGCCGTTGGACGAGAAGACGATCCTGCTCGTGGCGCTGGTCGCCGGTGCTGCCATTCTCCTTGCGACCTACGGCTCCCGATGGCTGGCAGCTCGCCGCCAGGTGGAGGGCGACGAACCCTTCGGCAACCGGCGCGCCGAGGTGGCCGCGGTGCTCGCCGCGGTGGACGCCGCCGAGGAGGGGCTGCGCAGCGAGAGCGACCCCCGGGCGGCCGTCCTGGCGGCGTACGCCGCGATGGCTCACCACCTGGCCCGCGGCCTTGGGCGGCGAGGGTCCTCGGTTCGCCGCTCCGACACGGCGACCGAGCTGCTCGACCGGTCGGTCGAGGTGGGGCTCGTCGGCGACGCGGCGGCGCGGACCCTGACCGACCTCTTCCGGGAGGCCCGGTTCAGCCGGCACCCGATGGACGAGTCGGCGCGGACCCGCGCCGAGGTGTGCCTGCGCGAGGTCCGCGAGGAGCTGGCGGTCCGCGGTGGTTGACCGGGTCGACCCCGACGGCGACGAGCCGCGCCTGAGCACCCCGGCGCGCGCGGCTCTCGGTGTTGCGGGCCTGGTGGTCGTGGTCGCCGTCTTCGCCGCGGGGGCCGCCGGCCTGGTCGTGGCGGTGTCCGCTGTGGCGGTCGTCGCCGGGCTGGTGGCGCTGCTGTGGATCCCGTCCGCTCCCCCGCGCCGCCGGGCGTTGCGCCCGGGACCGCCGGTGGACAACGCGCCGTACCGTTCCTACCGCGCTGTTCTCGAGGCACTGTCCTGGGCCGAGGTGTCGCCGCGGCACTACGACCTCGTCACCCGCCCGGTGTTCACCCGACTGCTCGCTACCCGACTCGCCGACCGGCACCGGGTGGACCTGGCGGCCGACCCCGGCGCCGCCCGGGCGCTGGTCGGCGAAGACGTCTGGCCCTACCTCGACCCGGACCGGGACGTCGACCACCGCGGGCAGCCGCCCGGGCTGAGCCTCGACACGCTGACCCTGATCGTGGACCGACTGGAGACCCTGTGAGCGGCACCACGGGCACGACCGTCCCGAGCCTCGCTCCGGGCGAGACCGCGCGGCTCGCGGGCACGGTCCTCGACGAGATCGAGCGGGCGGTCGTGGGCCGGCGCCGGGCCCTCGAGCTGGTCCTGCTCGGGATCCTGGGACGCGGCCACGTCCTGCTCGAGGACGTCCCGGGCCTGGGCAAGACCATGATGGCCCGCTGCTTCTCCGAGGCGCTGGGCCTGTCCTTCCGCAGGGTCCAGTTCACCCCGGACCTGCTGCCCGCGGACCTCACCGGCCTGTCCGTCTACGACCCGGGCGCCCGGACCTTCGAGTTCCGGCCCGGCCCGGTGTTCACCCAGCTCCTGCTGGCCGACGAGATCAACCGGACCCCGCCCAAGACCCAGGCGGCCCTGCTCGAGGCGATGGCCGAGGAGCAGGTGTCCAGCGACGGGGAGACCCGGCCGCTCCCGCAGCCGTTCGTGGTGCTCGCCACCGACAACCCGATCGAGTACGAGGGCACGTACGCGTTGCCCGAGGCGCAGCTGGACCGGTTCCTCCTGCGGGTGTCGCTGGGCTACCTGTCGCTGGACGACGAGCAGGAGCTGCTGGCCCGTCGGCTGCGCCACGGCTGGGCGCCGCCGCAGCTCTCGGCGGTCGTCGACACCGCGACCGTGCTGGCGATGCGCGCCTCCCTCGAGCTCGTGCAGGTCGAGACGTCCGTGCTGCGCTACGTCGCCTCGCTGGTGCAGGCCAGCCGTGAGCATCCCCAGGTCACCGTCGGGGCCAGCCCGCGAGGCGGTCTGGCGCTGATCGCCCTGGCCCGCGGGCAGGCACTGCTCGACCGCCGCGACTACGTCACCCCCGAGGACGTCAAGGCGGTGGCCGTGCCCGCGTTGGCTCACCGGATCAGCCTGCGCCCGGAGCTGTGGGTACGCCGGGTCACGTCCGCCGACGTCGTGGCGGACCTGCTCGCCGGCGTCGAGGTACCGCGCTGAGCACCCAGCCCGCCCCGACGGCGTACCGGCTGGTCTTCGTCCCGACCCCGCGCCTGCGCCGGCTGGCGCTCGTCGCCGGGCTGACCGTGGCCGGGGCTGTGGTCACCGCGCACGGCGAGCTGCTCGTGCTGGCGGTCCTCCCGCTCGTGCTGATGGTGACCGCGCCGCGGGCCGGACTGCCGACGTCCGCGCAGGTGACCGCCGCGCTGTCCGCGACCCGGTGCGTCGAGGACGACGAGGTCGAGCTTGTCCTTCGCATCCGCGCCGACGGCGTCCAGCGGGTCGACGCCGACCCGCTCCTGGCCGAGTGGACGACCGGCCGGCTCGTGGAGCGCAGCCGCGACGGCCGGACCACGCTCGCCCGCTGGACCCTCGTGCCCAGCCGGTGGGGACGCCAACAGGTCGGTCCGGTGCGGTTGCTGCTCCTGGCCGGCGGCGGCTGCTACTCCGCCCGGATCGACGTACCCGTGGATGACCTGGTCGTCTTCCCGGCCGCCGCCGCCCTGGCCCGCGCGGTCGCGCCCCATGAGCTCGCCGCTCCGCTGGGCGAGCACACCAGCCGGGCCGTCGGGTCCGGCGTCGAGTTCGCCGGCGTACGTCCCTATGCGCCGGGCGACCGGCAACGTGACGTCGACTGGCGGACGTCGGCCCGCCAGGGCGAGCTGTTCGTGCGCCAGTACGCCGCAGAGCGGGCCTTCGACCTCGTGCTGGTCCTCGACACCGCGGTCGACGCCGGCGAGGCCGGCCGCTCCAGCCTCGACCTGACGGTCCGCGCCGCGACCGGGCTGGCCCAGAGCTACCTGCGCGCGCACGACCGGGTCGGCGTCGTCAGCTTCGGTGGGCCGCTGCGCTGGCTCGCGCCGGCGACCGGCCCCCGTCAGCTGTTCCGGGTCTCCGAGGCCCTGATGTCGGTGCGCCCGGACGAGTCCGAGCAGGCCGCCGGGAACGTCGAGTTCGGCCTCGACCACCTGCCGCGAGGGATGCTGCCGCGACGCGCCTTCGTCGCGCTGCTGACCCCCCTGCTCGACGACGGCCCGCTCGACGCGGTCCGGCTGATGCGGACCCGCGGCTTCGCCCCGCTCGTGATCGACGTGCTGACCAGCGACCCCGACCTGGCGGCCGGCTCTCGGGCGGCCGCCCTGGCCCTGCGCGCGTGGCGGTTGCAGCGCGTGTCGCTGTCGGTGGAGCTGGGCCGGCTCGGCGTCGCGGTACTGGACTGGGACGGTGAGGCCGAGCTGACTGCAGGTCTCCAGCACGCCATGCGCGCCGCCCGGCCGGGGGCCCGGGTATGACCGCGCCCGAGGTCCGCTCGACACTGCTGCCGTCGACGTCCGGCCACTCGACCGCGTGGCGCTCGGCCCGCCGGGCAGGACGCGCTGTGCTCGTGACGCTGTTGGCCGGGGCTGTCCTGCTGGATGCCGTGCTGCCCGATCCCCACCGGGCGGTGCTCGTGCTGACCGGGCTCACCCTCGCGGCCGCCCTGGTCGCGGCCGTCACCCGCTGGCGGGTCGCCGGGACGCTGACCGTCATCGGGGCCACCAGCACCGTGCTCCTCGCGGGGGCGCTGGACCCCTCGGCCCTGCGGCCGGCCCAGATCGTGCTGGACGCGGCCCTGCTCGTCGGGCTGGTCGGGGCCCTCTCCGCGAACGAGGACACC
>DATBDW010000059.1:0-8941 GCA_036269735.1 Actinomycetes bacterium
GGCCGCAGACAGCGCGTCGAGCACGGCGTCGACGGCATCGGCGGGGACAAAGGTGATCAGCTTGTCGCCCGCCGTGCCGGTCTGCCGTTGGAGCGGTCGCAGGTCCTGCAAGCCGATCGCCGCTCCGAGCGCGTCGCTGACGCCGGGGTCGGCGACGTCGGCGTTGGTGTGCGCCACCTGCAGGGCGACGCCGGCGCGGACCAGCGCCGTCACGGCACGGCCCTTCGGGTGGCTGGTCGCCACGGAGTGCACGCCGCGCAGCAGCAGTGGATGGTGGGTGACCAGCAGGTCGGCGCCCCACGCGACGGCCTCGTCCACCACGGCCTGCACCGGGTCGACGGCGAGCAGCACCCGGCGTACCGGCTGGTCCGGGTCGCCGGTGACCAGCCCGACAGCGTCCCAGTCCGCGGCCCAACGCGGGTCGTACAGCCGGTCGAGGACGGCGACGACGTCGGCGAGCCGGACGTCGTCGGTCACCCGCGGCCCCGGACCTGGAACGGTCGCACCCAGTCCTCGCCCGACTCCCCGTCGATGAACAGCCGCCAGGTGTAGCGGCCCGCCGAGATCGGGAGCGGGGGGATGTTCACGACGAAGGCGACGTCGATGTCGCTGCCCGACGGGAGGCCTGCGGGCCGGCCGACCTCGAAGGATCCCTCGACCCGGACGCCACCGGCGGCCTCGCCGGCAGGCACCGGGTGGCCGTCCTCGTCGACCAGGTCGAGCACGAACTGGTGCGGGGCGTTGGCCCCGCTCCACGGCACGTCCAGCTTGATGGCGATGGCCATCGGTGGCAGGTCGGGACCCGTGACCGACCAGCCGCCGCCCAGGACATAGAGCTTCCCGTTGACCTCCTGGGCCGAGTCGGCAAGCAACAACGTCACGCGCACGTCGACAACCTATGCGCTGCGGTCGTTGACGTCCCGTCCCGGTGGCGGTACCAACGAGTCATGAAGCACATGCCGCAGGCGCACCAGTCGATCGCGCCGGACCTCGGGGTCACCCTGGTCCTGATCGGGATCGTCGTGCTGATGGCGATCGTCCTGGTGGTCGTCTCGCTAGCTGACTGAGACTCAGGGGCACGCCGCGGAGGCCCGGCAGGGGCGCCTCCGCGGCGCTTCTGCGTCCGCTCTGAATCCTGACGAGCTGGTGGGCGCAGACGGACTCGAACCGCCGGCCCCCTCCTTGTAAGGGAGGTGCTCTAACCAGCTGAGCTATGCGCCCCGGCGTGCGGAGGAAGCCTAGAGCGCGGCGATCGCCTTCTTGTACTCGTCGGCGTCACGGGCGTCGGGGATGCCGTTGACGACGGTCCACCGGAGGACGCCGTCGCGGTCCACGAGGAAGCTGCCACGCAGGGCGATGCCGACCTCCTCGCTGAAGACCCCGTAATCCTTCGCGACGGCGCCGTGGGGCCAGAAGTCGGACAGGAGCGGGAAGGTGATGCCCTCCTGGTCCGCGTAGGCCCGCAGCGCGAAGATCGGGTCCGTGGACACGGCGAGCAGGGCCACGTCGTCGCCGGCGATCTCGTCCAGCTGCTCCTGCAGCACGGCCAGCTCACCGCCGCAGACCCGGGAGAAGGCCCACGGGTAGAAGACGACCAGGGCCGCCTTCGTCCCGCGCAGTGACGAGAGCCGTACCCGCTGGCCGTGCTGGTCCTGCAGCTCGAAATCCGGGGCCTCGTCGCCCACTGCCGTCGTCATCGCCTCGGTCCTCCGGCTCTCGCATCCTCATCCGCTGGCAGGATGTCCAGTGTGTCAGGATCCTCGGCCGCTCCCCTGTCGCCGTCGGACGGCGAAGCGGGGCTCGCGTCGTGGGACCCGGCGGACGTCGCCGGGCTGCTGCTCCCCGCCTGGGACGAGTTCATCGGTGCGGCGGGCGAGGTCGACCTCGACGCGCCGACCCGCCTGAACGGGTGGAACGCGCGGGCAGTCTGCGTCCACCTGGGTTCCTGGCCGGGCAGCCGCTCCTACCAGCGGATGCGGCAGGAAGCCACGAGCGACCAGGGCTCGTGGGCGGCCGACTGGGGCGACCGGCGCTCGGCCACCTTCGACCAGGACGCGCACAACGAGGCACTCGTCGCCAGCGAGCGGCGCGCCCCGCGCGCCGACGTGGTCGCCGCCCTGCAGGAGGCCCGCGACGACATCGCGGCCCACTTCGCCACCGGTGACGCCGCCGAGATCGGCAAGCGCCCGGTCCGGTCGGTGCTCGGCCCGCTGCCGCTCACGACGCTGATCGCGGCCTCGGCGTACGAGCTGGCGGTCCATACCCTCGACCTGGCTCCGGCCGGCGTGCCGGCACCGTCTCCCGGCCTGCTGTCGGCCGGGCTGGCAGCGTTGGTCGACACCACCGGCGCGCTGGCGGCCCGCTGCGACATCACCGCGAGCGCCGCGTGCCTCTCCCCCGAGGACGGCTGGGCGTTCGCGTCCGGCCAGGAGGCGTGGACCACCTTGGAGCTGCCCGAGGTGCCCGGCACCTGGCCGGCGGTGCAGGGCGACGCCGCCGACATCCTCGACGCCTCGGCCGGCCGCCGCGGCGTGCCCGGGATGCTGGCGCGCCGCGACCTGCGGCTGCATCACGTCGCGGGGCTGCTCGCGCTGGCCCCGATCGTCGAGGCCGTCCCGGGGCTGCCCGGTGGCCCGGCGCTGGCCGCGGCGGTGCGCAACGTGCGTGGGCTCAGCCGGCTGGTCCGCCGGATCCCCGGCGTGCCGGGCTAGCACCGTCCTCGGGCGAGTCCTCAGCGGTGCGAACGGCGGGCGACCAGCCGCGTCCCGGACCACTCCGGGGCGGCCGAGATGCTGCTGGTCTGGTGCAGCCCGGCGGTCGGGGCGGCGTCGCCGATCTCGCCCGGCTCGACGTGCCCGGGTCGGCCGGCCTTAGGGGTCAGCAGCCACACGACCCCGACGTCGTCGAGGGAGACCAGCGAGTCGACCAGGGCGTCAACCAGGTCACCGTCGTCGTCCCGCCACCAGAGAAGCACCGCGTCCACGACGTCGTCGTACTCCGGGCCGACCAGCGCGTTGCCGGTCAACTCGGCGATCCCGGCGCGCAGATCGTCGTCGCGGTCGTCATCGACGCCGAGCTCCTGCACGACCTGGCCCGGCTTCACCCCGAGGCGTCCGGCCAGGCGATCACCTCCCGCGTTGTCCGCGGTCGCAGTCACCCGTGCCTCCTCGTCGACGTGGGGTCCGATGATCCGGCCCCGGCGTGTGTTCCTGGTCAAGCTGGTCGGTCGTGCTGGTCGGTCGTGCTGCGCGTAGTCCACACGTCCCCGCGCCCGGGCGCAAGCCGTTCGCCCCGGTAGCCCAGCCCGGGGACACTCCCGGCCGCCCTCAGGCGGGCAGGTAGGAGAGCCGGACCTGGCGGATCGGATTGTCCCTGTTCAGGTCCACCAGGCAGATCGACTGCCAGGTGCCCAGCGCGAGCCGGCCGTCGATCACGGGCACGCTCGCGTACGGCGGACAGAAGGCCGGCAGCACGTGGTCGCGACCGTGCCCCGACGAGCCGTGCCGGTGCCGCCAGCGGCCGTCGGGGGGCAGCAGGTCACGAAGCACGGCCAGCAGGTCCTCGTCGCTGCCCGCGCCGGTCTCCAGGACCGCCAGGCCCGCCGTCGCGTGCGGCACCCAGACGTGCAGCAGCCCGTCGCCGGCCTCGGCGTCGACCAGGAAGGCCTCGCAGGTGCCCGTGAGGTCGTGCACCACCTCCTCCGCCCCGGTCCGGACGTCGATCACCTCGCTGCGCATGCCGCCCATCCTGCCCATCGGCGTCGCCGCGTCGACACCGGCCGGATGTCTCACCTCGGGGGCCCGAGATGCGAGCAGCACGCGGAGGTAGGACGATGGGAGGGACGGACACCACGGCGTACCCGTGCCAGGCAGCCACGAGCCGCCCCGGCGCACCCGCGCACCACCACGACGCGAAGGACTCTCGTGACCTCATCGCAGGAGCGACCGGCGCTCATCTACAACGGGTTGCCCTCCCAGCTGCCCGACATCGACCCGGCCGAGACCGCCGAGTGGCTCGAGTCGCTCGACGCGGTCGTGGACAACGCGGGACGCAACCGGGCGCGCTACCTCATGCTCAGCCTCCTGCAGCGGGCCCGCGAGACACAGGTCGGCGTACCGAGCCTGCGCAGCACCGACTACATCAACACGATCCCGCCCGAGGGGGAGCCGTGGTTCCCGGGCGACGAGCACGTCGAGCGCCGGATCCGGGCCTACATCCGGTGGAACGCCGCGATCATGGTGCACCGCGCGCAGCGACCAGGGATCGGCGTCGGGGGCCACATCTCGACGTACGCCTCGTCGGCCAGCCTCTACGAGGTCGGCTTCAACCACTTCTTCCGCGGCAAGGACCACCCCGGCGGCGGGGACCAGATCTACTACCAGGGCCACGCGTCCCCCGGGATGTACGCGCGGGCGTTTCTCGAGGGCCGGCTCAGCGAGCAGCAGCTCGACGGGTTCCGCCAGGAGCTCTCGCACCCCGGCGGCGGCCTGTCGTCGTACCCGCACCCCCGCCTGATGCCGGACTTCTGGGAGTTCCCGACCGTGTCGATGGGGCTGGGCCCGATCAACGCGATCTACCAGGCACGGTTCAACCGCTACCTTCACAACCGCGGGATCAAGGACACCAGCCAGCAGCACGTGTGGGCCTATCTCGGCGACGGCGAGATGGACGAGCCCGAGTCGCTCGGCGCGATCGGCCTGGCCGCGCGCGAGGAGCTGGACAACCTCACGTTCGTCATCAACTGCAACCTGCAGCGCCTGGACGGCCCGGTCCGCGGCAACGGCAAGATCATCCAGGAGCTGGAGTCGTTCTTCCGCGGCGCCGGCTGGACCGTGATCAAGGTGATCTGGGGCCGTGGCTGGGACGAGCTGCTCGCCAAGGACAACGACGGCGCGCTGGTCAACCTGATGAACACCACCAACGACGGGGACTACCAGACCTACAAGGCCGAGGACGGCGCCTTCGTCCGCGAGCACTTCTTCGGTCGCGACCCCCGGACCCGCGCGATGGTCGAGCACATGTCCGACAAGGAGATCTGGGGCCTCTCCCGCGGCGGGCACGACTACCGCAAGATGTACGCCGCCTACGACGCGGCCACCAAGCACACGGGCCAGCCGACGGTGATCCTGGCCAAGACGGTCAAGGGCTGGACCCTGGGCTCGCACTTCGAGGGCCGCAACTCGACCCACCAGATGAAGAAGCTGAAGAAGGACGACCTGATCGGCTTCCGGGACCGGCTCTACCTCGACATTCCCGACGAGGCGCTGGACGAGACGCTGCCGCCCTACTACCACCCCGGCCAGGACTCGCCGGAGATGGAGTACATGCACGAACGGCGCCGTGCACTCGGCGGCTACCTGCCGACCCGACGTTCGACGGCGACGCCGCTGGTGCTGCCCGGCGACCCGGTCTACGACGTGATGAAGCGCGGCTCGGGCAAGCAGCAGGTTGCCACGACGATGGCGTTCGTCCGGCTGCTCAAGGACCTCGTGAAGGACAAGGAGATCGGCTGGCGCTTCGTGCCCGTCATCCCCGACGAGGCCCGCACGTTCGGCATGGACTCGCTGTTCCCGACGATGAAGATCTACTCGCCGCACGGCCAGACCTACACCTCGGTCGACCGCGAGCTGATCCTGTCCTACAAGGAGGACACCAAGGGCGTCATCCTGCACGAGGGCATCAACGAGGCCGGCTCCACGGCGTCGTGGACGGCCGTGGGGTCGTCGTACGCGACGCACGGCATCCCGATGATCCCGATCTACATCTTCTACTCGATGTTCGGCTTCCAGCGCACCGGCGACGCGTTCTGGGCCGCCGGCGACCAGATGGTCCGGGGCTTCGTGCTCGGCGCCACGGCCGGTCGTACCACGCTCAACGGCGAAGGGCTGCAGCACGAGGACGGCCACTCGATGCTGCTCGCGTCGACCAACCCGGCGGCCGTGTCCTACGACCCGGCGTTCAGCTTCGAGCTGGGGCACATCATCCAGGACGCCCTCCGCCGGATGTACGGCGAGAAGCCGGAGGAGATCTTCTACTACCTCACGCTCTACAACGAGCCGTACGTGCAGCCGGCCGAGCCGGAGAGCGTCGACGTCGAGGGCATCCTGCACGGCATCCACCGCTACTCCCCCGCCGCCGAGGGCGACGGACCGAAGGCGCAGCTGCTCGCCTCCGGCGTCTCGGTGCAGTGGGCCCTCGAGGCACAGCGGCTGCTCCAGGTCGACTGGAACGTGCAAGCCGACGTCTGGTCGGTCACCTCATGGAACGAGCTCCGCCGCGACGGCCTCGCCACCGACGAGCACAACTTCATGAACCCCGACGGGGAACAGCGGGTGCCGTTCGTGACCAAGGCCCTCGACGGCGCGCCCGGCCCGTTCGTCGCGGTGTCCGACTTCATGCGCGCGGTGCAGGACCAGATCGCCCCGTGGGTGCCGGGCCCGTTCTCGTCCCTCGGTACGGACGGCTTCGGCCTGTCCGACACCCGTGGTGCGCTGCGCCGGCACTTCAAGGTCGACGCAGCGTCGATCGCCGCGAAGGTGCTCGGCGAGCTGGCCAAGCGCGGCGACATCAAGCCCGAGGCGATGCGCGAGGCGATCGAGCGGTATCAGCTGGGCGACGTCAACGCGGCCCCCACCGCCGAGACCGAGGGCGGCTCCGAGTAGCCCGCCGGTGCAGTGGCCGTCGGTGGGGCGTCCTAGCGTGACGCCATGAGCGACATGACACCCGAGAAGCCGCTGCTCGACCTGATCATCCTGGACTGCCCGGACGCCCTGGCGCTCGCCCAGTTCTACGGCGCCGTGCTCGGCTGGGCGCTGGAGGACGGCTCCGACCGCGACTGGGCCACGCTGGTCCCGCCCGGCGGTGGCCTGTCGCCCGACAACCCCGGCGGCCGCCCCGCCTTGTCCTTCCAGCGCATCGACGACTTCGCCACGCCCACCTGGCCCGGTGGCGCGCACCCGCAGCAGTTCCACCTCGACCTGTGGGCCGGCGACATCGATGCGCACCAGCGGACCGTGCTGGCCGCCGGGGCGACGGTGCACGAGCACCAGCCGTCCAAGAACGGCGGCTTCCGGGTCTACACGGACCCGGCCGGGCACCCGTTCTGCCTGCTCGGGATCCCGACCTCCTGACCAAACCTGCCGACTGAAACCTTCGGCAGGTCGAACCGGACAATTCGCCTGCCGAACGTTCCAGTCGCGGTCCGGAAGCGGGAGGGGTGGCTCAGCCGGCGAGGCGGGCGTGCATCTCCCAGACGAGGACTTCGGCACCGGCGGGACCGGCGGTCACCCGCTGCCCGGCGCCCCCGGTGATCCGCGCGGCGTCACCGGTCTCGAGCAGACCGGTGCCCTCCAGGTCGACCGAGCCGTCGGCCACGAAGAGGTGCACGAACGGTGCGTCGGGGATGCTGACGGCGCCGCCGGGAGCCACCCGGGCGGCGTACAGCGCTGCGTGCTCCTGGCCGATGGAGATCGCCGCGGCACCCTTGTGCTCCGCGCGACCGCTCGCCACGGGGACCAGCCCGCCGCGCAGCAGCGCGTCGTCGATCTCGAGCTGCTCGTAGCCGGGCTTGCTGCCGGCCGCGTCCGGCACCACCCACATCTGGACGAAGTGCACCGGGTCGGTGTGCGCGTCGTCGCCGGTCAGCCGCCAGCTGTCGTTCTTCTCCGAGTGCAGGATCCCGGTGCCCGCGCTCATCCGCTGCGCGAGGCCCGGGTAGATCAGGCCGTTGTGGCCCTGGGAGTCCTGGTGCACCAGCTGCCCGCGCAGCACCCAGGTGACGATCTCCATGTCGCGGTGCGGGTGCGTCTCGAAGCCGCTGCCCGGTGCGACGACGTCGTCGTTGTTGACCAGCAGCAGCCCGAAGTGGGTGTTGTCCCGGTCGTAATGGTGCCCGAACGCGAACGAGTGCTTCGAGTCCAGCCACCCGATGTCGGTCGCGAACCGGTCCGTCGACCGCCGGACGTCCACCGACGGGGTCACCAGGGCCATGTCGACCATCCTCCCAGAGCAAAGTAGTTGACTGCGCAACCATCGCTCGCGCCGCGGAATTCCCGACGGCGCTCGGGAGGGGTCAGCTGTGCCGTGCCACCCAGGCGAGCAGCTCGTGGACGGGCTTGGTGTTGACCACCCGGTCGAACGGCACCTCGCACTCCTCGGCCCGCTCGCAGCCGTACGGCTGCCAGTCGAGCTGGCCCGGCGCATGGGCGTCGGTGTCGACCGAGAACAGGCAGCCGGTCTCGACCGCGAGCCGCAGCAGCCGCCGCGGGGGGTCCAACCGCTCCGGCCGCGAGTTGATCTCGACCGCGACGCCGAACTGTCGGCACGCCTCGAACACGACCTCCGCGTCGAACTGCGACTCCCCGCGGGTGCCGCGACCACCGGTGATCAGCCGCCCGGTGCAGTGGCCCAGGACGTCGGTGTGCGGGTTTGCCACTGCGTTCACCATCCGGCGGGTCATCGCCTCGCTGTCCATCTTCAGCTTGGAGTGCACCGAGGCCACGACCACGTCGAGGCGGGCCAGCAGTTCGTCCTCCTGGTCCAGAGACCCGTCGTCGAGGATGTCGACCTCGATGCCGCTCAGCAGCCGGAACGGCGCCAGCCGGTCGTTGACCCCGGCCACCAGGTCGAGCTGGTCGCGCAACCGATCGGGTGAGAGCCCGTTGGCCACGGTCAGCCGGGGCGAGTGGTCGGTGAGCACGACGTACTCGTGCCCGAGGTCGCGCGCCGCCAGGGCCATCTCCTCGACCGGGCTGCCGCCGTCGGACCAGTTCGAGTGGGTGTGCAGGTCGCCGCGCAGCAACGCGCGCAGGGCGCCGCCGCCGGCGGTGACCGGACCGTCGGCAGCGGCTTCCAGGTCCGCGAGGTACGCCGGCACCGACCCGCCCGCCGCCTCGACGGCCAGCGCGGCGGTCTTGGGCCCGACGCCCTTGAGCTCGGTCAG
>DATBDW010000060.1:0-11998 GCA_036269735.1 Actinomycetes bacterium
CGTGTGCAGCGACTGGTACATGTTGAACTTGGGCATCGCGATGTAGTCCTTGAACCGGCCCGGCACCGGGTTCCAGCGCGCGTGGATCGCGCCGAGGACGGCGTAGCAGTCGCGCACCGAGTCGACCAGGATCCGGATGCCGACCAGGTCGTAGATGTCGGTGAAGTCCCGACCCCGCACGATCATCTTCTGGTAGATCGAGTAGTAGTGCTTCGGGCGGCCGGTGACCTGGCAGCGGATCTTGTTGCCCTTGAGGTCGGTCGTCAGCTGGCCGATGACGCCGTCCAGGTAGTCGTCACGGCTCGGCGACCGGTCGCTGACGAGCCGCACGATCTCGTCGTAGACCTTCGGGTAGAGGGCCGCGAACGCGAGGTCCTCGAGCTCCCACTTCAGCGTGTTCATGCCGAGCCGGTGGGCCAGCGGCGCGTAGATCTCCAGCGTCTCGCGCGCCGAGCGCTCGGCGGAGGACGGCTTGACGAACTTGATGGTCCGCATGTTGTGCAGACGGTCGGCCAGCTTGATGACGAGCACCCGGATGTCGCGGGCCATCGCGACGACCATCTTGCGCACCGTCTCGGCCTGCGCCGACTCGCCGTAGACGACCCGATCGAGCTTGGTCACGCCGTCGACCAGGTGGGCGACCTCGTCACCGAAGTCGTCGCGCAGCTCCGCGAGCGTGTACGGCGTGTCCTCCACCGTGTCGTGCAGCAGCGACGCGCACAGCGTGGGCGGAGTCATGCCGAGCTCGGCCAGGATCGTGGTGACGGCCAGCGGATGGGTGATGAACGGGTCGCCACTCTTGCGCTTCTGCCCCCGGTGCAGGCGCTCGGCGACGTCGTAGGCCTGCTCGAGCAGCCGTAGGTCGGCCTTGGGGTGGGTCTGGCGCACCACGCGGAACAAGGGGTCCAGGACCGGGTTGACCGTGTGGCGCTGGGCTCCGAGGCGGGCCAGCCGGGCCCGCACCCGTCGGCTGGTGGGCGCCGTGACGGTCAGGGACGCCGGGGCCGGGGCGGGCACCGCCGCCGGCTCCTCCGGGTCGGCCGGGTCGCCCAGGCCGGCCTGGTTGGCCCCGTCGTCCGGCTCGCTCATGCCGTCGGCCGGCCTCGCTTGTTCGGGGGCGCCAGCGTTGTCGATGTCGTCGGTGCTGTCGGGGAGATCGGGCGGTGCGGGCGCGACGGACCCGTCCGTCGCCCCGGGTTCCAGGTCGACCGGACTCGAGGTGGGGGCGTCGGCCACCGGCACCTCCTGCTCGCTCGCGGAGATCCCAGTCTACGGGGCGTGACCGGGCGGACGCAGGAGAGGCGACTCGTGAGTCCGCGGCCCGGCGGACGGTCCGTCAGGCGACGAGGAGGGCGTGCACCGTCGGTGCGGACACCGCGGTGAGGGCGTCACGCCCGGCGAGGAAGCCGAGCTCGATCAGCACCGCGATACCCACGACCTCGGCGCCGCTACGGCGGACGAGGTCGACGGTCGCTGCGGCCGTCCCGCCCGTCGCGAGGACGTCGTCGACGATCAGCACCCGGTCTCCCGCGGTGAACGCGTCGGCAGTCACTTCGATCGTGGCGGTGCCGTACTCCAGGTCGTAGGACGCTGCCACCACGTCGCCGGGCAGCTTTCCCTTCTTGCGGACCGGGACGAACCCGACGCCCAGCGACTGCGCGACCGGAGCACCGAAGATGAATCCGCGGGCCTCGATACCGGCCACCTTGTCGATCCGCTCTGCACGGTACGGCGACGCGAGCCCGTCGACCGCGGCGGCAAATACTTCGGGGTCGGCCAGCAGCGGCGTGACGTCCTTGAACACGATCCCCGGCTCGGGGAAGTCAGCAACGTCACGAACCCTGGCCCGCAGCCGGTCGGCGAGCCCTGGCGGTGCGGAGCCGACGGCAGTGCTGGCGCTCTCGCTCACCGGCGTTTCTTGGACTTGTTCCGGCCGCCGCTGCCCTTGCGGGGCTGGTTGCGTTGGCTGCCCTGGCCACTGCCGCTGGGCCGCTGTGGCTGGGCCGGCCGGGTCGCCGTGGTCCCCGCGGGGACGGCCTCGCGCTCCTCGGTGTCGCTGGGCACCACGTCAGTTTCCTCCGGGGCCGCTGCCGACTCTGCCGCTGCGCGCCGCCGCGCGGACGGCGAGTCGGTCGTCGTACCGGATCGACGCGCGGCGACCCGCTTGGCCAGTGCCTGCATCGCGGGCTCCCGCTCCTTGAAACCGGCGAGCAGCGGCGTCGCGATGAAGATCGAGGAGTAGGCACCGACGGCGACACCGATGAACAGGGCCAGCGCGAGGTCCTTGAGCGGACCCGAGCCCAGCAGCGCCGTTCCGGCGAACAGGATGGCCGCGATCGGCAGCAGCGCGATGATCGACGTGTTGATCGACCGCACCAGGGTCTGGTTCACGGCGAGGTTCGCGGCCTGGCTGTAGGTCAACCGGCTCCCGCCGGCCAGGCCCGCGGTGTTCTCCCGGACCTTGTCGAACACGACGACGGTGTCGTACAGCGAGTAGCCCAGGATGGTGAGGAAGCCGATCACCGTCGAGGGCGTGACCTCGAAGCCGCTCAACGAGTAGAGCCCCGCGGTGATGACGAGGTCGTGCAGCAGGGCGATCATCGCCGCGGCTGCCATCTTCCACTCGAAGTAGAGCGACAGGAAGATGACGACGCCCACCAGGAAGATGATCAGCGCCCGCAGCGCCTTCGTGGAGATGTCGTGGCCCCAGCTCGGCCCGATGAACTGCGTGCTGACCGAGTTCTCGGAGACGTGGAACCGTTGGGCGAGGGTGTGCCGGACCTGCTCGAGCTGGTTGCTCGTGAGTGTCTCGGTTTGCACCCGGATGGTCTGGCTGCCGACCTTCTGCACGACGATCTCGTTGCCGTGGACCTCCGCGGCGACGGTGGACTCGACGTTGCTCTCGGTGGCGGTCGGGGAGGTCACCCGGAACTCGGCGCCGCCGCGGAACTCGATGCCCAGGGTCAGCCCGCGGGTGAACAGAGAGACGATCGAGATCAGCAGCACGATCGCGGACAGGGTGTACCAGATCTTGCGCCGCGCGATGAAGTCGTAGGAGACCTCTCCGCGGTAGAGGTGGGCTCCCAGCGAGCCGAGGCGGCTCATCACGCCTCCTTCGCGGCGGTGCGGACGGCGGTCCCGGTGGCGCCGGCGGGTCGGCGACGGCTCGGCGCCGTCGTGAGGGTACGGCGGGGCGCGCCCAGCCGGTCCGGGCTCAGTCCGGACCACTTGTGGCCCTGACCGAAGAACTTGGTGCGAGCCAGGATCGTGACGATCGGCTTCGTGAACAGGAAGACCACCACGATGTCCAGCAGGGTGGTGAGCCCAAGAGTGAAGGCGAACCCGCGCACCGATCCGACCGACAGGACGTAGAGCACGAGAGCCGCGAGGAACGACACGAAGTCGGCGGCCAGGATCGTGCGGCGCGCGCGAGCCCAACCAGCCTCG
Organism: Actinomycetes bacterium; assembly: GCA_036269735.1. GTDB lineage: Bacteria > Actinomycetota > Actinomycetes > JACCUZ01 > JACCUZ01 > DATBDW01. Next base: position 3,448 of record DATBDW010000060.1, read on the forward strand.
ACGGCGACCCGCAAGGTCTTACCGTCGCGCACCTCGTCGCGTAGTCGTTCGAAGTAGACGACGAACGAGTCGGCCGTGATGCCGATGGCGACGATGAGGCCGGCGATGCCGGCGAGGCTGAGCCGGAACCCGATCTGCCAGCCGAGCAGGACCACGAGCCCGTAGGTGAGGATGCCGGACACCACGAGGCTCGCGACGCTGACCAGGCCGAGGCCCCGGTAGTACAGCAGCGAGTAGAGGACGACCAGTGCGAGGCCGATCGCGCCTGCGATCAGGCCGGCCTTCAGCTGCTCGCCTCCCAGGGTGGCGGAGACCTGCTCGACGGAGCCCGCGTCGAAGGCCAGCGGGAGCGCGCCGTACTTGAGCACGTTGGCCAGGTTGGTGGCCTCCTGCTGGCTGAACGACCCGGTGATCTGCGCCTGGCCGCCGGTGATCGGCCCGTTGTTCAGGCCAGGAGCGGACACGACGAGCCCGTCGAGGACGATGCCGAACCGGTTCTGCGGGTCCTGCAGGGCAGCGAGGCGCCGGGTCGTGTCGGCGAACTTGCTGCGGCCCGAACCGGTGAAGGTCAGGTCGACCTCCCAGCCGCCGGTCGTGACCCCCTGGGAGTTGGTCCCCAGGTTGGCCGATGCACCGCTGACGTCGGTGCCCTCCACCTCGGCGGGGCCGAGGATGTACTTCTCGATCCCGGTGTCGTCGCAGGTGACGAGAACCTTCTTGGGGTTGTCCGCCGCGGTCTTGCGGATCTGCTGGCGAACACTCTCCGGCTTGCTGCAGTCGAGCTGGCTGTACTCCTGCGCGATCTTGTCCGTGATGGCACCGGTGCCGGTGGCGCCGGGCGTGGCCGAGGGCGCCGGTGTCGACGTCGCCGACGGAGTCGGGCTCGGACTCGCGGACCCGGCCTTGCGCAGTGCCTTGGGCACGACCTCGTTGTTGGTGCTCGTCGTGGGCGATGCCGTTGCGGGAGAGGGCGACGCGGTGCTGGACGGCGATGCAGTCCCAGACGGGCTCGCCGTGCCCGAGGCGGTCGGAGTCGGCGACGAGGCGGGCGCTGGTGTTCCGGCACCGGCCGCGAGGACCGGGCGGAAGCGTAGGAGCGCGGTCTGCTGGACGGTGTTGAGGATGTTCTTGTTCTGCTTGCCCGGGATCGAGATCACGATGCTGTTGCCGGCCGTGGTCACCTCCGACTCGGCGACACCGAAGCTGTCGACCCGGTTACGGATGATCGTGACCGCCTGGTCGAGCGAGTCCTTGATGTTGCCGGTCTCGCCCTTGGTCAGCCGCGGGGTCAGGATGACGCTGGTGCCGCCCTCGAGGTCCAGGCCGAGCCGCGGCTGGTACTTCTCGGCCACGGTGAGCTTGTGCTTTCCGATGTGATCCGGGGCGACCACCCAGATCAGGCCGTAGACGAGCACGATGATCGCCCCGAGCACCATGAGCGTGCGTACGGGGTTCGTCGCGTTCGGTGTCGCCACGTGCTGTTCTCTTCTCTGTCTCGCCCGCCGGAGCTCGGCGGGCCGATGATCGCTGGGTTTCTACTCGCCTGACGTGCGGGTCGAGCCGGGCTGGTCCGCGCCGCCGGGGGTGTCCTCGTGCTCGGTCGGCGTGGACTCGACGGCACTCTGGTCGCCGTCGTCGGCGTCCTCGGCCTGGTCGTCGTCCTCGGTGTCGGTCGAGTCGTCGGTGTCGGTCGAGTCGTCGGTCAGGACCCGCCCGATGGCCGCGTGCGCGAACCGCACATCGACCCCCGGCGCGATCTCGAGCACGACGACGTCATCCTCAACGGCCGAGACGGTCGCATGGATCCCGGAGGTCGTCAGCACGCTCACCCCAGGCGCGAGGCGGGCCTTCATCTGCTGCGCCATCTTGGCCCGGGTGCGCTGGGGCCGCAGGATCAGCAGGTAGAACGCCACGAGGATGAGCGCAAAGGGGAGCAGCACGTCCACGGGGAGAGGTGTCCTTCCAAAGGGGTCACGGGTCGCGCCCAGCCGCACGGGCGCCGGACCGGCGTGGAGTCTACCCGGCGGAGCGGGTCGCCCAGCCCCTGACAGCGGGTCGGCGGGTCACGAGACGGTCACTCCGCCGCGTCGGCGCTGCCCACCGGGCGATCGGCCTCGGCGGGGTCGTCGACCGCGTCGAACAGCGCCGGATGGCTGGCCCGGCGCGGCATCCGGACCCCCAGGTGCGCCCAGGCCGCCGGCGTCGCGACCCGGCCGCGAGGAGTACGAGCCAGCAGACCGGCCCGTACCAGGAACGGCTCGGCGACCTCCTCGACCGTCTCCCGTTCCTCGCCCACGGCGACCGCCAGGGTCGACACCCCGACGGGGCCCCCGCCGAAGCTGCCGACCAGAGCCTGGAGGACGGCCCGGTCGAGCCGGTCGAGGCCCAGGTCGTCGACCTCGTAGACCAGCAGCGCGGCCCGGGCCACCTCGAGGGTGACCACGCCGTCGGCCCGGACCTGCGCGAAGTCGCGTACCCGCCGGAGCAGCCGGTTGGCGATCCGCGGTGTCCCCCGGGACCGGCCGGCCACCTCGGTCGCGCCGTCGGCGCTCAGCTGTACGCCGAGCAGCCGCGCCGACCGGGTGAGGACCCGTTCCAGGTCGGCCGGCTCGTAGAAGTCCATGTGCGCCGTGAACCCGAACCGGTCGCGCAGCGGCCCCGGGAGCAGACCCGCCCGGGTGGTCGCGCCCACGAGGGTGAACGGCGGGATCTCCAGCGGGATCGCGGTCGCGCCGGGCCCCTTGCCGACCACGACGTCGACCCGGAAGTCCTCCATCGCCAGGTAGAGCATCTCCTCGGCCGGACGCGACATCCGGTGGATCTCGTCGAGGAAGAGCACCTCGCCCTCGGCCAGGCTGGACAGGATCGCCGCCAGGTCCCCCGCGTGCTGGATCGCCGGGCCGCTGGTGATCCGCAGCGGCGCCTCCATCTCCGCGGCGACGATCATCGCCAGGGTCGTCTTGCCGAGCCCCGGTGAGCCGGACAGCAGGATGTGGTCGGCGACCCGCTCGCGGGCCCGTGCGGCCTCCAGGACCAGGCCGAGCTGCTCGCGCACCCGAGCCTGACCGATGAACTCAGCCAGCGTCCGGGGCCGCAGGGCGACCTCGAGCTGGCGCTCGTCCTCCGGGTTGTCCAGCTCGACGTGGGGGTCGACGAGGCGGTCGGTGCCGCCGGCTGGTGGGGTGCTCATGCGCGGCTCAGCGCGCGCAGGGCGACCTTGAGCAACGAGGCCACGTCGGGCGGGGAGCCGCCGGCCGCCGCCTCCTCGGCGTACGGCGACGCGGCGGACACGCCGTCATCGGCTTCGCGGGTCGACCAGCCGAGGCCGATCAGGGCACCGTGCAGCTGGTCGCGCCAGGGCGCGGGCGCCGCGGACGGCCGCCGGCCGGCGAGGGTGATGCTGCGGACGGCACCGAGCCGGTCCTTGAGCTCGAGCACGATCCGTTGCGCGCCCTTGCGGCCGATCCCGGGCACCTGGGTGAGCGCGGTCAGGTCCTCGGTCGCGACCGCGCGGCGCAGCTCGTCGGGGTCGTGCACGGCCAGCATCGCCTGTGCGAGCCGCGGCCCGACCCCGCTCGCGGTCTGGAGCAGCTCGAAGACCACCCGCTCGTCCTCGTCGGCGAAGCCGTAGAGGGTCAGCGAGTCCTCGCGCACCACCAGCGAGGTGGGCAGACGGGCGGCCTCGCCGACCCGCAGGCCGGCCAGCGTCGCGGGGGTGCACTGCAGGGTGAGCCCGACCCCGCCGACCTCGACGACCGCGCCGTCAGGGGCCAGCGCGGCGACCCGGCCGGCCACGAAGGCGATCACGAGCGGGCTGCCGTGAACGTCGCGACCGCGGCGTCCAGCCGAGCCGCCGCGGAGCCGCGCCAGACGTGGCAGATGGCCAGCCCGAGCGCGTCGGCGGCGTCGGCCGGGCGCGGCGGCTCGGTCAGTCGAAGGATCCTGGTCACCATCGCTCCCACCTGGGCCTTGTCGGCCCGCCCGTTGCCGGTCACGGCGGCCTTCATCTCGCTCGGTGTGTGCAGCGCGACGGGCAGGCCGGCCCGCGCAGCCGCGACGATGGCCACCGCGCTGGCCTGGGCGGTGCCCATCACGGTGCGCACGTTGTGCTGGCTGAAGACCCGTTCGACGGCCACCGCATCGGGCCGGTAGCGCTCGAGCCACTCGATGAATGCACGCTCCAGCAGGAGCAGGCGATCGCCGATGCCCGCGTCGGTCGGCGTACGGACGACGTCGACCGCCACCAGCGTCATCGGCCGGCCGGGTGCGCCGTCGACGACGCCGAGGCCACACCGGGTCAGACCAGGGTCGACGCCGAGAACGCGCACCCGCAACCACCCCTCCTTGTCCGAACACCTGTTCGGGACGAACGTACCGGCGGGGCAGGCCACGACCGGGCACCGACGCGCCGCCGGCCGTCGACGTCGAGGCATCGGAGCGCCCTCCGCCGGTCAACCAGGGTTGACAGTCTTGACTGTGTCAACGTAGGTTGACCCTATGACCGGAGCCGCACCACCTTCCACCCAGGTCGCCGAGCAGGCGACCAGCCAGGATCCCGCTGTCGGACTGCGTGCCGTCGCGGCGTTGCGCCGCCTTGCCGACCAGCTCGAAGCGCTGCAGGTGCGCAACGCGCGGGCCCGGGGGTGGTCGTGGGACGCCATCGGCGCCCTGCTCGGGGTGAGCAAGCAAGCGGTGCACAAGAAGCACGCGGGCGGGGCGCGCGGTGCGCGCCGGGCCGCCCGGACGGAGAACTGAGATGTTCGAGCGCTTCACCGACCCGGCGCGGGCCGTCGTCGTCGAGGCCCAGTCGCAGGCGCGGGGGCTCGGCCACCACTGGATCGGCACCGAGCACCTGCTGCTCGCGGTCCTGGCGCGCCCCGACTCCCCGGTGGCCCGAGCGATGGAAGACCTGGGCATCAACGAAGATGCCGTCCGTGCCCGGGTGCTCGCCGAGGTGCGGGCCGGACCGGTCGACGACGCGGCGGCGCTGGCCGATCTGGGCATCGACCTGGACGCGGTACGCCGACGGGCCGAGGAACGCTTCGGGCCCGGCGCCCTCGACCCGCCCGGAGCCGCCCGGCGCCGCGGCCGACGCTTGGTCGGCCGCCGGCGCCGCTGCCCACCGGGATCGCCGAGCGGCCACATCCCGTTCTCGGGCCGGGCCAAGAAGTCACTGGAGCTGGCCCTGCGCGAGTCCCTGTCCGCCGGCTGCCGGGAGATCCGCGAGCAGCACCTGGTGCTCGGGATCGTGCGCTCGGACGGGCTCGCCACGCGGATCGTCGGCGAGCTCGGCGTACCGACCGAACGGGTACGGGCAGCGCTGCGGGACCTCGGCGAGGCCGCCTGACGTCAGCCGGGACGTCAGCCGACGGCTTCCATGATCTCGTCGCTGACGTCGAAGTTGGCGTAGACGTTCTGCACGTCGTCGGAGTCCTCGAGGGCCTCGATCAGGCGGAAGACCTTCTTGGCGCCGTCCTCGTCGAGCGGCACGCTGACGGAGGGCAGGAAGGACGCGTCGGCCGAGTCGTAGTCCAGACCCGCCTCCACCAGTGCCGTACGCACCGCCACCAGGTCGGTCGCCTCGGACACCACCTCGAAGGCGTCGTCGAGATCGTTGACCTCCTCGGCGCCGGCGTCGAGCACGGCGGCCAGGACGTCGTCCTCGGACATGCCCTCGGACTTCGGGACGATGACGACGCCCTTGCGGTTGAAGAGGTAGGACACCGAGCCCGGGTCGGCCATCGAACCGCCGTTGCGGGTCATGGCGGTCCGGACCTCGGCCGCGGCCCGGTTGCGGTTGTCGGTCAGGCACTCGATCAGCACCGCGACACCGCTCGGCCCGTAGCCCTCGTACATGATCGTCTGGTAGTCGGCACCGCCGGCCTCGGCACCGGACCCGCGCTTGACCGCGCGGTCGATGTTGTCGTTGGGGACCGAGGTCTTCTTGGCCTTCTGGATCGCGTCGTAGAGCGTCGGGTTGCCGGACGGGTCACCGCCGCCGGTGCGCGCCGCCACCTCGATGTTCTTGATCAGCTTGGCGAAGGCCTTGCCGCGACGGGCGTCGACGACGGCCTTCTTGTGCTTGGTGGTCGCCCACTTGGAGTGGCCGCTCATGACTGGTCCTTCACCTCTGACGGTCCTCGACGATGTGCACGAACAGCTCGTGCACACGTCCGTCACCCGTCATCTCGGGGTGGAACGACGTGGCCAGCAACGAGCCCTGGCGTACGGCGACGATTCTACCCGCGGCCTCGCCGTCCTCCACCCGGGCGAGGACGTCGACGGTCTCCCCCACCTCCTCGACCCACGGTGCCCGGATGAACACGCCGTGGATCGGTTGGTCGCCGATGCCATCGAGGTGGACGTCACCCTCGAAGCTCGCCACCTGGCGGCCGAACGCGTTGCGCCGCACCGTCATGTCGATCCCGCCCAAGGTCTCCTGGTCGGCGCTGCCGTCGAGCACCCGGTCGGCGAGCAGGATCATGCCGGCGCAGGAGCCGTACGCCGGCAGGCCCGCCTGCAACGCGTCGCGCAGCGGGTCACGCACCCCGAAAGCCCGCATCAGCTTGTCCATCGTGGTCGACTCGCCGCCGGGCAGGACCATGCCGTCGAGGTCGACGAGCTCCTCAGGTCGGCGTACCGGACGGCCCTGGGCACCGGCCCGGGCGAGTGCGAGCAGGTGCTCACGGACGTCGCCCTGCAGGGCGAGCACGCCGATCGTCGGGGAGGCGCTCACGACGTACCACCCTAGGAACCCCCGCGACAGAAACGTTCGGCAGCCGATATGTCCGGTTCGGCCTGCCGAGCGTTTCAGTCGGCGGCGAGGCCGGGTCTCAGTCGAGGCGGGTGCGCAGAGCTGGCGGGGCCATCTCCCGCCAGGAGTCGGTCACCAACTCGGCGAGGTCGTGCAGGGCCACCTCCGGGAGCCGGACGAGCACCGCCTTGTAGCCGTTGTAGTGCGGCTCGGTGAACACACCCGGTACCGACCCGATGAGCGCCTCCTTCTCCCCCAGGTCGGCCACCGGCAGGACCACCACCTCGGGGTTCGGCACCTTCTTCTTCTTCGGGTCGACCCGCTCGCGCCAGAGCCAGACGAAGCGCTTGCCCGCGACGCTGAACCCGAACTCCGCGGCACTCTCCTCGACCTCGGGGAGGGCGAGCGCGAGGCGGCGGACGTCGTCCTGGTCGGGCACGGTCAGTCGCCGGCGGAAGGGACACCGCAGGAGGGCAGCGGCGCGCCCTCGCAGCAGGTCACGGTCTTCTGCTTGCAGCCCGGACAGAGCCACCGGCTGGCCAGCGGGTCGTACTGCGTCCCGCAGTGCAGGCACTCCACACCGGCGCTGTCCTTCACCGGCGTGACGGCTGGCTTGGGCGGTGCGCCGGTTGCGGTGGTCAGCTCCACGCCGTAGAGGCTAGGACCGGCATCCGACAGACCGCGCGCGCCGCGCCGCCCGTGCTTGAGGTCAGGCCAGCCAGGACAGGAGGCGGCAGGCGGGTGGCCGCCCGCCGTCCGCGACCGACCCACCGACCCCCGGAGGCCGCTCGTTTGGTCGCGAGGGCCCAACAAGAAGATCGTTTGCGACCTGGGTCCCCGACACGCCGTACCGCGACACGGCGTGTCGGGGACGGATGTCGCAAACGATCTTCGTTCCGTCGCGGACGGGGCCACCGCTCCCCTAGCGCGTCGTCCTGGCCGCCCCGACCGCAGCCCGACGGCGGGAGAGACCCGCGCCGCGGCCGTTTCCCCCCCGTGAGAGATCGTTTGCGACCTGGATCACCGACACGCTGGTACCCGACACGGCGTGTCGGGGATTCAAGTCGCAAACGACGGTGGTGTTACCAGCCGCGGTCGGCGAGGCGGTGCGGCGCCGGGATCTCCTCGACGTTGATGCCGACCATCGCCTCGCCCAGGCCGCGGGACACCTTGGCGAGCATGTCGGGGTCGTCGAAGAACGTGGTGGCCTTCACGATCGCCTCGGCACGCTGGGCCGGGTTGCCCGACTTGAAGATGCCCGAGCCGACGAAGACGCCCTCGGCACCGAGCTGCATCATCATCGCGGCGTCGGCGGGGGTGGCGATGCCACCCGCGGTGAACAGCACGACCGGCAACTTTCCCGCCAGGGCCACCTCGCGAACCAGGTCGTACGGCGCCTGCAGCTCCTTCGCGGCGACGTAGAGCTCGTCCTCGCTCAGCGAGGTGAGCCGGCGGATCTCCCCGCCGATCTGGCGCATGTGGGTCGTCGCGTTGGACACGTCACCGGTGCCGGCCTCGCCCTTGGAGCGGATCATCGCCGCACCCTCGGTGATCCGGCGCAGCGCCTCCCCGAGGTTGGTCGCCCCGCACACGAACGGCACCGTGAACGCCCACTTGTCGATGTGGTTGGCGTAGTCGGCCGGGGTCAGCACCTCCGACTCGTCGACGTAGTCGACGCCCAGCGCCTGCAGCACCTGGGCCTCGACGAAGTGGCCGATCCGGGCCTTGGCCATCACCGGGATCGAGACGGCGGCGATGATGCCGTCGATCATGTCCGGGTCGCTCATCCTCGACACG
>DATBDW010000061.1:0-6031 GCA_036269735.1 Actinomycetes bacterium
CCGCGCCGTCGACGCGGGCCACGACGTGACCGGCGTGCACCTCGCCCTCTCGCGCAACCCGCAGTCCTACCGCAGCGGCGCCCGCGGCTGCTGCACCCTCGAGGACGCCCGCGACGCCCGGCGGGCCGCCGACGTCATCGGGATCCCGTTCTACGTGTGGGACCTCAGCGAACGCTTCCACGAGGACGTGGTCGAGGACTTCGTCGCGGAGTACGCCGCCGGGCGCACCCCGAACCCGTGCCTGCGCTGCAACGAGAAGATCAAGTTCGCCGCCGTGCTGGACAAGGCGCTGGCCCTCGGCTTCGACGCCGTCTGTACCGGCCACTACGCCCGCGTGGTCGACGGTCGCCTGTTGCGCGCCGCCGACCCGGCCAAGGACCAGTCCTACGTGCTCGGCGTCCTCACCGCCGACCAGGTGGCGCACGCCATGTTCCCCCTGGGCGAGACCCCCAAGGCCGAGGTACGCCGGGAGGCCGACCGGCGGGGGCTCGCGGTCGCCGCCAAGCCGGACAGCCATGACATCTGCTTCATCGCCGACGGCGACACAGCGGGCTTCCTCGCGGCGCGGATCCCCGGCGCGCCGGGGCCTGTCCTCGACACCGACGGCGTCCAGGTGGGCGAGCATGCCGGGGCGTTCGCGTTCACCGTCGGACAGCGGCGCGGCCTGCGGATCGGGCACCCCGCCGCGGACGGGCGGCCGCGCTACGTGCTCGACGTCTCGCCGGTCACGAACACCGTGACGGTGGGCACCGCGGAACAGCTCGACGTCAGCCGCCTGGTCGGGAGCCGCCCGGTCTGGAGCGGGCCGGCACCCGCGGTCCCGACGGCCTGCCGCGCGCAGGTGCGTGCCCACGGCGAGGCGGTCCCGGCCACCGCGTGGTGCGTCGGTGACCGGCTGGTCGTCGAGCTCGGCGTCGCGCTGCGCGGCGTCGCTCCCGGGCAGGCCGTGGTCCTGTACGACGGTGTCGCGGACGACCGCGTCATCGGCTCGGCCACGCTGGAGTCGGCCACCACCTGAGGCTGCGCCGGCCGCTGTGGACCGACCGCGAGTGCCGGTGCGGGTCGCCGTACCGTGTGCTGCGTGACCGAGGCGCTGGCAGGTGCGGTCCTGCGCGGGGGCCTCGCGACCGGGGTGGGGTCGATGCCCGGCACCGACCCGCGCGAGTCGGCGGCGGTCGTGGCGGGCGAGCTGCCAGACCTGCCGCACCTGGTCGAGCTGCCGGCCCGTGGACCGGGCGCGGACCTGCTCGGGCGCGCCGCCGCGCTCCTGCTGGACCTGCACGTCGACCTGCAGCCTTCGGGGTGGCGCCTGGTCGACCGCCCCGGGCTCGACGAACGCCGGGCCGCCGGCTACCTCAGCCACGACCTCGACGAGCTGGAGGCGCACGCCCAGGGCGTGACCGGCCCGGTCAAGCTCCAGATCGCCGGGCCGTGGACGCTGGCGGCCGCCCTCGAGCTGCCCCGCGGCCAGCCGGTGCTCGGCGACGGCGGTGCGATCCGCGACCTGGTGGCCTCGCTGGCCGAGGGGGCCGCCGCCCACGTCGCGGACCTGCGGCGCCGGCTGCCCGAGGTGACGCCGGTGCTCCAGCTCGACGAGCCCTCGCTGCCTGCCGTGCTCGCCGGGGGGGTGCGCCGGTCCACCGGCGTGGGCACGATCAACGCCGTACCGGAGGCGGACGCCGAGGAGGTGCTGCGGGCCGTCGTCGAGGCGGCAGGGGCGCCGGTGGTGATCCACTGCTGCGCCGCGACCCCGCCGCTCGACCTGGCCCGGCGGGTCGGCGCCGTGGGTGTCTCGGCCGACCTGACCGTGCTCGCCGAGAGCGTCGCCGACGAGCTGGGCGAGGTGGTGGAGGCCGGCCTCGTGCTGCTCGCGGGGCTGGTGCCGTCGACCGGGCCGGTGTCCGGGGTCGCCGATACGGTCGAGCCGGTACGGCGGCTGTGGCGCCGGCTGGGCCTCGACCAGGAGCTGCTGGCCACTCGGGTCGTCGTCACGCCGACCTGCGGCCTGGCCGGCGCGTCGCCGGACCAGGCGCGCGCGGCGTTGGCCCTGGCGCGCGAGGCGGCCCGGGCCCTGAGCGAGCAGGAGGTGCGGTGAGCAAGGCCGGCAAGACGGTCGAGCCACGGCACCGCCACGCGGAGCTCGTCGAGCGCATCGACCGGGCCCGCTTCGACTACTTCGTCCGCGACTCGCCGACCCTGGCCGACGCCGAGTACGACGTCATGATGCGTGAGCTGCAGGAGATCGAGGAGGCGCACCCCGACCTGCGTACGCCGGACTCACCGACCCAGACCGTGGGCGGCACCTTCTCCACGGAGTTCACCGCGGTGGACCACCTCGAGAAGATGATGAGCCTGGACAACGCCTTCTCCGCGGAGGAGCTCTCGGCCTGGGCCGAGCGGGTCGAGCGTGACGCCGGCCGGGCCGAGGTCCACTACCTGTGCGAGATCAAGGTCGACGGCGTGGCCATCAACCTGCTCTACGAGGGGGGCCGGCTGACCCGGGCGCTCACCCGCGGCAACGGCAGCACCGGCGAGGACGTCACGCTCAACATCCGCACCCTGCAGACCGTGCCGACCCGGCTGGCGGGTGCCGACGTCCCGGCCCTGCTCGAGGTCCGGGGCGAGGTGTTCTTCCCGGTCGAGGGCTTCGAGGCTCTCAACGCCCGGCTGGTCGAGGCCGGCAAGGCGCCGTTCGCCAACCCGCGCAACGCCGCCGCAGGCTCGTTGCGGCAGAAGGATCCGCGGGTGACCGCGAGCCGGCCACTGAGCATGGTGGTGCACGGCATCGGCGCACGCGAGGGGTTCAGCCCGACACTGCAGTCCGGGTCCTACGAGACGATGAGTGCGTGGGGGCTGCCGGTCAGCGACCGGTACCGGGTGGTCGACGACCTCGCGGGTGTGCAGTCCTACATCGACTACTACGGCGAGCACCGCCACGACGTCGAGCACGAGATCGACGGTGTCGTGGTGAAGGTCGACGAGGTCAGCGTCCAGCGTCGCCTCGGCTCCACGTCGCGGGCACCGCGCTGGGCGATCGCGTTCAAGTACCCCCCCGAGGAGGTCACCACCAAGCTGCTCGACATCCGGGTCAACGTCGGGCGCACCGGGCGGGTGACGCCGTTCGGCGTGATGGAGCCGGTGTTCGTCAGCGGGTCCACGGTGGAGATGGCCACGCTGCACAACGCCTCCGAGGTCGAGCGCAAGGGCGTGCTCATCGGCGACACCGTCGTGCTGCGAAAGGCGGGCGACGTCATCCCGGAGATCGTCGGCCCCGTGGTCGACCTGCGCGACGGATCCGAGACGCCGTTCGTGATGCCCGAGCGTTGCCCCGAGTGCAACACGGCGCTCAAGCCCGAGAAGGAGGGCGACGCCGACATCCGCTGTCCGAACGCCCGGTCGTGTCCGGCTCAGCTGCGCGAGCGGATCTTCCACCTGGCCGGCCGCGGGGCGTTCGACATCGACGTGCTGGGCTACGAGGCGGCGGTGGCCCTGCTCGAGGCCGGCGTGCTGCAGGACGAGGGTGACGTGTTCGACCTCGACGAGGACAAGCTGCTGCGGGCCGACCTGTTCCGGCGCAAGGACGGCGGCCTGACCGCCAACGGCGCCAAGCTGCTCACCGCCCTGGCCGAGGCACGCTCCCGACCGCTGTGGCGGGTGCTCGTCGCGCTGTCGGTCCGGCACGTGGGCCCGACCGCGGCACAGGCGCTGGCCCGCGAGCTGCGGTCGGTCGACGCGATCTTCGCAGCGGACGCCGAGCGGCTGGCCGCGGTCGACGGCGTCGGACCGGTCATCGCCGAGGCCCTGCGCGAGTGGTGGGACGTCGACTGGCACCGCGCGATCGTGACGAAGTGGCGGGCCTCCGGTGTCCGGCTGGAGGAGGAGGGCGAGGCCGAGGGTCCCCGTCCCCTGGAGGGCCTCAGCATCGTGGTGACCGGCTCGCTCGATGGCTACTCCCGAGATGGGGCCACCCTCGCCATCCAGGAGCAGGGCGGCAAGGCGGCCGGATCGGTGTCGAAGAAGACCGACTTCGTGGTGGTCGGCGACAGCCCCGGGTCGAAGTACGACAAGGCGGTGCAACTCGGCGTACCCGTCCTCGATGAGGTCGGCTTCCGCGCCCTGCTGGCGGAGGGCCCGGACGCCGCCCGGGCTCTGGCCCGACCGGCGGAGCCGGCAGCGGACGCCTGAGGCCCCACAGCCGGCCGATCGCAGGCCCAGCCGAGGGGCTTCAGGACGGCGTCTCGCACGCCGAGACAAAGCGAAAGGCGGCACGGGGGAGCCGCGTCGGTGCGCCGCGGCGTCTTGGAGGGTTGATGGCTGAGCCGGTGCCCGGCGCCCGAGGGACGATCCTGGCCGGCGACCCCGACCTGTCCGCGGCCCGACGCGGCGAAGGCGCCGCCACCGGTTGGCGCTTCTGGGCCTGGATCACCTTCAACGGGGGCCTCGCCGTGGTCGGCCTCGCCGTCGCGATCCTGCACCTGACCCGCGCCGAGGTCCTCGCGCTCGGCGCTCCGTTCGCGCTGATCGCCGGGCTGGTCCTGCTCGCCGAGCTCCGCCCCGTCGTCACCGCCGGTGCCTACGACCCGCAGGGCGTCACCATCTCGACTGCTTTCGTCTTCGCGATCCTCTTCTACTGGGGTCCGTGGCCGGCCGTGCTCGTCCACGGGACCGGGGTGCTGCTGGGCGAGATCGCCAAGCGCAAGCCGGTCTGGAAGGTCGTCTTCAACACCGGCCAGTACGTCGGGGCCTTGTACATCGCGGCGGGTGTGCTGGCGCTCGCCGGGATGACGCCGACCCCGCTGCACCACGCCACCGAGGTCAGCATCCACCAGCTCCCGGTGATGGCCCTGAGCTGGGTCGTCTACTTCATCGTCAACCTCGCCATGGTCGGCACGGCGATCTCGCTGCGGCAGGGCACCCGGTGGTGGGACGAGTTCGTCGACGACATCGGGTACTACGCCGTGACCACCTTCGCGGTCCTTGCACTCTCGCCGCTCGTCGTGATCGTGACCCGTGCCTCCTGGCAGCTCATCCCGTTGCTCCTGCTTCCACTTTTCCTCGTCTACAAGACGGCCACGATCTCGCGGGAGAAGGAGGAAGCGGCCCTGCACGACGCCCTGACCGGTCTGGCCAACCGCAAGCGTCTCATCGAGCAGATGACCATCGCCGGCGACGAGGCCGACCGCACCGGGCGGGCGATCGCCCTGTGCCTGTTCGACCTGGACCGCTTCAAGGAGATCAACGACACGCTCGGTCATCACACCGGCGACCGGCTGCTGGAGATCGCCGCGAGCCGCCTCGCTCGCGCGGTGCGGCCCGAGGACACCGTCGCGCGGCTGGGCGGCGACGAGTTCGCAGTCCTGCTCACCGACGTGGCCGATGCCAACGCCGCCGTCGACGCGGCCGAGCGGATCCGCGACGTGCTCACCGAGCCGTTCCACCTGGACGGGATGACCCTGCAGGTCGAGAACAGCGTGGGCGTCGCCCTGCACCCGCTGCACACCGACGACGTACCACGGCTGCTGCAGCTCGCGGACGTCGCCATGTACCAGGCCAAGGAGGACCGCACCGGCGTCGAGCTGTACCGCCCGGAACGCGACATCCACACGCCCGACCGCCTCGACCTGCTCGGCTCACTGCGCCGGGCGATCGAGACCGGCGAGCTCGTCATGCACTTCCAGCCGACCGTGTCGTTCCCGGGCGGCCGCCCCGTCGGCGTCGAGGCACTGGTCCGCTGGCAGCACCCCGAGCGCGGCCTCGTCTTCCCCGACGCGTTCCTCGACCTCGTCGAGCAGTCCGGGATGATGCGCCACCTCACCCACCTCGCGCTGGCCAAGTCCCTGGCCCAGGCGGCCGGTTGGTGGCGCAACGGCCAGGAGCTCACGGTCGCGGTCAACGTGTCGGTCCGGGACCTGACCGACACGTCGTTCGCCGAGGTCGTCGCCGACCTGCTGCGGGTGCACGACCTCCCGGCCCGGGCGCTGAAGCTCGAGATCACCGAGCACGTCCTGATGGCCGACCCGGGTCGGATGGC
>DATBDW010000062.1:0-7731 GCA_036269735.1 Actinomycetes bacterium
ATCGAGCTGTACGTCGTCTTCAACGAGGTACGCCGGATCGTCGAGGCCAAGGGCGCGACCCTCGCCCGGTCGCTGGTCGGCAACTACATCACCAGCCTCGACATGACGGGGGCGTCGGTCACCGTGCTGCGCCTCACGCCGGACCTGACCGCGCTCTGGGACGCTCCCGTGGAGACCCCCGCGCTGCGGTGGGGCCGCTGAGGAGCTGGCCATGGAAGGGGTGCTGCTGGTGGACGTCACGACCGTCCGCGCCTGGATCGACGAGGCCTCGAAGGACATCGAGGAGAACAAGGACCATCTGACCCACCTGGACTCCGCGATCGGCGACGCCGACCACGGCGTCAACCTGGTGCGAGGGTTCCACGCCGTCGGCGTCGCCCTGGACGAGAAGCAGCCGGCCACCCCCGGCGAGCTGCTGACCGCGGTGGGCAACGCGCTGGTGTCCAAGGTGGGCGGCGCGTCCGGCCCGCTGTACGGCACGGCCTTCCGCCGGGCCGGAAAGGCACTGGGCACGGACCCGGACGTCACGCCGGCCGCGCTCGGCGCCGCGCTGCAAGCGGCGCTCGAGGGTGTCCAGGGACTCGGCGCCGCTGCCGAGGGGGACAAGACGATGGTCGACGCGCTCGCGCCGGCGGTCCGCGCCTACCAGCAGGCGCTGGCCGCCGGTGCGTCCCTCTCGGAGGTGGCCCAGGCCGCCGCCGGCGCGGCCGAGCTGGGCGCCGAAGCGACCATCCCGCTGCAGGCGCTCAAAGGACGCGCCAGCTACCTCGGCGCGCGCAGCGTGGGCCACCAGGACCCGGGCGCGACGTCGACGGCGTTGATCCTGGCCGCCCTCGCGAGAGTGCTGGAGGGACAGGAGTCATGAGCTCGGCGTATGCCGTCCGCACCGCCTCGCCCGGCGCGGCCGTCGCTGCAGCCTGGTCGCCGCGTCGTGCGGCGCCCCGGGCGGGGACGGCAGCCGCGACGTCTGCCTCACCCGAGCAGGTCCGGTCGGCCTTCGCGGCCACCGCGGCGGAGCTCGAGGAGATGGCGGCCCGGCACCGGGCGGAGAACGCGACGGCGTACGCCGACATCCTCGACACCGAGGCGCTCATCGCGCGCGACCCGGCATTCGCCGACGAGGTCGTTGCCCGTCTGGGAGAGCTCGACGCGGAGTCCGCGGTCGAGCGGGTCACCGAGCGGCTCGCCGCCACGATGGCCGCCCTCGACTCTGAAGAGCTTCGCGAACGCGCCGGCGACATCCGCCAGGTGGGCCGGGCGGTGGCCGACCGGCTCGCCGGGCGGCTGGACCGACCGCCGCCCGACGGCGCTGTCGTGCTGCTCGCCGAGGAGGTCGGAGCACCGGACCTGCTCCGGTACGCCGAGCAGGTGGCCGCCGCGGTCTCCGGGCTGGGCGGCCCGAGCTCGCACGCGGCCATCGTGGCCCGGTCACTCGGGATCCCGTTCGTCGTGGGTGCACCCGACGAGCTGCTCGACGCAGCGGACGGCCTGCGGCTGCTCGTGGACGCCGACGCGGGTGAGGTCGTGCTCGACCCGTCCGCGGACCGCGCCGCCCGGGCGGTCCCCGCCGCTGCTGAGCCAGGAGCCGTCCAGGCGCTGCGCTCGTTGCCCACCCGCACGACCGACGGCGTGGACGTGTCGGTGCTGGCCAACGTCGCCTCGGCCGTCGAGGCCCGACGTGCCGTGGCGGCGGGCGCTGCGGGCGTGGGGCTGCTCCGCACCGAGCTTGTGCACCTTGCGGCCAGCGACTGGCCGAGCCGGGCCGAGCACGAACGTGCCCTGCGCCCGGTCCTCGAGGTGCTGGCGGGCCGCCCGGTGACGGTGCGGCTGCTCGACTTCACCAACGACAAGACGCCGCCGTTCCTGTCCGGACGTACGTCGACGACGTCCTCGCTGGACCTGTTGCTGGCCGAACCCGGCGCCCTCGACGCACAGCTCGACGCCGTGCTCGACACGGCGCGCGATGTCGACCTGCGCCTGCTGGTGCCGATGGTCGCGACGCGGGAGCAGCTCGTCGCCGTCCGGCGGCATGCCGCGGCCGCAGCTGCGCGCGCCGGTGTCGGCGTACCGCTGGTCGGCGCGATGCTCGAGACTCCCGCTGCGGTCGAGGCCGTGGCGCTGCTCGCTGCGGCCGCTGACTTCTTCTCCCTGGGCACCAACGACCTGACCGTCGCCACCTTGGGGGTCGGCCGCACCGACGACTCGGTCGGGCCGGCTCAGACCGCACACGCTGACGTGCTGCGGCTGATCGAGGACGCGGTGCTCGCGGCCGGCGCGGCGGGCCGCCCCATCTCGGTCTGCGGCGACGCCGCGGCCGACCCCGGCGTCCTGCCGCTGCTGCTCGGCGCCGGGCTCACCGTGGTCAGCGTCGCGCCGTCGAGGCTGGACCAGGTCCGCGCTCTGGTGCGCGCCACCTCCGTCGCCTCGGCCGGGCAGCGGCTGGCCGGGCTCCTCGGTGCCCGGGCAGGGGTCAGCGGTGGCTGAGACGCCCGTCCGCGGGCAGCAGCCGCGACGCCCCGAGGTCCCGCGAGACACCGCGCGCGGTCTCGGTGACTGCCCTGGTCAGCCGCGCCCGCGCCTGCCGCGCCAGCAGCCGCTCGGCCGGACCGACGACGCCGAGTGCGCCGACGACCCGGTTGGCGTGGTCGAGGACGGGGGCGGCGAGGCCGCCGTCGCCGACGTTGGCCTCCTGGTTCTCCACGGCCACGCCGCGGGAGGCGACGGTCGCGATCGCCTTGCGCAAGGTCTCGGGCTCGGTGCGGGTGCGCCCGGTGAGGGCGCGCCGCGGTGCCTCGAGCAGCGCTTCCATCTCACGCTGGGGCAGGTACGCCGCGATCGCGTGCCCGAACGCGCACGCGTGCCACGGCACTGTGGCGCCCACCTCGAGGATCTGCACCGCGTCGTCCGGACGGAACTCGTGGTGCACGACCATGACGGCGTCGTCGACGAGGACGGTCACCCAGACGGCCTCGTTCACCTGCCGGGCCAGCGCACCGGCGCGCAGCATCGACCGGGACCGCAGCTCCGATCCCGCAAGGTAGGCGTTGCCGAGCTGCAGGACCCGCGGTCCCAGCGAGTAGCGGCCGGTCGCCACGTCCTGGCTGACCAGCCCGCTCTGCTCGAGGGTCCGCAGCAGGCCGTGCACGGTGGGCTTGGCCAGGTCGAGCCGACCCCCGAGCTCGGTCACGCCCAACGTCGGGCTGCCCGAGCCGAGCTCGTGCAGGATCCGGGCCGCCCGGTCCACCGACTGGATCACCGGTTCTCCCTCGCCTCTCGTCGAGCACCGTCAAGCGTTCAGCATCGTCGAACAGAGACGAGGATAGGGCCATGAGCGAGCAGGTCGCGGTAGGGATCGTCCTGATCTCGCACAGCCGGGCGCTCGCCGAAGGCGCCGCCGACGTCGCCGGCCAGGTCAGCGCGGGAGCCGTCCGCATCGTGGCGGTGGGCGGGACGGACGACGGTCGGCTCGGCACCAGCGCGGACGCGCTGGCCGCGGCCGTGGACAAGGTCTCCGGCGGCGCGGGGGTCCTGGTCATCGCCGACCTGGGCAGCTCGGTGCTGACGGCGAAGGCCTACCTGGTCGAGCACGACCACCCCGCAGACGTACAGCTGGCCGACGCTCCGTTCGTCGAGGGCGCGGTGTCGGCCGCGGTCACGGCGTCCTGCGGAGCGTCCTTGGCCGAGGTGCTCGCAGCAGCGGAGGGGGCTCGCGGTGTCAGCAAGCTCTGAGGCCGCGATCGAGGTCGTCCTGCCGGCCGACCTGCACGCCCGACCTGCCGGTCAGGTGACCAGGGCGGCCGCGGCGTACGACGCGTCGACGTGGCTCTCGACCGTGGGGCGGCCGGAGGTCGACGCGCGCAGCGTGCTCGCGGTCATGGGGCTGGGGGCCGTCGCCGGCGAGCGGGTCCTGGTCCGGGCCGAGGGGCCGCAGGCCGGCGACGCGGTGGCTGCCGTCGCCGGCGTACTCGCGGCCGCCGAAGCGATCAGCGGCTGAGCCGCTCCGGTGGGCCGCTCAGCCGGTGGGGAACTTCACGTCGGTCCCGGTGACCACGACGCGAAAGCCGTCAGGGGTCGCCTGCACCGAGCTCAGCGTCAGCCCGGCCGGAAGGTCGCGCAGCCGGTAGACGAGGGTGAACCGCGCACCGAGGGCGTCCAGCACCGAGGCGCCGTCGACCGTCGCGCCGGCGACCTCGAACCCGGTGGGCTCGATGCGCAGCGAACGCCCCGACGCATGCACGCGGCCGAGCGCGGCCACCGGGACCGACTGGCCGAGCACGGTCGCCGTGCCGTGCATCCGGACCCGGCCGCCAGTCGCGGCGCTCAGGCTGACGCCCCGGGCACCACTCCGGCGGACCACCTCCGCGTAGGTGACGAGACCGTCGGCATGCACCGAGGCCGCGGTGGCGTGACCGCCCTTGGGGACGGTCACGTCGTGCGCCACGACGGTCAGGTCCTGCGCGGACCCGCTGGAGGAGGTGACGGCGTCACCGGTCACGGTCACCGAGCGGAAGCTGCGGGCCGCGAGCTGGGTGAGGAATGGGAAGCCGCCGACCGAGACCTGGGGGTTCTGCACGCCCTCGTTGGCGAGGCGGACCTCGGCGCGGTTGCTCGCCACGTGCTCGGCCACCCGGTCGGCGCCCACGGCGGCCAGGAGCAGGACGACCACGACGACGAGGAAGGCGCGCACGCGTCAGGATTACCCGCGTCGCGAGATCGCTAGTCGACCCGGCGCTGAACACGTGAGGAGCGTCACGTGGCCGTGCCCGGAAAGACCACGATGTCCGGAGGCGACTCGGGAGCGCTGTGCAGCTGCCAGTACAGGTCGGCGATCTGCTCGACGTCCAGCGCCGTCGGCCCGCTCAAGACGCCGTCGATGGTCACGGTGACCACCCGGACACCGTCACCGGCGACCTCCTTGTGCAACGACCGAGCCAGGTTGCGCAGTGCGGCCTTGGCGACACCCACGGCCGCCGCGCTGGTGGAGGCCCGGTCGGCCGCGACACTGCCCGTCAGCACGATCGTTCCCCCACCGGCCGCCCGCATCGCCGGCACCGTCGCCTGCGCGGTGACCACGGCGCCCACGACCCCGACGTCGAGGGCCAGCCGCAGACGCTCCGGCGGCAGGGCGGTCACCGACCCCTCCACGTACGCCGAGCCGTTGTAGACGACCACGGTCGCCGGGCCGAGCGTGCCCGCCAGGTCGCCGAGCGCGCCCCGCAAGGCGGCGTCGTCGGACACGTCGGCGGCAGCGACGGCGACCGCGGAGGCCCCGGCGGCGCCGACCTCGGCGACCAGGTCGGCCAGCGCGTCGGCCGACCGGGCGACCAGCCCGACGGCGTACCCCTCCCGGGCGAACCGCAGCGCGACCGACCGCCCCAACCCCGGACCGGCCGCGACGACCACGAGGACGCCGCTCACGACGACCCCGGCCGCGGGTCCCGGCGCATCAGCCAGCAGGCCGGGCCGCCGTCGGGCATCGCCTCGTCGTGCACCGGCTCGAACCCGAGCCGTCGGTAGATCGTCACGTTCTCCTCGCTCGCTGTCTCCAGGTACGCCGGCAGGCCCGACCGGTCCGCCGCGGCCAGCATCGGTGCGCTGACCGCCCGGCCCAGCCCGGTGCCCTGCCGGGCCGGCTCGGTGGCCAGCACGCCGAGGTACCAGTAGGGGCCGGTGCCCTCCGGCAGCGACATCGCCCGGTGATAAGAGTCCCAGGCGCCCCGCTCGCGCTCCGTGTGCTGCGCCCGCACCGCCTCCCAGCACTGCGCGGGGGGCTGCACGTAGAGGCCGCCGGGCGGGTCCCACATGGCGATGGCGGCCCCGTCGTCCGCGGACCAGACCTCGCCACCGGCGAACCGCCCGTCGAGCAGGGTGCCGAAGAACGCCCGCGCGCAGCCGGCGTACCGCTCGTCCGAGGGCCAGACCCAGCGGAGCAGCGGGTCGGTCCGGAACGCCGCCACCACCGTCTGCAGGGCGCGATCGCGCGCCCCGGGCGGGCACCTGATGACGGTGGGCACCGCCCGATCATGCACCCGGACGCGTGGCGGACAGCCGAACGGGCGTTCGCTGGCGGCGTACCGGGAAAGGGTCCCTCGTGGAACACCGTCCACGGCCGTTCAGTTGGACCCGGATAGACCCGACCAGGGGAAGAGTCACATCAAGGGAACAAGCAGCAAGATCGGTCAGCGTGCGGGCTAGCATGCCAAGGGACAGGTGATCGGTACCCAGCCGGTCGCTCCACCTGCCCGACCGCTCTCGTGAGGAGCGCAGATACATGTTCGAGAGGTTCACCGACCGCGCGCGGCGGGTTGTCGTCCTGGCCCAAGAAGAGGCCCGGATGCTCAACCACAACTACATCGGCACCGAGCACATCCTGCTCGGCCTCATCCACGAGGGTGAAGGCGTCGCGGCCAAGGCCCTGGAGTCTCTCGGCATCTCGCTGGAGGCCGTCCGGTCCCAGGTCGAGGAGATCATCGGTCAGGGCCAGCAGGCGCCGTCCGGGCACATCCCGTTCACGCCCCGGGCCAAGAAGGTCCTCGAGCTGTCGTTGCGCGAGGCCCTGCAGCTCGGCCACAACTACATCGGTACGGAGCACATCCTGCTCGGCCTGATCCGCGAGGGCGAGGGCGTCGCCGCCCAGGTCCTCGTCAAGCTCGGCGCCGACCTCAACCGGGTCCGCCAGCAGGTCATCCAGCTCCTGTCCGGCTACCAGGGCAAGGAAAGCAGCCCGGCCGGCGGCCCCGCCGAGGGTGCCCCGTCGACCTCTCTCGTCCTCGACCAGTTCGGCCGCAACTACACGCAGGCCGCCCGCGAGGGCAAGCTCGACCCGGTTATCGGGCGCGAGAAGGAGATCGAGCGGGTCATGCAGGTGCTGTCCCGACGTACAAAGAACAATCCGGTGCTCATCGGGGAGCCCGGCGTCGGCAAGACCGCGTGCGTCGAGGGCCTGGCCCAGGCGATCGTCCGCGGCGAGGTGCCCGAGACCCTCAAGGACAAGCAGCTCTACTCGCTCGACCTCGGCGCGCTGGTGGCCGGCAGCCGCTACCGCGGTGACTTCGAGGAGCGGCTGAAGAAGGTCCTCAAGGAGATCCGGACCCGCGGCGACATCATCCTGTTCATCGACGAGCTGCACACGCTCGTGGGTGCGGGCGCCGCCGAGGGCGCGATCGATGCGGCGAGCATCCTCAAGCCGATGCTGGCCCGCGGCGAGCTGCAGACGATCGGTGCCACGACGCTGGACGAGTACCGCAAGCACCTCGAGAAGGACGCCGCCCTCGAGCGGCGCTTCCAGCCGATCCAGGTCGCCGAGCCGACGCTGGCCCACACCATCGAGATCCTCAAGGGCCTGCGGGACCGCTACGAGGCGCACCACCGGGTGTCCATCACGGACGGCGCGCTGGTCGCCGCGGCGACCCTCGCCGACCGCTACATCTCCGACCGGTTCCTGCCGGACAAGGCGATCGACCTCATCGACGAGGCCGGCTCGCGGATGCGCATCCGCCGGATGACCGCTCCGCCGGACCTGCGTGAGTTCGACGAGCGCATCGCCAGCGTCCGCCGCGAGAAGGAGTCGGCGATCGACGCGCAGGACTTCGAGAAGGCCGCGTCCCTGCGCGACCGCGAGAAGACCCTGCTGCAGGAGAAGGCGCAGCGCGAGAAGGAGTGGAAGGCCGGCGACATGGACGTCGTCGCCGAGGTCGACGAGGAGCTCATCGCCGAGGTCCTCGCCACCGC
>DATBDW010000063.1:0-2302 GCA_036269735.1 Actinomycetes bacterium
GTGCATTCACGGGGAGAGAACCAGCTTTCGTGATCGGCAGGAGTGCTACGGCTACGTCGGTCGGACTGGTCAGTGGTTCCTGGTCGCGCTGTCGGCGTGCTGTCCGTCGGAGATCTCGGGGGCCGCCTCGGGTTCCACGCCCTCGCCCGGGCTGGCCGGGGCCCGGCCCTGCTCGCGGCGCCAGATCTCGAAGCCGCCTGCGGTGCCGGCGACCACGGCGAGCGCGGCGATCCAGCCGGCGACGACGTCGCTGACGAAGTGCACCCCGAGCGCCACCCGGTCGAACCCGGTGGCCAGCACCACCAGCCCTCCGAGGGTGTAGGCGATCACCCGTCCGGTCCGGGTGAGGACGGGCAGGAAGATCAGGATCAGCACGGCGACGCCGAGCATCGAGTTCATGGCGTGCCCACTCGGGAAGCTGTAACCGCTCGCGTGCGCGACGGGCTCGGGGAAGTGCGGGCGGGCGCGGGCCACCACCAGCTTGAGGACGCCCGCGAGCACCCCGCCGATCGCTATGGTCACGACCGCCCAGATCGCGAGACGCCGCGCGCCGCGCACCCACAGCCAGGCCGCCACGGCCAGCACGACGACCCGGAACGACCACGGCTGGAAGACGACCGAGCCGACGTCGAGGGTGTGCACCAGCCAGGCGCGCCCGTCGGCATACGCGTTGAGAGAGTTCGCCGTGTTCACGTCGACGCGCTGGATCGGGTCGAACGAGGACTCGACGAACAGCAGGATCAGCAGGAACGGGATCGCGAGCAACGCCGCCAGGCCGCCGCCGAGCGCGAGGCGACCGCCCAGGCCGCGCCTGGGCGACCGGGTCGGGCGGCGGGCCTCGGCGGGGCGGTACAGGACGTTGCGCACCCGCCCGTCGTACCCCGAACGTGTGCCCGGCACTCACCGTCCGGCCAGGCCGTCCGGTATGCCCCCGGATGTACCCCCCCCGATGTTCCAGCGATATCCGCTCGGGGGCGGGGCGGGTCCCTCGATACGCTCGCGGGGTGCTGGACCTCAAGCTGCTGCGCGACGACCCGGAGGCCGTCCGGGCCTCGCAGCGCGCCCGGCGCGAGGACCCGGACCTCGTCGACGCGGTGCTCGGGGCCGACGAGCGCCGCCGGGCGGCCATCGTCAGCTACGAGCGGGCCCGCGCGGAGCAGAAGGAGCTCGGCCGCCAGGTCGCCACCGCACAGGGCGACGAGCGGGCCGCGCTGCTCGCGCGCACCAAGGACCTGGCCGCCGAGGTGAAGTCCGCGGACGCCGATTCGCAGGCCGCGCTGGCGGAGTTCAGCGGGTTGATGGGCCGGCTGTCCAACGTCGCGGAGCCGGGGGTGCCCGAGGGCGGCGAGGACGACTACGTCGTGCTCGAGCACGTCGGCGAGCCGCCGCGGCTCGACTTCGAGCCGCTGGACCACCTGGAGCTCGGTGTACGCCTCGGCGCCATCGACACCGAGCGCGGCGCGAAGGTCTCGGGCGCGCGGTTCTACTACCTCACCGGGGTGGGCGCACAGCTGCAGCTCGCGATGCTCAACCTCGCGATGGCGCAGGCGGCCGAGGCCGGGTTCGTGCCCGTCGTACCTCCCGTGCTCGTCAAGCCGGAGGCGATGGAGGGCACCGGGTTCCTCGCCCAGGCGGCCGAGAACGTCTACCACCTGCCGGACGAGGACCTGTACCTCGTCGGCACCTCGGAGGTGCCGCTCGCGGCGTACCACATGGACGAGGTCATCGACGCGGACCGGCTGCCGCTGCGGTACGCCGGCTGGTCGACCTGCTTCCGCAAGGAGGCCGGGTCCTACGGCAAGGACACCCGCGGCATCCTGCGCGTGCACCAGTTCGACAAGATCGAGATGTTCTCGTACGTCGATCCGGCCGACGCCGCGGCCGAGCACCAGCGGCTGCTCGGCTGGGAGCGCGAGATGCTTGCCAAGGTCGAGGTGCCGTACCGGATCATCGACGTCGCGGCCGGTGACCTGGGCGGCTCGGCGGCGCGCAAGTACGACTGCGAGGCGTGGGTGCCGACCCAGGGCCGCTACCGCGAGCTGACGTCGACGTCCAACTGCACGACCTTCCAGGCGCGCCGGCTGCGGATCCGCATGCGCGACGCCGACGGCACCCGACCCCTGGCCACGCTGAACGGAACGCTCGCGACGACCCGGTGGATCGTCGCCATCCTCGAGAACCACCAGCAGGCCGACGGCTCGGTCCGGGTGCCGGTGGCGCTGCGGCCGTTCCTCGGCGGCCGCGAGGTCCTCGAGCCGGTCGCCAAGGCGTAGGGCGACGGCCGTGGTCGACGCGACAGAGC
>DATBDW010000064.1:0-3511 GCA_036269735.1 Actinomycetes bacterium
CCCGGCGGCGCCCCTGGGCCGGTCGTCCTTCGGGGTCAGCATCGCCTCGGTCCCGCCCGCGTTGCGCAGGCAGGTCGAGGCGACCTCGACCCAGGAGTGGACCTACGGCAAGGTGTCCGGGAGCAACGGCCGCACGATCCCCGTGGTCGTGGTGGGCAACGTCGTCGACGTACCGCAGATGAACCAGTACGAGCTCTACTTCTTCTTCCCGCTGGACAAGGAGGCCGACACCGTCGGCCTGGTGCGCAATGCGCTCCTCCTCGCCGCGCTCGGTCTGGTCGTCCTGGTGGGTGGCATCGCGTTCCTTGTCACCCGGCAGGTGGTGACGCCGGTGCGGATGGCGGCGCGGATCGCCGAGCGGCTCTCGGCCGGCCGCCTCGAGGAGCGGATGCGGGTCCGCGGTGAGGACGACCTGGCCCGCCTCGCCGCGTCGTTCAACCGGATGGCGACCAGCCTGCAGCGGCAGATCAGGCAGCTCGAGGACCTCTCCCGCGTGCAGCGCCGCTTCGTCTCCGACGTCTCGCACGAGCTGCGCACGCCCCTGACGACGGTGCGGATGGCCGCTGACATCCTGCACGAGGCCCGCGACGAGTTCGACCCAGCGGTGCAGCGCAGCGCCGAGATCCTGCAGGCCCAGCTGGACCGGTTCGAGGCGCTCCTCGCCGACCTGCTGGAGATCAGCAGGTACGACGCCGGGGCGGCGATCCTCGAGCCCGAGCCGGTCGACCTGCGGATCCTGGCCCGCAGCGTGATCGAGGGCATGGAGCCCCTGGCCGAGCGGCGGGGCAGCGAGCTCGAGCTGGTCGAGCCGGACACGTCCTGCATCGCCGAGGTGGACCCGCGGCGGATCGAACGGGTGCTGCGCAACCTGCTCGCCAACGCGATCGAGCACGGCGAGGGCGGCCCGATCGCGGTCCTGGTGGCCGCGGACGCGCATGCCGTGGCGATCGCGGTCCGCGACCATGGGATCGGGCTGGCGCAGAGCGAGGTCGGCATGGTGTTCAACCGGTTCTGGCGGGCCGACCCCGCGCGGGCCCGGACCACCGGCGGCACCGGCCTGGGTCTGTCGATCGCCCTCGAGGACGCGCACCTGCACCACGGCTGGCTGCAGGCCTGGGGCGACCCCGGCGACGGCTGCCAGTTCCGGCTGACGGTGCCGCGGACGATGGGCGCGGAGCTCACCGGGTCACCGATCCCGCTGGAGCCGATGGACTCGCGGCGCCGGTCGCGCCCGCTGACCGTCGGCCAGCCCTACCGGCGGCTGCGCACCCCGGGCGGCATCGATGTCTGAGCGGCGCATCCTGCGTGGCCGTCTGGGGGCGGCCGCCGTCGTCGTCGTCACCCTCGTCCTGAGTGGCTGCGCGCAGATCCCGACGTCGGGCCCGGTGAAGTCCGGTGGCGACCCGCGCCTGGCCCAGGCCGACAACCGGGTGCGCTCGATCGGGCGGCCACCGCGGCCGGGGGACTCGCCAGCCGCCGTGGTCGAAGGTTTCCTGTCGTCCAGTGCCGACTTCCGCAACGACCATGCGGTGGCCCGGGAGTACCTCACGCCGACCGCGGCGCAGCAATGGCGGCCACAGAGCGGCACGGTCGTCTACGACCCGAGGGCGTCGACGCCGACTCCCGTCGGCGGCCCGGCCACGGCCGACGGCATCGACCTGAGCGTCGACTACGCCGAGCAGGGCCGGGTCAACGAGGACGGCAGCTTCACCAGCGTCGCCCCGGGTACTCCCGTCAGCCGGACCTTCCACCTGACCAAGGTGGGCGGCGAGTGGCGCATCTCCACCCTCCGGGACGGGCTGCTGCTGTCCTCCTCCGACGTCGACGACGCCTACCACCGAGTCGCGCTGTACTACGTCGCACCGTCGGGCACGACCGTCGTACCGGACCTGGTGTTCCTGCCCGAGCTCCCCGGCCTCACCACCAAGGTCGTGGCCCGGTTGCTGCGCGGACCCGCGGTCGACCTGCGTGGCGCGGTCACCTCCGCGTTCCCGGACGGGACCGCCCTCGACGTCAACGCGGTGTCGGTCAGCAACGGTCTCGCGACCGTGCAGCTCAACAGCGCCGCGCGCCAGGCCAACGACGAGACCCGCGTGCAGATGTCGGCGCAGCTCGTCTACACCCTCAAGCAGTTTCCCGACATCACCCGGGTGCGGATCACGGCCGGAGGCCAGGACCTGAGCGTCAACGGTGACGTCGAGCAAGCGATCACGTCGTGGCCGCTCTACGACCCGGACTACCTCACGACGAACGAACCCTCCGCCTACTACATGCACGGCGGCGCGATCGGAAGCTTCGGCAAGGGCACCTTCAACCCGGTCCCCGGCTCCGGCGGCCGGGGCGACCCGAAGCTGCGGACGCCGGCGGTGTCCCTTGACCTGCAGCGGCTGGCGGCGGTGGGGGCGGACGGCACGACGGTCTACGTCGGGCCGATGGCCGTCAACGCGACGATGCAGCCGAGGATCAGCGGCAACGGTCTGTCGCAGCCGTCGTGGGACCGGGGCCAGAACCTCTGGGTGGTCAACCGCGCGACGGGCGAGCTCTGGTACCTCGCCGACGGCGCCAAGGCCGTGCAGGTCGTCGCGCTGCCGCGCGACGCGACGGGACGCAGCCTCACGGGCGTGTCGGTGGGCCGTGACGGCGCCCGGGTCGCCCTCATCTTCGGTACCGGTCGCGACGCGATCCTCAAGGTTGCCGCGATCCAGCGGATCGAGACGGTCGCCGGCAGCGAGCGGGTCGGGCTGATCGACATCCGCGAGCCGCGTCCCGACCTGCGCGGCGTCCGCGACGTGGCCTGGGCGGACGCCACGACGATCGCGGTGCTCGGCAGCGTCGCCGGCTCCGGCCCGGGCCCCTTCGTGCTCGACCCGCAGGGCTACCGGGTCGACGACATCCAGCCCCTGCCCGACGCGGTGACGCTGACTGCTGCCCCGCCGTACGCGGCCAAGGGCCCGCCGCTGGTGGCTGGCACGTCGGCCGGCAACCTGTACGAGTTCACCTCCGCCGGAGGTTGGACGCAGGCCGGCGCCGGCTGGTCGCCGGCGTACCCCGGATGACGACCGACGACCTCGCTGACGCCGAGCAGGTGAACGTGCTCGGCGGCCCGCTGGAGCTGTGCGGCTCGGACCCCGTCACGGGCTTCTTCCGGGACGGGTCCTGCCGGTGCGGGCCGGAGGACCTCGGCCGGCATGCGGTCTGCGCAGTCGTCACGGCCGAGTTCCTCGCCCACCAGCGGGCCACCGGCAACGACCTCGTCACCCCGCGACCCGAGTGGGGCTTTCCCGGCCTCGAGCCCGGTGACCGGTGGTGCGTGGTCGCGGCGCGCTGGCTCCAGGCGTACGCCGACGGGGCGGCCGCGCCGGTGGTGCTGGCCGCGACCAGCGGGGAGGCGCTCGCCGTGGTCCCGCTGGATGCCCTCCGCGAGCACGCGGTGGACGTGCCCGGGGATGCCAGCTCGCTGGAGTAACAGCCGGCCCCGACCGACCGGGGGCGTCGTGCACCCGGCGGCTCT
>DATBDW010000065.1:0-3333 GCA_036269735.1 Actinomycetes bacterium
CAGGCCTGCGCGGACGTGTTCGCGGACCTGCTCACCGGGCGCACCGTGCCCACCACCGGGACCGGGGCCGCCTCGACGTCCGGCCCGTCGGTGCACGTCGTGGTCGGCGCCGGGACCCTGCTCGACCAGGAGACGAACCCGCCTGGCTGGCCGGGCACGGCCCCATCTCCGCGCAGACCGCGCGGCGGATCGCCGCCGACCCCACCGGGACCTGGCGCAAGCTGTTCACCGACCCGCGCACCGGACGGATGGACGAGCTGTCCGCCACCACCTACCAGGTCCCCGCCGACATGGACCGCCACGTCCGCACCCGAGATGAGACCTGCCGCTGGCCCGGCTGCACCCGCCCCGCCCGGCGCTGCGACACCGACCACCGCATCCCCTGGCCCGCCGGCGCCACCGAAGCGTGCAACCTGCAATGCCTGTGCCGCACCCACCACCGCATCAAAACCCACACCCGGACAACGACCCGCTTGGACCAGGACACCGGCGACACCATCGTCACCCTCCCCTCCGGGCACACCTACCGGCGACCACCCGACCCACCTCTCGGCGAACCCGACCCACCCCAAGCGGCAGAGTCGCCACCCGATCCCGCCGACGACATCCCGCCGTTCTAGGTGGCAGTCAGCCCTTCACGTAGCTGTACTTCTCGACGACCAGGCCGTCACGCACCCGCATGATGTCGGCGCCACGGACGTGGCCTCGCGAGCCGTCGTCGTTCGTCCAGGAGAACCGCCACCGCGTCGTGGCCCGGTCGCCGGAGACGAACGCCTCCTCGAACCGGAACTCGGCGTCCCGCGTGTCGCGGAACATGCCCTCCCACTCGGCCCGGACGGCTGCAGCACCTTCGATCCGCACGCCGTCCGGCGCCGGCCCCGTCGACTCGAAGACCGCGTCCTCGGACATCAGCGCCATGATCGCGTCGAGGTCCCACGCCTCCCACGCCGCGCCGAACCGCGCGACCACGTCCTCGACACCGGCCACCGTCACCTCTGCCATGCCGGGTCCCTCCCGAACGAACCGAGCAGCCGGTCCTGGGCGGACGCGTCCTCGCCGACCGGGAAGGCCGGCCCGACGGCGCCGGCGCCGCGATAGCCGTCCTCCCAGTTCGTCCACCACCGGGCCGTGGCCTCGACCAGCCCCTCGTCCAGGGTCCGGTCGGCGCCCGAGCCGGCCAGCAGATCCCAGGTGTGCACGACATGGTCGGCGAGCACCTGCCAGGCGTACTCCTCGGCGGTGAAGTCGCCGAAGGAGAGGTGCACCGTCCGCGTCAGAGCACCCGGTTCGGCCAGCGCAGCCACCGCCGACTTCCCCGCCTGCTCCGCGCTGGCGGCCGGGTCCGCGCCCAGCACGTCGCCGTCGAAGACGTCCCCGACCTCGGCGACCGTCTTGCCCTCGACGAGCGGCGGGACCCAGAGGTCCTCGCCCACCAGGTGGTTGGTCAGAGTCCGCGCGTCCCATTCCGCGCACGGAGTCGAGCCGGACCAGACGGACTCGGAGACGCCACGGACCGCCGCGACGAACCGGTCGACGGCCCGGCCGTACAGGTCGACGACCTCGGACCCTTGTGACATCACGGCCTCCTCGTACTCACCGGTGGGTCGATCTTGCTCGCAGAGCCGGACGCCGTCGAGTGGACAGAACGGACGCCTGGCTACCGTTCCCGACGTGCCGGTCCGTCGACTCGTCCTTGCGTCCGCCTCGCCCGCCCGGCTAGGCCTGCTGCGCCAGGCAGGGATCGAGCCGGAGGTCGTTGTCAGCGGCGTCGACGAGAGTACCGTCACCGGTCCGCCGGCCGATGTTGCCCTGACTCTCGCCGTACGCAAGGCCACCGCCGTGGCGGCCGCCGCCGACGACGCCCTCGTGCTCGGCTGCGACTCGGTCCTCGACCTCGACGGCGACGCCCTGGGCAAGCCGGACGACGCCGCGGACGCCGTCAGCCGGTGGCGCCGGATGCGCGGCCGGTCCGGCGTCCTGCGCACCGGCCACTGCCTCATCGACACTCGCACCGGCCGCGACACTGCCGAGGTCGCGTCGACCACTGTCCGCTTCGCCGCCGTCAGCGACGAGGAGATCGAGTGGTATGTCGGGACCGGTGAGCCCCTGCGCGTCGCCGGCGCGTTCACCATCGACGGCCTCGGCGGCCCCTTCGTCGACGGTGTCGATGGCGACCCGCACACCGTCGTCGGGCTGTCCCTGCCACTGCTGCGCCGGATGCTCACCGACGTCGGGAGCTCCCTGCTCGACCTGCGCTGACATATCGATCCGCTGCGGCGGGCCTTGCCGCTGCCTAACCCCGTCGTCCTTAGGGTGTCCTGGTGGTTTCGCGACGTGCCCTGCTCGCTGCCGCGGCCGGGAG
Organism: Actinomycetes bacterium; assembly: GCA_036269735.1. GTDB lineage: Bacteria > Actinomycetota > Actinomycetes > JACCUZ01 > JACCUZ01 > DATBDW01. Next base: position 2,363 of record DATBDW010000065.1, read on the forward strand.
CGCACTGGTCGCTGGCTGCTCGGACGGCTCGGCCGGCTCCACAACGACAGGCCGCTCCGGCTCGCCGTCGGCGACCACGTCGAGCACGACATCGACCTCCACCACCGCGTCGGCGACCACCGCCGCTCCCCGCAGAGTGGTCCGCGAGGCCGTCGAGGTCCGCCACGGCAGCCGGACGGCCCCGCTGGTGGCGCTGACCTTCCACGGTGCAGGAGATCCCGCGCTGGCCAAGAATCTGCTGCGCCAGCTCGAGACGCACGGCGTCCACGCGACCGTGATGGCCGTGGGGACCTGGCTGCGGGCCGAGCCGGCGATGGCCCGGCGCATCACGTCGGCGGGTCACGAGCTCGGCAACCACACGCTGCACCACTACGCGATGCGCACCTTGGCCCCGCGGACGACCTTCGAGGAGATCGACGGCTGCGCCCGCGTTCTGCGCCACCTCACCGGCGGCGAGGGGACCTGGTTCCGCGCCTCGGGCACCCAGGCGACCACACCCACCATCCGCCGGGCTGCAGCCCGGGCCGGCTATACCCGCTGCATCTCCTACGACGTCGACGGCCTGGACTGGGAGGACCCCAGCGCGGTCACCGTCACGAATGCCGTGCTCGACGGGACACGCAAGGGCTCGATCATCAGCCTGCACCTCGGCCACCCGGTGACGATCGACGCCCTGCCCGACATCCTCGACGGGCTGCACGCGCGTGGGCTCAAGCCCGTGACGCTCACCGAGCTGCTCGCGTGAGGCGGCCCTCCCGGCGTACCGGAGCCCTGACCATGCTCGTCGCCACCGCTCTGGTCGCGACGAGCTGCACCGGCAGCAGCACGCCCGCCGACACCGCAAGCAGCCACCGTCCGAGCCCGTCCGCGTCCGTACCGACGGCCAGCGGATCCCCGATCACGGCGACGCCGACACCGTCCGTGGCGAACCTGCTGCCGGGCATGCCCCCGCCGCTGGACCCGCAGGACGT
>DATBDW010000066.1:0-3279 GCA_036269735.1 Actinomycetes bacterium
CGAGGCGTGCAACTACACCAAGGAAGCACCCGGCTGGCAGACCCGGCCCGCACCCGGCAGCCGACCCGGCGCCCACCAGGTCGAGATCACCACCCCCACCGGGCACCGCTACCGATCCCGACCACCACCCCAACCCGGCGCCCCCAGCCAGTCACCACCCAGCCGGATCGAGCTCTTCTTCACCGACTACGTCCACGCCGCCTGAAGGGGTCCCGGATCCGGTCGGCCGGGGCGCCGCTGCTCGTGGCACACTGAACGTGACAGCAGTACGCACGCGTGCTCCGGGGTCGGTGAGATTCCGAACCGGCGGTGACAGTCCGCGACCCGCGTCCGGGACGCCGCCCAGCCAGGGTGGCGAGCCGGCCGGTTGACCCGGTGGAACTCCGGGACCGACGGTGACAGTCCGGATGGGAGGCAGCACGCCGGGCGTCCGGCGTCGCCACGCGCCTGCGCGCGGGGCGGAGGACCGGACGTCCGCCGCCGGTTTCCCGGCGCCCCGGAGCCCGCCCGAGCGAGGGAGCGCGGGTGCCCGGCCCCGAGGTCGACCGACACGCAGCCGAGGCTACGGCTATGCGCCGTGCCGTGGCGCTCGCGAGCTCGGTCGACGAGGCCACCCACCCCAACCCCAACGTCGGCGCCGTCGTCCTCGACCGGGACGGCGTGGTCGTCGGCGAGGGTCGCCACGAGCGGGTCGGCGGACCGCACGCCGAGGTGGCCGCGTTAGCCGCTGCCGGCTCCCGAGCGGCGGGTGGGACCGTGGTCGTCACCCTCGAGCCGTGTGCGCACACGGGGCGGACGGGCCCCTGCACCCAGGCCCTCGTCGACGCGAGAGTGGCCCGGGTCGTCTTCGCAGTCGCGGACCCCACACCACGGGCGGCCGGCGGGGCCGACCAGCTGCGCACGGCCGGCGTCGACGTCGAGGTCGGCCTTCTCGCGGCCGAGGCGGAGCGGAGCAACGAGCGCTGGCTGACCGGCGTACGGCTCGGGCGGCCGTTCGTCGTCTGGAAGGTCGCGTCGACCCTGGACGGCCGGGTCGCCGCGGCGGACGGCACCAGCCGCTGGATCTCGTCCCCCGAGTCGCGCGCCGAGGCACACGTCCTGCGGTCCCGGGTCGACACGATCGTCGCGGGCGTCGGCACCGTCCTCGCCGACGACCCGGCTCTCACCGTGCGCGACGAAGCCGGGCGGACGGTCGGCGAGCAGCCGCTGCGGGTGGTCGTCGACACCCACGGTCGTACGCCGGGCACGGCCCGGGTGCGCGACGCGGCCGCACCCACCTGGATCGCGACCGGGGCCGACGTCGGTGTCGACGCGTCGGGTGAGGTCGACCTGCCAGCGCTGCTGGGCGCCCTGCACGCGAAGGGCCACGGCTACGCGCTGCTCGAGGGCGGCCCGACGCTGGCCGGAGGCTTCCTGCGCGCCGGCTTGGTCGACCGGGTCGTCGCGTATCTCGCACCGACCCTCCTCGGGGCCGGCGCCGCCGCCCTGTCCGGCACCGGGATCACGACGCTGGCCGACGGTGTTCGCCTCGACGTCACCGAGGTCACGCGGTGCGGACCGGACGTCCGGGTGACAGCCCGGCCGAGGCGCGAGGAGGGGACCTGATGTTCACCGGCATCGTCGAGGAGCTGGGCGAGGTCGAGGCGCTGACCGACCTCGGCGACAGCGTCCGGCTACAGGTCCGCGGCCCGCTCGTGGTCGGGGACGCCGAGCACGGCGACTCGATCGCCGTCAACGGCGTCTGTCTCACCGTCGTGGATGCGACCGGCGACACGTTCACGGCCGACGTCATGCGCGAGACGCTGGACCGCAGCAGCCTCGGCGCGCTGCGGCCCGGCGACCCCGTGAACCTCGAACGGTCGCTGCGCCTCGACGGCAGGCTCGGCGGACACGTCGTGCAGGGCCACGTCGACGGCACCGGCACCGTGCTGGAGCGCACCCCTTCGCCGCACTGGGAGCTCGTCCGGGTGTCACTGCCCGTCGACCTGGCGCGCTACGTCGTGCTCAAGGGGTCGGTCGCTGTCGACGGTGTCTCGCTGACCGTCTCCGCGCTGGACGACGATTCGTTCAGCGTCAGCCTGATCCCGACCACGCTCGCGCTCACCACGCTCGGCCGCGCCCCGGTCGGTGCCCTCGTCAACCTCGAGGTCGTCGTCGTCGCCAAGTACGTCGAGCGGCTGATGACCTCGCACACCCTCGACACCACCTCCGAGGAGAACCCTGCATGAGCGTCTTCCAGGACCTCTACGACGCGCACCTGACCATCGCCGGTCACGCCATCACCTGGCGCGAGATCCTGGGCAACGCCTTCGGGCTCGCGTCGGCTGTCGGCGGGATGCGCCGCCGGGTCTGGGCCTGGCCGGTCGGCATCGTCGGCAACGTCCTGCTGTTCACGGTATTCTTCTTCACCGCCGCGCAGGCCGACCACGGCGGGCAACCGCTCTATGGCCAGGCCGGTCGGCAGATCTTCTTCATCGTGGTGTCGATCTACGGCTGGACCAGGTGGCGGCGGACCCAGCGGGCCGGTGGCGCCGGCGCGCCGGCCGTCGTACCTCGCTGGGCGTTGACGCGGGAGCGGGTCACCTACCTCGCGTCCTGGGCGGTCGGTGTGGTGCTCTCCTGGGCGGCCTTCCGGGCGATCGGCGCCGGCTTCCCGGTGACCCACTGGTGGTACTACTGGGCGGACGCGTGGATCTTCGTCGGCTCCATGGTGGCGACCTACGCGATGGCCCGCGGCTGGGTCGACTTCTGGCTGTGCTGGCTCGCGGTCGACATCGTCGGCGTACCGGAGCTGCTCTACTTCAAGTTCTACCCGTCGGCGGTCCTGTACGGCGTGTACGGCGCCTTCGTGATCTGGGGCTTCGTCGCCTGGCTGCGGATCGCCCAGGCCGAGTCGGCCTCCCTGTCTCGTCCGCCGCGGCCGGACGAGGTCCCGGCATGACCGGTCCCGCGCCGGGCGTCCGGCTCGACACCGTCGAGCGCGCCGTGGCCGACATCGCGGCGGGTCGCGCCGTCGTCGTCGTCGACGACGAGGACCGCGAGAACGAGGGCGACCTCGTGGTGGCGGCCGCCCGGGTGACCCCGGAGCTGCTGGCGTTCATGGTGCGCCACACCTCGGGCGTGCTCTGCGTGCCGATGGAGGGACCCGAGCTGGACCGGCTCAAGCTGCCGCCGATGACCTACGTCAACGAAGACCGCAAGCGGACGGCCTACTCCGTGTCGGTCGACGCCCGCGACGGCATCTCCACCGGCATCTCGGCGACCGACCGGGCCCGCACC
>DATBDW010000067.1:0-14314 GCA_036269735.1 Actinomycetes bacterium
ATCCACACCGCGGTCGCCGCCCGGTCCGCGCTGAGCCAGACCGAGCAGTAGCGCAGGGCGCCCTCGACGAAGAGCCGCCACAGCCAGGCGTGCTGCGCGGGTCGCAGCGCAGGGTCGGGGAACACCCAGGCCCAGGTGGGGTCCTCGGCGAAGGCGCTGGCCAGCACGGCCACTGTGTCGTCGACGTCGTCGGCGCCCACCAGCTGAGGCTCGGCTGCGGTCACCGGTCCATCGTCCCAGCGCGCCGGGTGCACGGGACGGCGGTAGGCTCGGGCGGTGACGACGACCGCTCCACCACCGGTCGCGAGCAGCCTCACCGGTCTCGACGTCCCCGGCATCACGGCCTCCGACGCGTCCTTGCGGCGGTTCCTTCATGGCCTGCCGGGCGTCGACCAGGTCGGTGCCGAGGCCCGCGCCGCCAGTCTCTCGACCAGGTCGATCAAGGCCAGCGCGAAGGCCTGGGCGATCGACCTGGCGATCTCGATGATCGACCTGACCACGCTCGAGGGCCAGGACACCCCCGGCAAGGTGCGCGCACTCTGCGCCAAGGCGATGCGGCCCGACCCCGCCGTACCCGAGACCCCGCGGGTCGCCGCGATCTGCGTCTACCCCGACATGGTGCCGGTCGCCGTCGACGCGCTGCACGGCAGCGGGGTCAAGGTGGCCAGCGTCGCGACGGCGTTCCCGAGCGGCCGGGCCAGCATCGAGGTCAAGCTCGCGGACGTGCGCGACGCCGTTGCCGCCGGGGCCGACGAGATCGACATGGTCATCGACCGGGGCGCCTTCCTGTCCGGGCGCTACCTCGAGGTCTTCGACGAGATCGTCGCCACCAAGGCGGCCTGCGGCGACGCGCACCTCAAGGTGATCCTCGAGACCGGCGAGCTGGTGACCTACGACAACGTCCGGCGCGCCTCCTGGCTGGGGATGCTCGCGGGCGGCGACTTCATCAAGACCTCCACCGGCAAGATCGCCCCGGCCGCCACACTCCCCGTGACGCTGGTGATGCTCGAGGCGGTGCGCGACTTCCGCGCGACCACCGGCAGACAGGTCGGCGTGAAGCCGGCGGGCGGGATCCGGACCACGAAGGACGCGATCAAGTACCTCGTGCTGGTCAACGAGACCGTCGGGGACGACTGGCTCGACCCCGACTGGTTCCGCCTCGGCGCGAGCAGCCTGCTCAACGACCTGCTCATGCAGCGCACCAAGATGACCACCGGCCGCTACAGCGGTCCCGACTACTTCACCCTGGACTGAGCGATGCCGGCCAAGAAGTTCGAGTACGCACCGGCGCCCGAGTCGCGCGCGATCCTGGACCTGCAGTCGTCGTACGGCCTGTTCATCGACGGCCGGTTCGTCGACACCGACGGCGGCCGGATGTTCAAGACCGTCAGCCCCGCCTCCGAGGAGGTGCTCGCCGAGATCACCGAGGCGAGCGCCGCCGACGTCGACAAGGCCGTCGCGGCCGCGCGCCGAGCGTACGACAAGGTGTGGGCCAAGATGCCGGCGCGAGAGCGCGGCAAGTACCTGTTCCGGATCGCGCGCATCGTGCAGGAGCGGGCCCGCGAGCTCGCGGTCCTGGAGTCGCTGGACAACGGCAAGCCGATCCGCGAGTCGCGCGACGTCGACATCCCGCTGGTGGCCGCGTGGTTCTTCCACTACGCCGGCTGGGCCGACAAGCTCGAGTACGCCGGGTTTTCGACGGCATCGTCCGGACCTCCGAAGCCTTTGGGCGTCGCCGGCCAGGTGATCCCGTGGAACTTCCCGCTGCTCATGCTGGCGTGGAAGATCGCGCCGGCCCTCGCGTGCGGCAACACCGTGGTGCTCAAGCCCGCCGAGACCACGCCGCTGACCGCCTTGCTGTTCGCTGAGATCTGCCAGCAGGCGGACCTGCCGCCCGGTGTCGTCAACATCGTCACCGGTGCCGGCGACACCGGTCGCGCGCTGGTCGAGCATCCTGGCGTGGACAAGGTGGCGTTCACCGGATCGACCGAGGTCGGCAAGATGATCGCCCGCTCGACGGCCGGCACGTCGAAGAAGGTGACCCTCGAGCTCGGCGGCAAGGCCGCCAACATCGTGTTCGAGGACGCACCGGTCGACCAGGCCGTCGAGGGCATCGTCAACGGCATCTTCTTCAACCAGGGCCACGTCTGCTGCGCCGGCTCGCGGCTGCTCGTGCAGGAGTCGGCGTACGACGAGGTCATGGGGTCCCTCAAGCGCCGGCTGGGCACCCTGCGACTCGGCGACCCGCTGGACAAGAACACCGACATCGGCGCCATCAACTCCGCCGAGCAGCTCGCCCGGATCCGCGAGCTGTCCGCGGTCGGCGAGTCGGAGGGCGCCGAGCGCTGGTCGCCGCCGTGCGAGATCCCCGACAAGGGTTTCTGGTTCCCCCCGACGGTCTTCACCGGCGTCTCGCAGGCGCATCGCATCGCACGCGAGGAGATCTTCGGTCCGGTGCTGTCGGTGCTGACGTTCCGCACGCCGCAGGAAGCGGTCGAGAAGGCCAACAACACGCCGTACGGGCTCTCGGCCGGTGTCTGGACCGACAAGGGCTCGCGGATCCTCTGGATGGCGAACCAGCTGCGCGCCGGCGTGGTGTGGGCCAACACGTTCAACCGGTTCGACCCCGCGTCGCCGTTCGGTGGCTACAAGGAGTCGGGCTACGGCCGCGAGGGCGGCCGCCACGGGCTGGAGGCCTACCTTGCCGTCTAAGCCGGCCAAGCCGACCAAGCCGACCAAGCCGACGGACCGCATCGACGTCCGCAAGACCTACAAGCTGTTCGTCGGTGGCGCCTTCCCGCGCTCGGAGAGCGGCCGGTCCTACGAGGTCGCCGACCGCAAGGGCAATTTCGTCGCCAACGCCGCGATGGCCTCTCGCAAGGACGCGCGCGACGCGGTCACCGCGGCGCGCAAGTCGTTCGCCGGCTGGTCGGCGGCGACGGCGTACAACCGCGGCCAGGTGCTCTACCGGGTGGCCGAGCTGCTCGAGGGCCGCCGGTCGCAGTTCGTCGACGAGGTCGCGCTCGGCGAGGGCGTCTCGCGCTCCAGGGCCGACGGCATCGTCGATGCTGCCGTCGACCGATGGGTCTGGTACGCCGGGTGGTCGGACAAGGTGTCGCAGGTCGCCGGCTCGGCCAACCAGGTCGCCGGGCCGTACTTCGACTTCTCGGTGCCGGAGCCGACCGGCGTCGTGGCCGCGCTCGCACCGCAGGACTCGTCGCTGCTCGGCCTCGTGTCCGTCGTCGCGCCGGCCATCGTCACCGGCAACACCGTCGTGGTGCTCGCCAGCGAGGAGCGACCGCTGCCCGCGGTCACGCTCTCCGAGGTGCTCGCCACCTCCGACGTACCGGGCGGTGTCGTCAACGTGCTGACCGGCCGCACGGCCGAGGTCGCCCCGTGGCTGGCCTCGCACATGGACGTCAACGCGATCGACCTCGTCGGCGCAGCCGACGGCGACGTGGTCGACCTGCAGGTGGCGGCGGCCGACAACCTCAAGCGCGTCGTGCGCGTCGAGCCAGCCAGTGCCACCGACTGGGCCGCGACACCGGACCTGACCCGGCTACGCGCCTACCTCGAGACCAAGACGGTCTGGCACCCCATCGGCGTCTGAGCGTGACCGACCTGGCTCGGCTGGTGCTGCTGGCCGGACCCTCCGGGTCGGGCAAGACGCACCTCGCGGAGGAGTCCGGGCTGCCCCTGCTCGACCTGGACGACTTCTACAAGGACGGCGCCGACCCGACCCTCCCCCGGCACCCGACGCTCGGCATCGTCGACTGGGACGACCCGGGGTCCTGGGACCGCGAGGGAGCGCTCGCGGCCCTCGAGCAGGTCTGCCGGGACGGGTGGGCCGACGTGCCCGTCTACAGCATCGCCGCGGACGGGCGGGTCGGCGAGCGCCGCTTCGAGATCGGTGCCGCACCGGCCTTCGTCGGCACCGGCATCTTCGCCGCCGAGCTCGTCGGGCCGTCCCGCGACCGCGGCCTGCTGCTCGACGCGATCGTCGTACGCCGGTCGCGGGTGAAGAACTTCCTGCGCCGCCTGTCCCGCGACCTGCGCGAGCACCGCAAGCCGCCGCTCACACTGATACGCCGTGGCGTGACCCTGATGCGGGCCGAGCCCGGGGTCGTGGCGCGCCAGATGTCACTGGGGTGCCGCCCGTGTGACCGGGAGGACACCCTCGCCGCCCTGCTCGCCGCATCGGTCGCCCCGCGCTAGGCGGGCTCGCCCCAGAAGGCTCGCAGAGCGGCGCAGACCTCGACGGCCAGCGCCGCGAACCGGTACACGCTGGGCGGCAGCTGACGGTCGACGTGCCAGACGACACCGAGCCGGCGCGGCGGCATCGCCGAGGAGATCCGCAGGACCGCCACCTCGGGGTCGTCCTCGTCGACGGTGAGGCGCGGGAGGACGGCGTACCCGAGACCGGCGGCGACGAAGGCCTGGATGGTCGGGTTGTCGTTGGACCGGAACACGAACTCCGGCTCGGTGCCGGTGCGCCGCAGGTGGCTGACCGTCTCGGCCCAGAGCACCTCGTCCCGCACCCCGATGAGCGGCAGCCCGGCGACGTGGCGCAGGCTCACCGACTCCGCGACGACCTCCGGTGCCCCGGCGGGAGCGAGCACCACGAACGGGTCGTCGAGGACGTGGCGCACCGCGAACGGGCCGTCCGGCACGGGAAGCGGGGTGAAGGAGAGGTCGAAGCGACCCGACTCGACGCCGTCCAACAGCTCCAGGTGGGTCGTGGGTTCCTCGGCCGACAGGGTGATCCCCGGCAGCTCGGCCCGGAACCGGCGGAGCAGCTCGGGCAGCACCTTGGTGCCGACGCTCTGCAGCACCCCGATCCGCAGGTGTCCCCGATCGCCCGCGACGATCGCGGCGACGTCGGCCTGGGCGGCGTGCAGCCGCGCGACCACCGCGCGGGCGTGCACGACGAGGGCCTCGCCCACTGCGGTCAGCCGGACCCGGCGGGGTCCTCCTGGCCGCACGAGCAGCGACGCTCCGACGGCCCGCTCGAGCGCGGCGACCTGCTGGCTGACCGCGGACTGCGTGTAGCCCAGCGCCAGCGCCGCCGCGCTGAACGTCCCGGTGTCCACGACGGCGAGCAGCGCGACCAGCGCCCGGGTGTCCCAGCGGGGCGTCGGCAGCACGTAACTATCAGTCTGGCTGATGAAGTCACCCCTGGAGTGCGATTGTGCTGATGGTACGCCGGTCCCACGATGGACGCATGTTCCTCGCCGACTGCCCCACCTGCGGACTGCGCGAGCTGCGCGGCCCCCGCTCCATCGAGATCGTCGTGAACGGCGCCGCCGGCGCCACCCTGGTCTACCGCTGCCGCCGCTGCGGCGAGGCCCACGCCGTCCTGCCGGTCACGCCGGTGGCGGCGCAGCAGCCTCAGCCAGCTCGGCGTACCGCGGCTTGATCACATTCTCGATCAGCGCCAGCCGCTGGTCGAACGGGATGAACGCCGACTTCATCGCGTTGACGGTGAACCACCGGAAGTCGTCCAGGCCGTAGCCGAACGCCTCGGCCAGCTGGCGGAACTCCCGGGTCATCGACGTCCCGCTCATCAGCCGGTTGTCGGTGTTCACCGTGACCCGGAAGTGCAGGCTCCGGAGCAGTCCGATCGGGTGCTCCTCGATGGACTTCGCGGCCCCGGTCATGACGTTGGAGGTCGGCGCCATCTCGAGGGGGATCCGCTTGTCCCGCACGTAGGCGGCCAGCCGGCCCAGCGTCGCCCGGCCGCCGTCACCCACGGTGATGTCGTCGATGATCCGCACGCCGTGGCCGAGCCGGTCGGCGCCGCAGTACTGGATCGCCTCCCAGATCGAGGGCAGGCCGAACCCCTCGCCGGCGTGGATCGTGAAGTGCGCGTTCTCCCGCTGGAGGTACTCGAAGGCGTCGAGGTGCCGGGTCGGGGGGTTGCCCGCCTCGGCGCCGGCGATGTCGAACCCGACGACGCCCTCGTCGCGGTAGCGGATCGCGAGCTCCGCGATCTCCATCGAGCGTGCCGCGTGCCGCATCGCGGTGACCAGGGCGCCGACCCGGATCGGCCGGCCGGCCTCGGCGGCCAGCCGTTCACCCTCGCGGAAGCCCGCGTTCACCGCCTCGACGACCTCCGTCAGCGTCAGCCCACGCTCGACGTGCAGCTCGGGGGCGTACCGCACCTCGGCGTAGACGACGCCGTCGGCCGCCAGGTCCTGGGCGCACTCCGCGGCCACCCGCGCGAGCGCCTCAGGGGTCTGCATGACACCCACCGTGTGGGCGAAGGTCTCCAGGTAGCGCTCCAGGGACCCCGAGTTGGCGGCGGCCACGAACCAGCCGGACAACGCCTCGACATCGGTGGTCGGGAGGCCCTCGTAGCCGGTCTCCGCGGCCAGCTCCACCACCGTCCGGGGGCGCACCCCGCCGTCCAGGTGGTCGTGCAGGAGGACCTTGGGGGCCACCTCGAGCGCCGGAGCCGAGGGAGCGTTCAGGTGATCCGTAGTCAAAGAGTTGGTCACGGGGGGACGGTACCGTCTGGGAAGATCTCAACTCCGACCCCTCAGAGCACGATGAAAGAGGCATGACGGTGGGTGCACGCGAGGACGTCCGGATCATCCGGCCTGCCGCCATCCTGGACGAACGGGCCGCGGCCCAGGTGCTTCAGCAGCTCCGCAGGCTCGACGTCTCGGCCGGCGGGGTGTGGAACGCGACCTCGTCGCTGTGGCAGCGCTACGACGCGCCCTGGGACGGCGTGGGCGGCACCCGGGGCGACGCCCAGCTGCTGGGCTCGATCGCGGTCATGTACGACAGCCCGCACCGCCACGAGATCACGATCTACAAGGTCACCGTCTCGGAGAACGGCCTGGACCAGGGCTGGACGGTCGAGAGCCTCTGCGACGACGCGCTGATCTGGGCCGGGCTCACCATCGCCACCTGCCCCCGGGCCGAGCTCACGTCCCCGCCGATGCCCGACCCCTTCAAGCGGGAGACCCGCCGCCCCACCTGAAGCCCTGACCGGTCCTGCGTCAGTCCTCAGGGTCCCGGTGGGCCAGGTCGGGGGCGAAGGCCGGCAGACAGACTGCGACGTACGCCGCGCCGTCCGGCCCGGCCAGATAGCGCACCCGCTCACCGGCGCGGGTGACGACCGCCTGCCCGGCGGACACCTCGAGTGTCCCGCCGTCGTGCTCCACCACCACCGAGCCCTCGAGCACCACCGTGACCTCGTCGAACGCCGGGGTCTGCGCCGGTTCGGACCAGCCGGCCGGCGCCGTCATGCGGGCCACTGACACCGCTGCCTCGCCGGTGGTCACCCGCCCGACGTACTCGTCGATGATCTTGCCCCCGGGCACCGGGATCCGGGTCGGGGCCGCGACCAGCTCGGGCGGCACCTCAGCCCACCCGGTCCAGCACAAGATCCGGACCGCCCGGCCGGTCCGGCCGCGAGCCCGCCGGCGCGATCACGACGGCCTCGGCCAGCGCCGTCTCGGCGTCCGCGAACCGGGCGGGCTCGTCGGTGTGCAGCGTGAACAGCGGCTCGCCGCCGCGGACCTCCTGGCCCGGTTTGGCGTGCATCTCGACCCCGGCCCCGGCCTGCACCGGGTCCTCCTTGCGAGCGCGCCCCGCCCCGAGCCGCCAGGCCGCCAGCCCCACGGCGTAGGCGTCCAGGCCCACCAGGACGCCGTCCACCGGCGCGGGCACGACCTGGGTCTCGCGCGCGGTCGGCAGGGGCGCCTCCGGGTCGCCGCCCTGGGCCCGGATCATCCGCCGCCAGACGTCCATCGCGGAGCCGTCGGCCAGCCGGTCCGCGGGGTCGACCGCGTCCAGCCCCGCCGTGGCGAGCATCTCCCGCGCCAGGGTGAGGGTCAGCTCGATCACGTCGCCGGGACCGCCGCCGGCCAGCACCTCGACCGACTCGCGCACCTCGAGGGCGTTGCCGGCCGTGAGTCCGAGCGGCGTGGACATGTCGGTGAGCAGCGCGACCGTGCGCACGTCGTGGTCGGCACCGAGGGCGACCATCGTGCGCGCCAGCTCGCGGGCCGTGTCGACGTCCTTCATGAACGCCCCGGACCCGACCTTCACGTCGAGGACCAGCGCCGAGGTCCCCTCGGCGATCTTCTTGCTCATGATCGAGCTGGCGATCAGCGGGATCGCCTCGACGGTCCCGGTCACGTCGCGCAGCGCGTAGAGCTTGCGGTCGGCCGGCGCCAGGTCGTCGCCGGCCGCGCAGATCACGGCCCCGACGTCGCCGAGCTGGGCGAGCATCTCCTCGCGTGACAGGGAGGCCCGCCAGCCGGGGATCGACTCGAGCTTGTCCAGGGTGCCGCCGGTGTGGCCGAGTCCCCTCCCCGACAGCTGCGGTACGGCGCCACCGCAGGCGGCGACCAGCGGGGCCAGCGGCAGGGTGATCTTGTCCCCCACGCCCCCGGTCGAGTGCTTGTCGGTGGTGGGCCGGCCGCCGAGCGCCTCATCGGGGAACGACATCCGCACGCCGGAGGCGATCATCGCGTCGGTCCACCGCGAGATCTCGGCGCGGTCCATCCCGTTGAGCAGGATCGCCATCGCCAGGGCCGACATCTGCTCCTCGGCGACGTCACCTCGGGTGTAGGCGGCGACCACCCAGTCGATCTGCTCGTCGGTGAGCCGGCCACCGTCGCGCTTGGCGAGGATCACCTCCACAGCTGATGTCATGCGCGCTCGACCAGGTCGTCGGGCCCGAAGGCGTCGGGGAGCACCTCGGTCATCGTCTTGATGCCGTGCACCGTGTCGAGGAGCATCGTCGGGCCGCCGTTCTCCCACAGCAGCTGGCGGCACCGACCGCACGGCATCAGCGTGTTGCCGTGCTTGTCCACGGCCACCACGGCGACGAGGCGTCCACCTCCCCCGGCGTGCAGCTGCGACACCAGGCCGCACTCGGCGCAGAGCCCGATGCCGTAGGACGCGTTCTCGACGTTGCATGCCGCGATGACCCGGCCGTCGTCGGCCAGGCCGGCCGCGCCGACCTGGAAGTTCGAGTACGGCGCATAGGCGCGGTGCATGACCTCGGTGGCCGCCGCCCGGAGTGCCGGCCAGTCGACGTCTGCCGCCGTGGGCTCAGCCACCCTGGCCCCGCCGGTAGGGCAGTCCGTCGGCCGCCGGCGGCCGCAGCCGCTGCGAGGCCAGTGCGAGCACCAGCAGCGTGGTGACGTAGGGCGTCATCGTGGTGAAGTCACCCGGGATCGCGTCGGTGCTGAAGTACCAGACGAGCGCGGCGGCGCCGACGACCACCGCGAAGACCGCTGTGATGAACTTCTGGCGGTACGCCGCCCAGACCGCGTAGCCGACGAGGGGTACGCCGATCAGCAGCAGCAGGGCGTGCACCGAGGAGTCGCCGCTGCGCAGCTGGAGGCTGTCGGTGTAGCCGAACAGGGCCGCGCCGGCCGCGAGACCGCCGGGCCGCCAGTTGCCGAAGATCATGGCGGCCAAGCCGATGTACCCGCGGCCGCCGGTCTGCCCCTCGCGGTAGCCGTTGCCCGCCACGATGGCCAGGAACGCGCCGCCGAGGCCGGCGAAGGCACCGGAGGCGATGACGGCCCAGTACTTCATCAGGTAGACGTTGACACCGAGGGACTCCGCCGCGGTGGGGCTCTCGCCGCAGGCTCGCAGGCGCAGCCCGAACGGCGTGCGCCACAGCACGAGGTAGGTCACGAAGAGCAGGAGCACGGCCACCACGGTGAGCAGCGAGACGCCGGTCAGCAGGCCGCGCGCGATGCCCGCGAGGTCCGACACCAGGAACCAGTGCTTGTTCTGCAGCGTCAGCAACGGGTCCGAGAGCCCCGGGATCGACACCGTCTGGATGTCCGGCGTCGGCGGAGACTGGGACTGGCCGGCGCCGGGCACCCCTTGGAACGCGATCACCGAGAGGTACTGCGTGACGCCCAGCCCGAGGATGTTGATGGCGACGCCGGAGACGATGTGGTCGACCCCGAAGGTGACGGTTGCGACGGCGTGCACCAGGCCGCCGACCGCGCCCATCGCGATGCCCACGAGGACACCGGTCCAGGCACCCCACTGGTAGCCGGCCCAGCCGGCCCCCCAGGTGCCGAGGATCATCATGCCCTCGAGGCCGATGTTCACGACACCCGAGCGCTCGGACCAGAGGCCGCCGAGGCCGGCCATCCCGATCGGCACGGACAGCGCGAGCGCGCTGGCGATGGTGCCGCTCGACGTGAGGTCGTCCGCGCCGGTGATGACGCGGATGATGCTCATCAGCACGATCAGCCCGGCGAGCGCCAGCAGCACGAACGGCCAGCCGGTGCGCGGGAGGTGCCAGTTCCAGCGTGAGACCTCGGCCTCCGGCTCGGTGGCAGGCGGTGGGGTCCCGACGAGGCTCATGCGGTCACCTCCGCCGGTGTGCTCGGCGGCGGGGCTGCGGGCGGCTCGTCGGCGAGCAACCGGCTGACCCGCCGCTGCTCCGCGACGACGCCGTACCGGCGTACCACCTCGTAGACGATGACGACCGAGAGCACGAGGGTGCCCTGCATGATGAGCACGATCTCCTTGGACACCCCGTTGATGTCGAGGATGATCGAGGACGAGTCGAGGAACGCGAACAGCAGCGCGGCCAGCGCCATCCCGACCGCGTTGTTGCGGCCGAGCAGTGCGATCGCGATGCCGGTGAACCCGAGGCCGACCGGGAAGTCCAGGCTGTAGGCGCGGGTGTCGCCGCCGAGCAGCTGCGGCATGCCGACCAGCCCGGCGACCGCACCGGAGGCGAGCAGCGCAATGACGACCATCCGGCGCACATTGACCCCGCTCGCGACCGCGGCCGTCATCGACCGGCCGGTGGCACGTAGGTCAAAACCGAACCTGGTGCGGCCGAGGATCACGGAGTAGGCGATGCCCGCGAGGATCGCGATGACGATGAAGCCGTAGACGTCCAGCGTGCTGTTGTGGATCAGGGGGATGCCGGGGAACGCGCCGTTCTCGGGGATCGACTTGGTGGTGATGTTGTTGCTACCGGCGACCTCGACCGCGTTCTTGCGCAGCAGGTAGGCGACGAGGGACCCCGCGATCGCGTTCAGCATGATCGTCGAGATGACCTCGCTCACGCCCCGGGCCGCCTTGAGCGCGGCCGCGATGCCGGCCCAGGCGGCGCCGACGGCCATCGCCACCAGGACGATGAGCAGGATGTCCAGCGGCTTCCAGAGGTGCAGGTGGCTGCCGACGATCGCGGCGGCGAAAGCCGCCAAGCGGTACTGGCCGTCGACGCCGATGTTGAACAGGTTCATCCGGAACCCGATGGCCACCGCGAGCGCGGACAGGTAGTAGACGGTGCCCTGGTTGAGCGTCAGCGCGATGACCCGCGGGGTGGTGCCGTAGTCCCAGACCGCCTTGGCGTTGGACCACACCGGGTCACCGGTCGACACGAGCACGAGTGACGTGACGAGCAAGGCGAACGCGATGGCGATCAGTGGCGCCCCGACGGAGAGCGCGACGCGGCGCCAGTTGATGGTCATGCCCGCTCCTCCCCGGCACCGGTCATCGCTGCGCCGAGCTCCTCGGGCGTGACGTGAGCCGGGTCGACATCCGCGACGAACCGTCCGCGCAGGATCACCTTGATGCTGTCCGACAGCCCGATGAGCTCGTCGAGGTCGGCCGAGATCAGCAGCACCGCGAGGCCGAGTCGCCGGGCCTCCCGGATGTGTTCCCAGATCGCGGCCTGCGCCCCGACGTCGACGCCTCGAGTGGGGTGCGACGCGATGAGCACCTTGGGGGTGCCGCTCATCTCGCGCCCGACGATGAGCTTCTGCTGGTTGCCGCCGGACAGCGAGGAGGCGAGCACGTCGACGCCCGGGGTGCGGACGTCGTACTGCTCGATGATCCGCTGGGTATCGGCTCGGGCGCCTGCCCGGTCGATCCAGACGCCCTTGGCGTTGGGCTTCTCCGACTGGTGGCCGAGGATGCGGTTCTCCCACAGGGGCGACTCGAGCAGCAACCCGTGCCGGTGCCGGTCCTCGGGGATGTAGCCGATGCCGGCCTCCCGGCGGTGCCTGGTCGGCTCGCGGGAGAGGTCCTCGTCGGCGAGCACCAGGCGGCCGGTCGTCTCGGTCGGGCGCATCCCCATGATGGCCTCGACCAGCTCGGCCTGGCCGTTGCCCTCGACGCCGGCGATGCCCAGCACCTCGCCACGGTGGATGGTGAAGGTCACGTCCTCGACCAGCGCGCGGCCATCCACGTCGCGGACCGTCACGCCCTCGGCGGCGAGGACCGGCACGTCGGTGACGGTGGACTCGCGGGTCTCGGGTGTCGGCAGCTCGCTGCCGACCATCAGCTCGGCCAGCTGGCGGGCGGTGACTGCCTTCGGCTCGACGGTGGCCACCGTCGTACCCCGGCGGACGACGGTGATCTCGTCGGCCACCCGGAGCACCTCGTCGAGCTTGTGCGAGATGAACAGCACCGTGAGACCCTCGCCGGTGAGCTCGCGCAGGTTGTCGAAGAGCTCGTCGACCTCCTGTGGCACGAGCACTGCCGTGGGCTCGTCGAGGATGAGCACCTTTGCGCCGCGGTAGAGGACCTTGAGGATCTCCACCCGCTGTCGGGCGCCCACGCCGAGCGTCTCGACGAGCCGGTCCGGCTCGACGTCAAGCCCGTAGGAGTCCGAGATCTCCATGATGCGGCGGCGGGCCTCAGCGAAGTCGATCATCCCGGCCTTGCCGGGTTCGCTGCCCAGGACCACGTTCTCCAGGACCGTGAAGTTGTCGGCCAGCATGAAGTGCTGGTGGACCATGCCGACGCCGGCGTCGATCGCGTCGCTCGGGGAGTGGAAGCTCACCTCGCGGCCGTCGATCTGGATGGTCCCCTCGTCCGGTCGCTGCATGCCGTAGAGGATCTTCATGAGCGTGGACTTGCCGGCGCCGTTCTCACCGACCAGGGCGTGCACCTGCCCGTGCCGCACGACGATGTTGATGTCCCGGTTCGCGACCACGCCCGGGAACCGCTTGGTGATCCCGTGCAGCTCGACCGCGACGCCGGTGGGAGCCTGCACGGTGGGGGCACTCGTCGAGGCGATGAGGCACCTTCCTGGGGCCGGCGACGTGGTCTACGTCGGTAGGGCGACTGCAGGTCGTGACTGCGGCACGCTAGCGCGCCACCCCCCGACATGACGACCGGGCCCGGCGAACACGTGGTCCACCGGGCCCGGTCAGGGTCGTGCTGTGCTGCTGGGTGCTACTTGGTCGGGACGGTGATCTCGCCGGAGATGATCTTCTGCTTGAAGTCGTCCAGCTTGGTCGCGATGTCGTCGACCTGACCGCCGCTGGTCGCGTAGCCGACGCCGTCCTTGGACAGGTCGTACCGCACGGTGCCGGAGGCGTAGTTGCCGGTCGTCGCGTTCTTGATGTAGTCGAACACCGCGACGTCGACGCGCTTGAGCATCGAGGTCAGGATGACGCTCTGAACGCTCGGGTCGGCCGTCTTGTACTGGTCGGAGTCGACGCCGATCGCCAGGCCCTTCGCGGCCTTGGCGGCCTCGAAGACACCGGCACCGGAGCCACCGGCCGCGGCGTAGACGATGTCCGCACCGGCGTCGTACATGCCGGCGGCAGCCGTCTTGCCCTTCGCCGGGTCACCGAAGCCGCTGAAGTCCGGCGGCTGGGTGAGGTACTTGACCTGGACCTTGATGTTCGGAGTCACGGCCTTGGCGCCCGCCTCGTAGCCCGCCTCGAACTTGTGGATCAGCGGGACGTCGACGCCACCGATGAAGCCGATGTTGTCCTTCTTGGTCTTCAGCGCCGCAGCGGCGCCGACCAGGAACGAGCCCTGCTCCTCGGCGAAGACGAGGTTGGTGATGTTGTCACCGACCGCGGCCTCGTCGTCGATGATCGCGAAGTGGGTGTCGGGCATCTCCTTGGCGACCTTGGCGACGGCGGCCGAGTAGGCGAAGCCCACGGCGATCACCGGGTTGTAGCCGGCCTGGGCGAGCACCCGCAGGCGCTCCTCCTTCGCGGAGTCGGCCTCGCCGTTGCTGGCCTCGGCCTCCTTCGAGGTGATGCCGAGCTCGGCGGTGGCCTTGTCGAGGCCGGCGGCGGCGGCGTCGTTGAACGACTGGTCACCGCGGCCGCCGATGTCGTAGGCCATGCCGACCTTGAGGCTGCTCTTGGGGGAGCTTGAGGTCGAGCTCTTCGGGGTTGTCGTGCCGGTGCCGCCGCTGCTGCCACCACAGGCAGTCAGGACGAGCGCGCCGGCAACCAGGGCCGACGCAAGAGTGGTCACCCGTCGCAAGGGGTGTCTCCTTCCATGGATCCGGGTCAAGATCACACTGGATCCACGCCCGAACCGGCCGTCGTTCGGCCGGGCA
>DATBDW010000068.1:0-4664 GCA_036269735.1 Actinomycetes bacterium
GCGCAGACCAGGCCAGCGATCTCCGCCGCGATGGTCGCAGGTGAGTAGCCGGTCGCGTTCTCCCACCGCTCCTGCGGCGTGCTCGGGCCGTGCGCCACCACGTAGTCGGCCGACTTCTTCACGTGCGCCCAGTCCGCGGAGCCGGTGCGTCCGAGCTGGTGCGCCAGCACGATCGGGAACGCCACCTCGTCCATCTGCAGGTCGCCGAACACCGGCGTGCCGTCCAGCCGCGAGTTCTGCGGGAAGGACCCGTCCGATCGCTGCTGCACGGTCCACAGGAAGTCCAGCGCGCGGTTCGCCGCCGCGTCGTCGCCGATCGCCAGCAGCCCGGTGGCGATCTGGTAGAGGTCGCGCGACCACACCGCGTGGTAGACGGCCAGGAACTGCAACGAGTTCGACCAGGCCCAGGCCCGGTTGGGTGCCGCCACGAAACCGCCGCGCACGGTCTTGTCCTCACTGGCCGCGAGCACCATCGCGGAGACCTTCCACTCGGTCGACCAGCCCGACGCCGAAGCCGGGACCGGCTTGAGGGAGCCTAGGTAGCCGGCCCAGCCCCCGTCGTACGCGGTCCTGGCGGACGCGAAGCCGCCGGCCAACGACGCCTGCGCCGTGGACAGCGCCGCGTTCTCGGTGCTGCCGAAGCCGATCGAGACAGTGAAGCTCTGGTGGTTGGTCAGCCCGTTGACCGGCACCCGTCCGGTCTGGACGACGTTGCCAGGAGTGGTTGCGTCGTAGGACCAGTCCATGGCGTGGTCGGTGGCCAGGTCGGTCCAGCCGTCGGAGGTGCCGAGGTAGCCGCTGGACGTCTTGCCCAGTGCCGGCGACGTGACCACGGCGCTGGCGTTGGTGCCATCGCTGGACAGCAGCGCGCCACCGGCGCCGCTGTGTCCCATGTCGTCGTTGCCGGTCATCGACAGAGCCGGGTCGTGCAGCAGGTAGACCTGGTACGCCGTGCCGGTCAGCGACTCGAACCTCACGTCCTCCAGCACCGTCGACCGGGCCGGGTCTGTGACGAAGGTCTTCGTGATCCGCCAGTCGCCGGACTTCGCCGTGTTCACCAGGCGGTAGGTCAGGCTGTTCGACGAGAGCAGCTGCACCTGGTGGGTGGAGTCGCGGTCCTCGCGGTCGGTGAACGTCGAGCCGTCGGTCACGACGAACTGGCTGTCGCGCAGGCTCGGCGTGTCGATCCGCGGGTAGAAGACCTCGTTCAGCGTGCCGCGGGAGAGCGTGTACCAGACCTTGCTGGCGGTGCCCCGCGCCGTGCCGAAGCCGTCCTTGTCGCCGGGCACCCAGTCCGACGCGGTCCCGGGCGCGCCGGGGGCCGCGCCGCTCGCGGCCTCTGCCGTCGGCGCCCCGCCGGGTGCCACGACCAGCGCAACCGTGACCGCGGCCCCGGTGAGCGCTGCGACGACGCCGGCACGGACGCGGCGGGGCGGGCGGAAGCGGGAGGTCGGACGAGAGGGCATCGCAGGGACTGCTTCGGACGCACGGTGTGAGGCCGGCTGCAGGATCGGCCTGTGCGCCCTACCCACTACGCTGAGCGCTACTCGTCGTACCTTCCGGGAGGCGTTCGGTGATCACCGCGATCGTGCTCGTACACGTCGAGTCCGACCGCATCCCCGAGGTGGCCGAGGCGATCGCCGAGCTCGAGGGTGTCAGCGAGGTCTACTCGGTGACCGGCGGCGCCGACCTGATCGCGATGGTGCGGGTCCGCGAGCACGAGGCTCTGGCCGACGTCATCGCCGACCAGCTCAGCAAGGTCGACGGCGTACGGGCGACCGAGACGCACATCGCGTTCCGCACCTACTCCAAGCACGACCTCGACGCGGCGTTCGCGCTGGGTGTCGAGGACCCCGACTAGCGCAGGGCCTGGCTGGTGTCGACCCACCCGGCGAGGGCGCGGGTCGCTGCGCCGCTGTCGACGGACTCCGCGGCCCGGCCCAGAGCGGCGGTCAGCCTTTCGGCGAGCGCCCCCGAGCCCGGCTCGAGCGCGACCAGCGCCGCGGCCGCGTTGAGCAGTACGGCGTCGCGCACCGGCCCGGGCTCCCCCGCCAGGAAGCGGCGGGTGACGCCGGCGTTGTGCACCCGGTCCCCGCCGCGCAGCGCATCGGGCGCCGCCCGCTGCAGCCCGACGTCCTCCGGCGCGACGGTCTCCGTGCGTACCTCGCCGTCCCGCACGACCCACACCTGCGAGGTCGTCGTCGGGGTGAGCTCGTCGAGGCCGTCGTCGCCGCGGAACACCAGCGCCGACGTACCGCGATCCGCGAGCACCTGCGCCATCACCCCGGCCAGGCGCGGGTCGGCACAGCCCACGGCCTGCGCGGAGGGCTGGGCCGGGTTGCAGAGCGGCCCGAGGATGTTGAAGATCGTCGGGACGCCGAGCTCACGGCGCGGTACGGCGGTGTGCCGCAGCCCGCGGTGGAAGACCGGGGCGAAGCAGAACGTCACGCCGGTACGCCGGAGGCACTCCTCCGCGGCGGCCGGCTCGAGGTCTATCACGACGCCGAGCTCCTCGAGCAGGTCCGCCGAGCCGCAGGCCGAGGACGCCGAGCGGTTGCCGTGCTTCACCACCTGGGCCCCGGTGCCGGCCACGACCATCGCCGACATGGTGGAGATGTTCACGGTGTTCGCCCGGTCGCCACCGGTGCCGCAGGTGTCGACGGCCGGGCCCTCGACGGTGATCCGGGCGGCGGCCCCGGCCAGCATCGCGCGCACCAGGCCGGTGACCTCGTCGGGCGACTCCCCCTTGGCGCGCAGGCCGACGACGAACCCCGCTACCTGCACCGGCGTCGCCTCGCCGAGGATCACCTGCGCCATGGCCCAGGCCGTGTCGGTGGCCGAGAGGTCCCGGCCGGCGAGCAGCGCGGACAGCAGCGACGGCCAGGTAGGCGCCTCCGGACCAGGCGCACCGCCGGGGTCCGCCCCCTCCGGGGTCATCGACGCGCCTACGTCGCCGACAGCTCGGCCCGGCGACGCATCAGGTCGGCCACCGTGCGCGCGAGCACGATCGGGTCGATCGGGTGCGGTACGGCGGCCTCGGCCCGCGACCAGTTGGCCAGCCAGTTGTCCGCCTCGCGACCGGTGAGCACGACGATGGGCGGGCACTGCCAGATCTCGTCCTTGACCTGCCGGGCGATGCCCATCCCGCCGACAGGTGTGGCCTCACCGTCGAGGATCGCCACGTCGACCCCGCCGTTGTCCAGGGCGGAGATCACGGCGGCGGCTGTCGCGCACTCGAGCCACTCGACCCTCGGCAGGCCGGGGGCCGGCCGGCGCCCGATCGCGAGCCGGACGCTCTCGCGGGTGTTGACGTCGTCGCTGTAGACGAGCACCGTCATCGTCTCGCGCTCCGAGCGGGGCTCGGCGTGCGGAGCGGCGGCGGGCAGGGCCTTCGGCGAGGTCGAGATCGACTGGATGTGCTGCGCGTCGGTCACGCCGTGATGCTACCGACCGGAGCCGGGGGTCCCGCCGGCCGGCTCGGCCGCCGGACCGACTCCTCGATTGATCGCAGGGTCGCGGGCCGCCGCGACGGCCGCAGCATCCTCGCCGTCGAGCACCCGCCTCGCCTCCAGCCGCTCCTCGGCCTCGAGCCGGTCCAGCCGCCGGTCCTCCCGTGCGGCCTCCCGGTCGGAGTCGCGGGCCCACTGCACGAACAGCGCCCCGAGCACGACCAGGGCGACGATGTCCCCGGTGGCCCACAAGACGCTGCCGGCCATGTGCTGGTCCTGCAGTGGGGTCGGCCCCCACGTCCGGTGCAGCGAGCGGTAGTAGTCCCCCGCGATCAGGGTCGACTGGCTCAGGATCGCCACCCCGAGGAACGCGTGGAACGGCATGGTCACGAACACGGCGAGCAGCCGGAGGGGGTACGGGATCCGGTTGGGCATCGGGTCCAGGCCGATGATCGGCCAGAACCAGAGGCAGCCGACCACGACGAAGTGAATGTGGTTCAGGTCGTGCAGCAGCGGGTTGTGCAGAGTCGCCTCGTACCAGCCGGTGAGGTAGAGCGCGAACGGGGTCGCGATGAACAGGAACCCCGAGACCACCGGGAAGGTCAGCACCTTGGCGACCCGGCTGTGCAGTACGGCGACCAGGCGGCGCCGGCCCGTCCGCGGGAGGGTGCGCAGCGCCAAGGTGATCGGCGCCCCGAGCGCCAGGAACACCGGCGTGACCATCGCCAGGACCATGTGCTGGACCATGTGCACCCAGAACAGGGTGCCGTCGTAGACCGCGAGGCCCGACGTCGTCATCAGCAGGAAGGACCCGAGCCCGAGGGGCACGAAGAAGATGGTCCGGTTCACCGGCCAGCGGTCGCCGCGACGGTACATGCGCGACACGCCGAAGAGGTAGATCCCGGCCAGCAGGACCACCCCGACGATCGGCAGCCAGGCCACCTCCCAGGAGGTGAAAAGGCGCCCCACGGTGAACGGCGCGACGTCCTCCGAGCCGCCCCCGTGGGCGCTCAACCCAGCGTGAGCCGCAGCAGCCAGCACGCAGGCGAGCGTACGACGGCAGAACCCGATCCGACTCGACGGGGGGTCGGGGGTGCCCCACCCGACCAAGACCGCAATAATGCCGACCGTGGCGACAGCAGCGGCTCCCGGAGCGCCCCCGCGACCTAACCAGCCCAGTCACGTCCCGGCAGCGCGCCCGGACACAACCGCCGT
>DATBDW010000069.1:0-5337 GCA_036269735.1 Actinomycetes bacterium
CCTTCTCGAGGGCCGCTGCCCTCTGCTCAGGAGTCAACGGGGGCAGAGCCACGAGAGGTCACCTCGGCGTCAGATCTTGCGGACGAGAACGAATCGTGAACCTAGCGACTGGCGGGCCTTGCAAGCAACGCGGGGCCGTCAACAGTCGGCCAAATCGTCCGATCGACCGAGTGGGGGTCGACGTTCCGCGTTGCCGTGCAAGGGATCCGTTGGAGCGACATTGCCGACAGGCGTTTTCAGCGCAACGTCGCTGCCATCTCCGCGGCGGCGACCGCGACATCCGCAGCACCGGTGATCGGGCGCCCGACGACGAGCAGGTCGGCACCGTCCGCGAGCGCTTGCTCGGGCGTCGCCACCCGCGACTGGTCGCCGGCCGCTCCGCCGGCCGGTCGGACACCGGGTGTGATCAGGGTGATGTCCGGACCTACCTCGGCGCGGACGTAGGCGACCTCGAGCGGTGAGCAGACGAGGGCCCGAGCGCCGCCTTCGACGGCCAGGACGGCGAGCCGGCGTACAGCGTCGCGAGGCGCGTCGGCGAACCCGATGCCGGCGAGCTGCTCCGCGGACAACGAGGTGAGGACCGTGACGCCCGTGACCTTCGTGGTGGGCAGCGCGTCGACTGCGGCGCGCACCATCGTGACCCCGCCGCTGGCATGGACCGTGAGGTACGCCGGCACCAGTTCCGCAACGGCGCGGGCCGCCCCCGCCACGGTGTGCGGGATGTCGTGCAGCTTGAGGTCGAGGAAGACGTCGCGCCCGCCGCTGGCCTCCCGGCACTTCACGACCGCGTCCTGACCGTGTCGCAGGAACAGCTCGAGCCCGACCTTGACGGTGCTCACGGACGGTCCGCTCGCCGCGGCCCACGAGATCGCGGTCTCGAGGTCCGCGGTGTCGAGAGCGACGGCGACGGGTGCGGTCATCGGGGCTCCTGGTGTTGGCGGTGGGCGTGGCCGACGGCGTCGCGCAACGAGGCGAACCCGCGGGCCGCCAGCGCGTCGGCCAGCTCGCCGAGGACCCGGACCGGGGCGGAGGGGTCGTGGAAGATCGCCGTCCCGACCGAGACCGCGCTGGCCCCGGCGAGCACGAGCTCGAGCGCGTCGAGGCCGGAGGCGACACCACCCATGCCGAGGATCGGCACCTCGGGCAGGGCGGCGTGGACCTGCCAGATGCACCGGACCGCGACCGGCTTGACGGCGCGACCGGACAGCCCGCCGGTCACCCCTGCCAGCACCGGTCGCATCGTGTCCAGGTCGATGACCATCCCCAGCAGGGTGTTGATCATGGAGAGGCCGTCGGCCCCGGCGTCCACGCAGGATCGGGCGATCGCGACGATGTCGGTCACGTCGGGCGAGAGCTTGGCCAGGACAGGTACCGCGGGCGCGGTGTGCCGGCGGACCGCTGCCACGACCTCGGCCGCCGCGCCGGGGTCGCAGGCGAAGACGAGGCCGCGGTTCTCGACGTTGGGGCAGGAGATGTTGACCTCGAGCCCGACCAGGCCCGGTGCGCCGCGCAGCCGGCCGGCCAGCTCGGCGTACTCCTCGACGCTGCTCCCGGCGATGGACACGACGGCACGGGCGCCGTGCTCGTGCAGCCACGGCAGGTCGTGCTCGAGGAACGCGTCGATGCCGGGGCCCTGCAGGCCGATCGAGTTGAGCATCCCGCTGGGCGTCTCGGCCATCCGCGGCGTCGCGCGGCCGGACCGCGGCTCGAGCATGATCGACTTGGTGACGACGGCGCCGAGCTCGCCGACGTCGAAGAACTGGCCGAGCTCCCGGCCGGCCGCGGCGCAGCCCGACGCCGTGAGGACCGCGTTGGGCAGCTCGAGGTCGCCGAGCCGGGTCGTCAGGTCGACCGTCGGCCGCACCCGGCGCGGTGCCTCGACCGTTCTCACGTGGAAGCTCATGACTCAGTGACCTCCAGCGACTGGCGCACCGAGCGTGCCCGCGGGCACGGTGCCCACGTCGTCCCACCGGACCCGGTCACCGGCGAACACCGGACCGTCCGTACAGGAGCGGACCATCCGGGTCAGCCCGTCGTCGCCGACCACCGGCAGCACGCAGGTCATGCAGACCCCGATCCCGCAGGCCATCGACTCCTCGACCGCGCACTGGGTCGGGACGCCGCGCTGCTCGGCGACCCGGGTGACCGCGCGCAGCATCGCCATCGGCCCGCAGGCGTAGACCACCTCGGTGCGTGCCGTGTCCATCACCCGGGGCAGGACGTCGGTCACCCGTCCCCGGGTGCCGGTGGACCCGTCGTCGGTGGTGACGGCAACCGAGGCGGCCATCCGCTTCGCGTCGAGTACGCCGAACAGGCGGTCGCCCGAACCGGCCCCGAGCACGAAGTCGATCCGGCAGCCGCGGCTCGCCAGAGCCTCCGCGAGCCCGAACAGCGGGGCGGCACCGTAGCCGCCGCCGACCAGGGTGACGCTCGCCGCGTCCCGCGGGAGGCTGAACGGACGGCCCAGCGGCCCGACCACCGACACCGGCGTGTGCGGCGCCGCTGCCGCCAACCAGGCCGTGCCGGCGCCCTTGACGCCCACCACGACGTCGACCGTTCCGCCGTAGACGCCGCGCGCCGAGGTGCGGTAGATGGAGAAGGCGCGGCGCAACGTAAGGCCGGTGTCCGGGCCACCGGTCGCCAGCGCCACGAACTGCCCGGGCCGGGTGCGCTCGGCCAGCCCGGGCGCGACCAGCGTCAGGTGGTGGTAGGCGCCGACCCGGCGCGTGGTCAGGACCTGCCCGGCCACCTGCAGCGGCCCGTCCGTGCTGCGCGCCGTCACCGCTCCCCCGCCTCCGACGACCGCAGGGCCGGGTTCCAGTCCTGGATCGAGCGGACGTCGAGCTCACCGCGGCCGAGCGCCTCGATCCCCTGCACCGCTGCCGCGAGCTGCTGCACCGTGGTGATGATCGGCCGATCCATCGCGATCGCCGCGGCGCGGATCTCGTAGCCGTCGGCACGGGCTCGCTGGCCGGACGGCGTGTTGACGACCATGTCGACCTCGCCCTCGAGGATCCGCTCGACGATCGTGAGCTCGCCGTCCGGGCCGCGGCCGTGACTGTGCTTGCGCACCACGCTCGCCTCGACGCCGTTGCGCCGCAGCACGTCCGCCGTGCCCTCGGTGGCGAGGACCAGGAACCCGAGGTCGGCCATCCGCTTGAGCGGGAAGATCATGTTCCGCTTGTCGCGGTCGGCCATCGACACGAAGACGACGCCCTTGGTCGGCAGCCCGCCGTACGCCGCGGACTGGGACTTCGCGAAGGCGGTGCCGAAGTTCGCGTCGATCCCCATCACCTCGCCGGTGGAGCGCATCTCGGGGCCAAGCATGTGGTCGACGCCGCGGCCCTCGACGGTGCGGAACCGCTTGAACGGCATGACCGCCTCCTTGACCGCGACCGGCGTCACCGGACCACCGTGGGTGGGCAGCCGCCCGCCGTCGCCGGTCGCCGGGAGAACACCGGCCGCGCGGAGGTCGGCGATGGAGTCGCCGACCATGACCAGCGCGGCCGCCTTGGCCAACGGCACCCCCGTCGCCTTGGACACGAACGGTGCGGTCCGGCTGGCGCGCGGGTTCGCCTCCAGGACATACAGGACGTCGGCCGCCACCGCGAACTGCACGTTGAGCAGGCCGCGTACGCCGATGCCGCGGGCCAGCGCCAGCGTCTGCTCGCGGACCTTCGCCACGAGGTCGCGCCCGAGGGTCACCGGCGGCAGCACGCAGGCCGAGTCCCCGGAGTGGATGCCGGCCTCCTCGATGTGCTCCATCACGCCGCCGAGGTAGAGCTCCTCGCCGTCGTACAGCGCGTCGACGTCGATCTCGATCGCATCGTCGAGGAACCGGTCGACCAGCACCGGCCGGTCGGCGCTCACCTCGGTGGCCTCGCGCATGTACCTGGCCAGCTGCTCCTCGTCGTAGACGATCTCCATGCCTCGGCCGCCCAGGACGTACGACGGGCGCACCAGGACCGGATAGCCGATGTCGGTGGCCACCCGGCGGGCACCGTCGTACGAGGTGGCCGTGCCGTGCTTGGGGGCGACCAGGCCGGCGTCGGCGAGCACCTCGGAGAACGCGCCGCGGTCCTCGGCCAGGTGGATCGCCTCGGGGCTGGTGCCGATGATCGGTACGCCGGCGTCCTTGAGCCGCTGCGCCAGACCGAGCGGGGTCTGCCCGCCGAGCTGGACGACGACGCCGAGCACCGGGCCGGCCGCCTGCTCGGCGTGCACGACCTCGAGGACGTCCTCGAGCGTGAGCGGCTCGAAGTACAACCGGTCGCTGGTGTCGTAGTCGGTCGAGACCGTCTCCGGGTTGCAGTTGACCATCACGGTCCGCAGACCGCGCTCCCGCAGCGCGAAGGACGCGTGCACACAGGAGTAGTCGAACTCGATGCCCTGGCCGATCCGGTTCGGCCCGCTGCCGAGGATGACCACCGCCGGCTCCGTCCGGGGCGCGACCTCGGTCTCCTCGTCGTAGGACGAGTAGTGGTACGGCGTCAGCGCGGCGAACTCCGCGGCGCAGGTGTCGACGGTCTTGAACACCGGCCGCAGCCCGAGGGCGTGCCGGACGCCGCGCACGACGTCCTCGGGCATCCCGCGAAGCCGGCCGATCTGGACGTCGGAGAAGCCGTGCCGCTTGGCCCGGGCGAGCAGGTCGCGGTCCAGCTCGGTGGCGTCGCGGATCTCTGCCGCGACCTCGTTGACGCGCTGGACCTGGTCGAGGAACCACGGGTCGATGCCGGTGGCGTCGTAGAGCTCGTCGACGCTCGTCCCTGCCCAGAGCGCCTGCTGGGCGTCGCGCAGCCGGCCGTCGTGCGGCACCTCGGCGCGGGTCAGCCACTCCGCTGCATCGACGTCGGTGGTGTCCCAGCCGAACTGGGCGTCACGCGACTCCAGCGACCGGAGCGCCTTCTGCAGCGCCTCGGTGAAGCACCGGCCGATCGCCATCGCCTCGCCGACGCTCTTCATGTGCGTTGTCAGCCGCGGGTCGGCGCCGGGGAACTTCTCAAAGGCGAACCGCGGCACCTTCACCACGACGTAGTCGAGGGTGGGCTCGAAGGACGCCGGCGTCTCGCGGGTGATGTCGTTGGGGATCTCGTCGAGGGTGTAGCCGACGGCGAGCTTGGCGGCGATCTTCGCGATCGGGAAGCCGGTGGCCTTGGAAGCCAGCGCCGACGACCGCGAGACGCGCGGGTTCATCTCGATGACGATGACGCGGCCGTCGTCGGGGTTGACGGCGAACTGGATGTTGCAGCCGCCGGTGTCGACGCCGACGGCGCGGATGACGTCGATGGCGATGTCGCGCAGCCGCTGGTACTCACGGTCGGTGAGCGTCATCGCCGG
>DATBDW010000070.1:0-8514 GCA_036269735.1 Actinomycetes bacterium
GCCAGTCGTCAGTTGTTGCCGGCCGCCACGATGGCGACGATCAAGATGTAGACGACCACGAGGATCACGGAGACCGCAGCCGACCAGATGGCGAACTGCTTGGCCTTGCGCGACGACGCCTGCGCGCCGGCCACGTCTCCGGCGGCCCACTTCCCGTTGACCTGCGCAGCAAAGACGATCGACGCCACGCCGAGCGGCAGGCAGCAGAAGATCGTCGAGAGGATCGCCCACACGAGGTAGTTCTGCGGGGGCGCGCCCATCGGCTGGCCGTAGGGCTGGCCATATCCCGGCGCGCCGTACTGCGGCTGTCCGTAGGGCGGCTGCCCGTAGCCCGGCTGCTGCCCGGATCCCGGTGGTTGGCCGAAGCCCGGCTGCTCGCCGTAGCCCGGCTGCTGCGCGCCCGGTCCCTCACCCCCGGCGGGGGGCGGCGGTGGCGCCGAGGAGCTGCCGGGCTCGCTCCAGTCCGGCTGCTCGGGCTGGGGTTTCGGGTCGGGCTGGTCGGATCCGTGCTCGCTCAACGGGACGCTCCCCCTCGTGGTGACGGCCCAGTGGCCGCGGTCGGGACCTGATCCTTCGTCGGTGTCAGGCTCTCACTCAGATGTGTTCGGGGTCGTGCTGCTCGTGGTCGTTCTTGTACGTGATGGTGCCCATGCCCATCATCTGCATGCCCTTGCCGACGACGGCCCCGATCACGACGACCGCCAGCCCGACGAAGAACAGCCAGGGCAGGTTGAACGGGAGCGCGAGCCCGGCGATCAGGAAGCCGACGAACATGATGCTGACCGCCGTCCAGGCGGCCGGCGTGTTCCCGTGGCTTGCCGACATCGTGTCCTCCGCGTAGTCCCGGCAGGCGATTCTGCCAGCCGCATCATGCCAGCCGACCGCCGTCCACAGCGTCAGGGCCCGCAGGCCCACGCCCGGTCGTCCGTTCTGCCCTGATCAGGCGGTCGGGTCCTCACCGCGGTCCAGGGCGTCCCAGGCGTCCCGCGGGCCATCTGCCGGGCCGGCCGGCCCGGCCGGGCCGGCCGGGCGATCGAACCGGTCCCGCGGAGCCGGCCAGCGACCGGCCCGCAGGGTGATGACGAGCGCCCCGACGGCGACCATCACGCCACCGGCGACCGGGGCCCACCGTGATTCGTCGACGCCGACCCCGACCATGGCGGCGGCTACCAGGACCAGAGCGACCCCGAGCAGGCGGCGTGCACCGGTACGGACGATGAGAGCGGCACCCGCCCCGGCCAGCGCAACCAGTGCGAGGGCGGCCGCGCGGTCCGACCGTCCGCTGCCGGTGGCCGCCGCGACGCCCGGCGTGCCGCCGGAAGATCGTCCGCTGCCGAGAAGGACCACCGCGGCACCGAGCACCACCAACCCGAAGGCGACGGCTCGCTCGGCCCGCGCGGTCACGCGGGGGCGCGAAGCGTCTCCGCGCCCGCCACCGCTCGCAGCACCGCCATCGCCTTGTTCTTGCACTCGTCGTCCTCCGTGATCGGGTCGGAGTCGGCCACGATGCCGGCCCCGGCCTGGACATACGCGACCCCGTCGCGCAGGTAGGCCGTGCGGATCGCGATCGCCGTGTCGAGGTCGCCGGCGAAGTCGAGGTAGCCGACGCACCCTCCGTAGACGCCGCGCCGGGTCGGCTCGAGCTCCTCGATGAGCTCCATGGCCCGGGGCTTGGGTGCTCCGGACAGGGTGCCCGCCGGGAAGCACGACGTGAGCACGTCGAACGCGGTCCGGCCGTCGGAGACGGTGCCCACCACGGTGCTCACGATGTGCATGACATGGCTGAACCGCTCGACCGACATGAAGTCGACGACCTCGACGCTGCCGGGGGTGCAGACCCGCCCGAGGTCGTTACGACCGAGGTCGACGAGCATCAGGTGCTCGGCGCGCTCCTTCGGGTCGACGAGCAGGTCGGCCGCCAGGGCGGCGTCCTCCTCGGGAGTCGCCCCACGTGGGCGGGTGCCCGCGATCGGGTGCATCATCGCCCGCCCTTGACTCACCTTGACGAGGGCCTCGGGGCTGGACCCCACCACGTCGAAGCCGTCGAAGCGCAGCAGGTACATGTAGGGGCTGGGGTTGCCGGTACGAAGCATCCGGTAGACGTCGAGCGGGTCGGCGGTGGTGCGGACCGAGAACCGCTGGCTGACCACGATCTGGAACGCTTCGCCGGCCCGGATCTCCTCCTTGGCCCGCTCCACCGCCGCGCAGTAGTCCTCGCTGCTGCGGGCCCGCTCGTACCCCGCATCGGCCGGGTGGAAGGCGGTCACGGTGGCGGGCGCCGGCTCCGCGAGCTGCGCGGTCATCCGGTCGAGCCGGGCCAGCGCGTCGCCGTGCGCCCAGTCGACGCGGGCGTCGGTGTCGTCGTAGTTGATGGCGTTCGCGATCAGCAGGACCGAGCCGTCGGCGTGGTCGAGCACCGCCAGGTCGGTCGCCAGCATCATCGCCAGCTCGGGGACGTGCAGGTCATCGGTCGTCAGGTCAGGCAGACGTTCGAGGCGCCGCACCGCGTCGTACCCGACGACGCCGACGAGGCCGCCGGTCAGTGGCGGGAGGCCGGGCAGCCGCTCGGTGTGCAGGGCGGCGACCGTTGCGCGGAGGGCCTCCAGCGGATCGCCGCCGGTCGGTACGCCGACGGGCGGCTCGCCGAGCCAGTGCGCCTGCCCGTCGCGCTCGGTCAGCGTGGCATGCGAGTGCGCACCGATGAAGGAGTAGCGGGACCAGACGCCGCCGAGCTCGGCCGACTCGAGCAGGAAGGTGCCCGCGCGGCCCCCGGCCAGCTTGCGATAGACGCTCAGCGGAGTCTCGCCATCGGCCAGCAGCCTTCGGGTCACCGGGATGACCCTGCGGTCCCGCGCCAGCGAGCGGAAGGTCTCGAGATCCGGGACGTGGTCGGCTGTCTCGCCGGTCACCGCGGACCGTCCGCCAGCAGGACGTCGGCGTCGAAGCAGCTCCGGTCGCCGGTGTGGCAGGCGCCCCCCACCTGGTCCACCAGGACGAGCAGGGCATCGCCGTCGCAGTCCAGGCGTACTTCACGGACGTGCTGGACGTTTCCGGACGTGTCCCCCTTGCGCCAGTACTCCTGGCGGGATCGGCTCCAGTACGTCGCCCGGCCGCTGGTCAGGGTGCGGTGCAGGGCCTCGTCGTCCATCCAACCGACCATGAGCACCTCGCCGGTGCCGTGCTGCTGCACGACGGCGGCGACCAGCCCTCGGTCGTCACGACGGAGCCGACCGGCGACAGCCGGGTCGAGTGCAGAACTGGTGGGTCCGGTCACGTGGCCCATCGTCGCAGCCGGTCAGGCGCGCTGCTGGGTCGCCCACGAGGCGTGCAGCCGGCTGTAGACGCCGCCCGCACCGACCAGGTCCCGGTGCCGCCCGCGCTCCACCACCCGGCCGGCGTCGAAGACGAGGACGTCGTCGGCGGCCTCGGCCGTCGAGAGACGGTGCGCGATGGTGATTGCCGTACGGCCCCTGGTCAGACCCTCCAGGGCGCGAGCCAGCCGCACCTCGGTGGCCGGGTCGACGGCCGACGTCGCTTCGTCGAGGACGAGCAGGTCAGGATCCGCGAGATAGGCCCGGGCCAACGCGACCAGCTGACGTTCGCCCGCGGAGAGCTGCTCGCCGCGCTGCCCGACGTCAGTGAGGAGGCGGTGGGGCAGACCGTCGAGCCAGTCGAGCAGACCGAGCTCCGTCATCGCGAGCTCGATGTCGTCGTCGTCTGCGGAGGGCTGACCGAACCGGATGTTGTCCCCGATGCTGCCCTCGAAGAGGAAGCCGTCTTGAGGCACCATCACGATCCGGGAGCGCAACGACGCGAACGCCAGCTCGCGCAGGTCGACCTCGTCGATCAGCACGCGCCCCTCGACCGGGTCCATCAGCCTGGTGAGCAGCTTGGCGAACGTCGTCTTGCCCGAGCCGGTCTCCCCGACCACCGCGATCCGCGACCGTGGCGCGATCGTGAGGTCGACGTCGGCGAGGACCGTGGGACCCCCCGGGTAGGCGTACGACACGTGGTCGAACCGGACGTCGATCGGCCCACGCGGCAGGGTGCGACCGGACTCGCCCGGATCGGCCACATCCGCGGGGGTGTCCAGCACACCGAGAACCCGCCGCCAGCCGGCGATGGCGTTCTGCGCCTCGTTGAGGACCTCGGTGCCGATCTGCACCGGTCCCACGAACAGCGTGACGAGGAACAGGAACGCGAGCAGGCGACCGAGGGTGATGTCACCGTCGATGCCCAGCAGGACACCCACCACGACGACCGCGGCGTTGGCCAGGCCGGCCACCACCTCGCCGCTCGAGAACGTCACGCCAACGAGCATCTGCGCCTTGGTCGCGGCCGCCCGATGGCGTTCGATCGCGCCGTCGATCCGCTGTCCGGTGCGCTCCTCGATGGCGTAGGCACGGACCGTCGATGCGCCCACCACCGACTCGGACACCGCTCCGAGCATGTCGCCGACGCGTTCGCGCACGGCGGCGTAGGCCGCAGAGACTCGCTTCTGAAAGGTCCGCAACAGCAGGAACAGCGGCAGGAAGCAGACCCAGACGATGATCGTCAGCTCCCACGAGTAGATGGCCATCAGTACGGTCGCCACGAGGAGCTGGCCCAGGCTGACCACCATGAGCAGGCCGCCCCACTGCATGAACGTCGAGATGGTGTCGACGTCACTCGTGACGCGGGACACCAGGGAGCCGCGGCGCTCGGCGTTCTGCGTCAGGACGGACAGGTCGTGCACGTGGCGGAAGGCACGTACGCGCAGCGTGGCCAGGCCGGTCTCCGTCGTGCGGAAGAGGCGCACGTTGAGCCGGTAGGCGCAGAAAGCCGTGACGATGACAGCGACCCCTGCAACCAGCACCGCGTCCCGGACTCGCGCGACGTCGGGGCCGTCCGGGCCGAGGAGCCCGTCGTCGATGGTCTGTTGCACCGCGATCGGCACGAGAACCCGGCCGACGGTGGCGCCGAGCGCGAGCAGCAACGTCACCGGGAGCCCGGCGAAGAACTCCGGTGAGAGGGCGAGCCCGCGGCGCACGGTCTGCCACGCCGAGGCCGTGTTGCGGGCCGCCGCCCCGGTGATCGTGGTCATGTCGGTGGCTACTCTGCCGCACGGCAGGGACAACTCGGACGGCCCGCTCGCTAGGCTGGTCGTCCATGAGTGCACAGGACCCCTCGCCGGTGCGTCGCGACAGCTTGTTCGGCAGCCCGTTCGACGACGACCTGGACGGCTGGCACGACGCCCCCGAGCCCTCCTGGTTGGCGCAGGAGGAGGACCCCGCAGCGGGTGCCGAGGTAGCGGTGGACGAGGCCGGCTCGTCGCACGTTCCGTCGTACGACCTCGGCCCGCAGACCGAGTCCTTCGTGCTGGACCTCACCGGTCCCGTCCCCACGTACGAGAGTGCCGAGGCGGTCTACGCTCCGGCCTCCGAGGCCGCTCCGGAGCCACCGCCGCTCGATGAGCTGTTCGATCCGGTGTCGACCGGGTCGCGGCACGCCGCGCCGGAGGCCGAGCCCTCGGCGTACCTGCCGGCTGCCCCGCCCGAGCCGAGCACCGCCGACGTACCAGGCGTCGCTCAGGTCCCCCAGGCACCCGCCGCGGCGACACCACCGCCGCCGTCGCCGGTCCTGCGGCGCGATCCGGTCTCGCTGCCCGCCTTCCACATCCCGCCCGTCGCAGAGGGGACCGGGCGCAACCAGTCCGAGTCGCTGACCGCGGCGACCGTGCTGCGCGCCCGCAAGGCGCGCCCGCAGAGCGGCTGGCGCAAGCGGGTGCTCTCCATGACCGGCGGCAAGGTCAACTTCGGGCTCTCCCCCGCCGACCGTCGCCGCGCCGAGATGCTGACGCGAACCCGCACGCCGATCGCCGGGTGCCACCGGGTCGCGGTCATCAGTCTCAAGGGCGGGGTCGGCAAGACGACTACCACCGCAGCTCTCGGGGCCATGTTCGCCAACCTGCGCGGTGACCGCGTCATCGCGGTGGACGCCAATCCCGACCGCGGAACCCTGATCGAGCGGGTGCCCCGGGAGTCGGGTGCGACCGTGCGGCACCTCCTGGAGGCGCGGGACCAGGTGACGAGGTACGGCGACATCCGCGCCTTCACCTCGCAGTCGCCCACCCGGCTCGAGGTTCTGGCATCGGACTCCGACCCCGGTGCGTCCTCCGCTCTCAGCGAGCAGAACTACCGCGACACCGTCGACACGCTCGAGCGGTTCTACAACCTGATCCTCACCGACTGCGGCACCGGGCTGCTGCACGACGCGATGCGCGGCGTGCTCGGTCTCGCGAGCTCTCTGGTGGTCGTGAGCTCGGCCAGCCTGGACGGCGCCCGCAGCGCCAGCGCGACCCTGGACTGGCTCGAGGCGCACGGCATGGCCGAGCTCGCTCGCGACGCGGTCGTCGTGATCTCGTCGGTGCGTCCCGGCGGCGGCATCGTCGACGTCATGCAGCTGGAGGACCACTTCGCGGCCCGCTGCCGCGCGGTCGTGACCATCCCCTACGACCCGCACCTCGAGGCCGGCGGCGTGCTCGACGTCGATGAGCTGGACGAGGAGACGCTGCACGCCTACCGCGAGCTGGCGGCCGCGGTCGGCGAGGGGTTCGCGCTACACACCCGCGTGGGTCTCACCGACGTCTAAGGCGGCCGGACTCGCCTACCTGGGCAGATTCCCGATGTGCGGTGGCACACCTCAGAACCAGCGTGAGCAGCACAAGTTCCGTGCTGTCACCTGGAGTGCACCGTGTTGCGTCCGTCGAGCCTCTCCCGCTCCCTCCTGGTCGCCCTGTCGGTGGCCGCAGCGACCGCGCTGGCTGCGCCCGCCGCTCACGCTGTCCCCGATCCGTTGCCGGTGACGTCGCCCGCGGGGGGCGCCGCCGTCCCCGCTGCGCCGGCGACCGCCGTACCCGCTGCGCCGCACAGGTTGTTCCGCGCGCCGGTGGTGCCGCCAGACCCGCGGCGGCTGGAACGGGCCCTGCGCGACCCGGTCGAGCAGCCGAACGTCCCGACGACCCCCGGCGTCTCGGGGTCGCACGACACCCGGCCGGTCCCCTGGTGGCTGATCGGCCTGATCGGGCTCGTGGTCCTGGTGATCGGCGCGATCCCGCCGACGCTCGGCCGGTTGCGGCGATCGACTCCGATCGCCGCCTCCTGACGGCCCCCGGGCCGGCGCCCAGGTCCGGGGCGGACCCGGGGCGACCCTTCGGTGCTCCTCGGCGGAATCAGCCGCCGACGAGCACCGAGTGCGCCTCGCGGACCGGCACCGGAACAGGCCCAGCGGTCTTGGTGATCTGCGGCCCGGGGACCTGGAACGGCCCGTCGCCGTCGATGGTGAACCTGGCGTCCCAGGACGTGGTGAGCACAACTCCGCGGGTGCCCGGGTCGGCGTACGTGTAGCTGACGTCGGTGTCCGGGTAGTCGCCTCCCGGCACGTCGAAGCCCTGCGTGACGCCGGGTTCGAAGATCCAGTCCCAGTGCGCCGTGGCGGTGACGACCACCGCGAACCCGAGGACGTCGAACGACCGGGTGGTGAACGTCCGCGGCTCTCCGGCTGCGAACAGGGTCGGCAGGTTGACCAGCCCCCCGTCGGCCGGCTGGAAGGTCGGTGCCGCATCGGGCAGCAGGTTCACCACCCGTTCGCGGACCAGCTGACCGACGTCGGCGACCGAGGCGGGCTTCTGATCGGGGCCCAGGCAGATCGTGTCGACGAGCTGCCAGGGCTCGCCCGGGTGGCGGAGGTAGACGCGGTACCGCACCGCCGGCGCCGTGCACGCCGTCGCCGCCCCTTGGCACATCGCGTCGTCGGACGGACCGTTCGCGATGCAGGCCGGACTGATCGTCCACTGGCAGTCGCCGCACGAGGCGTTCGCCGCGGTGGCGCGACCCAGGGCGCTGGCGCTGCTCACGCCTGGGAACTGCACCCCCGTCGTCACCACCGCCCCGCCCGCCTGATCACCTGTCGTAGTCGGCTGACATGTGACGTCCCAAGAGGGACATCCCCCTCCCGACGCGGAGCTGGCGGCAGGCATTGCTAGAACCGCCGCTAGGACAAGCAATCCGACAAGCAGTCCTCGTCTCACCCGGACCCCTTCAAGTCGAACTCATTCGCGATGATCCACTGACCAGACGGCGCTTGCACAAGGGACAAGTCGAGAAATCTCCGCCTCGTACTCACGTGACCGATCTTCTTGTCGGACTTGTCAATCACGTCATATGGGGCTTCGGAAGTCCTGACCTGAGCCGCCGCATTCTTCGGCTCCACGTCGTGGACCGTGATTCCGACGACGCTGAAGGAAGCATCCGGAGTCTGGTAGCCACGCCGCGCATTGCGATCGATGACAGTCACGGATCGATAACACGGGCAGCCCTTGGTCGTCAGGGTCTTCAGCACCGAGGTGTCGTTCGTCTGAGCGGCGCGCGTGAGCTCGGCGTAGTAGGCGCGGACGGCGGCCTCGACCTGTTGGGCCGGGCTCGTGGCGCTCGGTGTCGAAGGAGCCGGCGTGGGCGGCGTGCTGATCGTCGCGGG
>DATBDW010000071.1:0-7371 GCA_036269735.1 Actinomycetes bacterium
GACCCTCAACCAGCTGCTCGTCGAGATGGACGGCTTCGACGTCAAGGGCGGGGTCATCCTCATCGCGGCCACCAACCGGCCCGACATCCTCGACCCGGCGCTGCTGCGCCCGGGCCGGTTCGACCGGCAGATCGCGGTCGACCGTCCGGACCTGCAGGGCCGCTTCAAGATCCTCCAGGTGCACGCCAAGGGCAAGCCGATCGCGCCGGACATCGACCTGCTGGCCTTCGCCCGTCGTACGCCGGGATTCACCGGTGCCGACCTCGCGAACGTCCTCAACGAGGCCGCGCTGCTCACCGCCCGCTCGGACAAGAAGCTCATCGACGCGATCGCGCTGGACGAGGCCATCGACCGGGTGGTCGCCGGGCCACAGAAGCGCACCCGGATCATGAGCGACAAGGAGAAGAAGATCACGGCGTACCACGAGGGTGGTCACGCCCTGGTCGCCGCGGCGCTGCAGAACACCGACCCGGTGCACAAGATCACGATCTTGTCCCGGGGGCGCGCCCTCGGCTACACGATGGTGCTGCCGGACGAGGACAAGTACTCCACGACGCGCAACGAGATGCTCGACCAGCTGGCCTACCTGTTGGGCGGACGCGCGGCCGAGGAGATCGTGTTCCACGACCCCACGACCGGGGCGGCCAACGACATCGAGAAGGCGACGAGCGTCGCCCGCGCGATGGTCACCCAGTTCGGCATGACCGAGCGGATCGGCGCCATCAAGCTCGGGTCGGAGAACAGCGAGCCGTTCCTCGGTCGTGACATGGGCCACCAGCGCGACTACTCCGAGGAGGTCGCGGGAGTCGTCGACGAAGAGGTCAAGCGACTCATCGAGACCGGCCACGACGAGGCCTGGCAGGTGCTGGTCGAGAACCGTGAGGTGCTCGACGATCTCGTCCTCGAGCTGCTCGAGAAGGAGACGCTGGACAAGGCCCAGGTCGCGCAGATCTTCGAGAAGGTGCGCAAGAGGCCGGCCCGACCGGCCTGGACGGGCTCGTCGAATCGGTCGCCGCAGGCCGGTCCGGTGATGACGCCCAAGGAGCTGGCGTCGCCCAACGGCAGCAGCAACGGTCAGGACAAGGACCACAGCATGGGTGTCACCGGTCCGACCGACGTCCCCGACGCTCCCTTGCCCTCCGACGAGATCCCGGGCCGCCCGCTGGGCTTCGAGGAGTAAGCCCGGTGGTCGCCGAGTACGACCACGACGGCGTACGCCGAGCCGTGCGAGACCTGCTTGTCGCGATCGGCGAGGACCCCGACCGCGACGGCCTGCGCAACACCCCCGACCGGGTGGCGCGCGCCTACCAGGAGATCCTCGCCGGCCTCTGGCAGACGCCCGAGGAGGTGCTGACGACCACCTTCGACCTCGGCCACGACGAGATGGTCCTCGTCAAGGACATCGAGGTCCGTTCGATCTGTGAGCACCATTTCGTCCCTTTTGTCGGAGTGGCGCACGTGGGCTACATCCCGTCGGCGGACGGGCGGATCACGGGGCTGTCCAAGCTCGCCCGGTTGGTCGACGTGTTCGCGCGACGTCCGCAGGTGCAGGAGCGGCTCACGACGCAGGTGGCCGACTCGCTGATGCGCATCCTCGAGCCGCGCGGCGCCATCGTCGTACTCGAGTGCGAGCACCTGTGCATGTCGATGCGCGGCATCCGCAAGCCGGGTGCGATCACCGTCACGTCGGCGGTGCGCGGGCAGCTGCGCGACCCGACGACCAGAGCCGAGGCGATGAGCCTCATCGTCGCCCGCCGGTGACCAGCATCGTGCTGCCACGGACACCCGGACCCGTGGGCCTGCCGGACCCCCTGCGCGACGCGAGTGCGGCCGGCCGGACGCTGGTGATGGGCGTCGTGAACGTCACGCCCGACTCGTTCTCCGACGGCGGGGAGTTCCTCGACCGGGACGCCGCGATCGGCCACGGGCTGGCGCTGGTGGCCGACGGGGCCGACCTGGTGGACGTCGGTGGCGAGTCGACCCGCCCCGGAGCGCGGCGCGTCGACGAGCGCGAGGAGCGCCGCCGCGTGCTCCCTGTCGTCCGCGCCCTCGCCGCGGAGGGCGTCGTCGTCAGCGTCGACACGATGCGCGCGTCCATCGCGGCCGATGCGCTCGGGGCGGGCGCGGTCATGGTGAACGACGTCAGCGGTGGCCTCGCCGATCGCGACATGGCCGTGGTGGTCGGGTCCGCCGGGTCGCCATACGTCGTCATGCACTGGCGCGGCCACAGCGTGGACAT
This sequence comes from Actinomycetes bacterium, assembly GCA_036269735.1. Classification (GTDB taxonomy): domain Bacteria; phylum Actinomycetota; class Actinomycetes; order JACCUZ01; family JACCUZ01; genus DATBDW01. The sequence goes on from DATBDW010000071.1 coordinate 2,240, forward strand.
GGCCAAGCACGCGGTCTACGCCGATGTCGTCACCGAGGTCGTCGACGAGCTGCGCGGCCGGCTGGACGCGCTGTCCGCCGTCGGGGTCGACCTCGACCGCGTCGTCATCGACCCCGGGCTGGGATTCGCCAAGGACGCCGAGCACAACTGGGGCCTGCTCGCCAGGCTCGACGAGCTGGGCGTGCTCGGCCGACCGGTGCTCATCGGCGCCTCGCGCAAGGGCTTCCTGGGCCGCCTGCTCGCAGCCGACGACGGGGCACCCCGGCCCGCGGACGAGCGGGAGGCGGCCACGACGGCGATCAGCGCCCTCGCCGCGGCCGCCGGCGCCTGGGCCGTGCGGGTCCACGAGGCTCGCCCGAGCCGAGACGCCGTCGCCGTCGTCGCGGCGATCCAGGCGCCGCACCACACGTGGGCCGGCCTCGAGCGGCCGCCGGCGGCGACGTGAGCCATCCCGAGACGGCGGCCGTCCTGCGCGCCAACCAGTCCCTGTACGACGCGTTCGAGGCCGGCGACATCGACCTCATGTCCGCGGTCTGGCTCGACGGCCCGGAGGCCGCGACGGTCAGCTGCGTGCACCCGGGCTGGTCGCCGGTCGTCGGGCGGGATGCCGTGCTGCGGTCCTGGTCGGTGATCATGGCCAACACGTCGTACATCCAGTTCGTGCTCACCGACGTCGCCGCGCGGGTGACCGCCGACGTCGCGGTCGTGACCTGTGGCGAGAACATGCTCACCGGGCTCCCGCTCGACCTCGACGACCTCGGCGACGACGGCGTACCGGGGCTGGCCGGCGGTCGGGCCGTGGCGACCAACGTCCTGCGGCGGACGCCGCTCGGCTGGCGGATGTGGCTGCATCACGCGTCGCCGGTGCTGACCCGCGAGGCGGAGATCGAGCCGTGACACCCCCGATCTCGGACCGGATCACCGTTCGCGGCATCCGCGCGACCGGCCACCACGGCGTGTACGCCGAGGAACGCCGCACCGGCCAGCCGTTCGTGGTCGACGTCGTACTGCACCTCGACCTTGCCCCGGCGGCGGCCAGCGACGACGTGACCGCGACCGTCCACTACGGCGAGCTCGCCGAGAAGGTCGTCGCCGCGATCGAGAGGGATCCCGTCGACCTCATCGAGACGCTCGCCCAACGCGTCGCCGACCTCGCCCTGTCCTATCCGGTGGTCGACGAGGTCGAGGTGACCGTGCACAAGCCCGAGGCGCCGGTCGGCGTGCCCTTCTCCGACGTCTCGGTGACCCTCGTCAGGGGCCGGTCGTGACCGTCGCGGGGAGCGAGTCGGTCCGCCGCATCGTGCTGTCGCTCGGGAGCAACCTCGGCGACCGGCTCGAGATGCTGCAGGGTGCGGTGGACGCGCTCGCCGACACCCCGGCACTGCGGATCATCGGAGTCTCGCCGGTCTACGAGACCGACCCGGTCGGCGGGCCGGAGCAGGCCGACTACCTCAACGCCGTCCTCGTCGCCGAGGGCCCGCACCGGCCGCGCACGTTGCTCGAGCGCGCGCTGGCCGTGGAGAACGCGTTCGGCCGGGTCCGCGACGTGCGGTGGGGGCCCCGCACTCTCGATGTCGACGTGATAGCCGTCGGCGACCTCGAGGTCGCCGACCCGGACCTGCAGGTCCCGCACCCGCGCGCCGCGGAGCGGGCCTTCGTCCTCGTCCCGTGGCTCGACGTCGACGCGGCAGCCGTGCTCCCGGGCGCCGGCGCGGTGGCGGACCTGGTCGGACGGCTCGGCACGAGCGGCGTACGGCGGCGCGACGACCTCGACCTCGTGGTGCCCGCATGAAGCCGACCCGGATCGGCACGCTGGTGTCCCTCCTCGTCGTCGTTGCCGCGGTGACGTGGGGCCTGCTCCGCGTGATGTCCGACCACGGGCACACGTTGCCCCCGTTGACGTGGACTGCGCCGGCCGGGGTCGCCGCCCTCGCGGTGGTCGTCCTGGTGACCTGGTTGGGGTTGCGGTCCCGGCTGCGGACCCCGGGCCGGCGGCCGCATCCCCTGTCGATGGCGCGGATGGCAGTTCTGGGCAAGGCCAGCGCGCACGTCGGCCCGATCGTCGGGGGCCTGTACGCCGGCTACCTGGTCGTGCTGCTGCCCGACCTCGAGTTCGACGCGCGCCGCGAGCGGGCCGTCCTCTGCGCCACGGCGCTGCTCTTCGCGGTGGCGCTCACCGTGGCTGGGCTGCTCCTCGAACGCTCCTGCCGGGTGCCGCCCGCCGCCTCCGAGGACGAGATCCCCGCCGCCCGCGCCTAGCGCCAAGGTTGTCAGCCGCTGGTCGCCCTATGTGGCGTCCAGCGCCTGACAGCTCTTCGCGCCGTCAGGCGGTGGGGACGGTCTCGAGCTGGACGTCGTCGGGGTCGATCCCGAGGACATCGGAGTCGACCGACCGGCGCAGCGCCTCGTGCAGCGTCGCCGGGGTGAGCACCCCGACATAGCGGTCACCGTCGAGCACCGCGACCCAGCCGGCGTCGTACTGCAGCATCTCGGCGAACGCCGCCTTCAGTGACGAGCCGACCGGCAGCCACGCCTCCATCCGCTTGGCGCGGTCGGCGACGGTGGCGTCGCCGGCCTCCTCGGCGGAGATCCAGCCGTGCAGGCTGTCCTGCCCGTCGAGGACCACGCCCCACCGGGCGTCCGCGGCCCGCAGGGCAGCAGTGGCTGCGGCGACGCGGTCGTCCATATGCACCACCGGCGGGTGCTCGAGGTCACGCTCCTCGATGGTCGTCACCGAGAGGCGCTTGAGCCCGCGGTCGCTGCCGACGAAGCTGGCCACGAAGTCGGTGGCCGGCGCGCCGAGCAGCCGGCTCGGGGCGTCGTACTGCTCGAGGTGACCCCCCTCGGAGAAGACCGCGATCCGGTCGCCCATGCGAACCGCTTCGTCGAGGTCGTGGGTGACGAACAGCACCGTCTTGCGCAGCTCGCGCTGCAGCCGGATGAACTCGCCCTGGAGCCGCTCGCGGACGATCGGGTCGACCGCGCCGAACGGCTCGTCCATCAGGAGCACCGGCGGATCGGCCGCGAGCGCCCGCGCGACGCCGACCCGCTGGCGCTGCCCGCCGGACAGCTGGTGCGGGTAGCGCTTGGCATAGCGACCAGGGTCGAGACCGACCAGGTCGAGCAGCTCCGTCACCCGCGCATCGACCCGTTTGCGGTCCCAGCCCATCAGTCTGGGCACGGTGGCCACGTTGGCCGCGACGTTCTGGTGCGGGAAGAGCCCGGTCTGCTGGATGACGTAGCCCATCCGCCGCCGCAGCTTGACCGGGTCGACGTGCGTGACGTCCTCGCCGTCGAACAGGATCTGACCGGTGGTCGGCTCGATGAGCCGGTTGACCATCTTCAGCGTCGTGGACTTGCCGCATCCCGAGGGGCCGACCAGGACCGCGGTCTCGCCCTCCGGCACATCGAGGTCCAGCTCGTGCACGGCCACCGTGCCGTCGTCGTAGGTCTTGCCGACGCCCTCGAGCCGGATCATCGTCTGCGGGGTAGCGTCCACCCGTGGTCCTCTCGTCCGGCGCGGTGCTCGTGCACGTCGCAGGTCGAGTATTCGCCGCGGACGAGCCGTCCAACCCATGGTTCTCCTGGCAGTACGTGCAGGACAACTCGGCCGACCTGAAGGCCGCCCTCATCCAGCACATCGAGCTCACCGTCGAGTCGGTGCTGATCGCGATCGTGATCGCCTTCCCACTGGCGCTGCTCGCTTACCGCTTCCGGCGGCTCGCCGGCCCGGTGCTGGGCCTGACAGGCGTCCTCTACACGATCCCGTCGCTCGCCCTGTTCGCGTTCATCACGCCGTTCGACTTCTTCGGGCTGCGCCAGCGCACGGTCGTTGTCGGGCTCGTCCTGTATGCCCTGCTCGTCCTGGTGCGCAACATGCTGGCCGGCCTCCAGGGTGTGCCCGAGGACGTGCGCGAGTCGGCGATCGGGATGGGCTACGGCCGGGCCCGGATGCTCTGGAGGGTCGAGCTGCCGGTCGCGCTGCCCACGATCATGGAGGGCGTCCGGGTGGCCACCGTCTCCACGGTGGCCCTCGTCACGGTCGGCGCGATCATCGGGTACGGCGGTCTGGGCCAGCTCCTCCTGCGCGGCTTCCAGAACAACACCTACCGGGCCGAGATCGTGACAGCTTCGCTGCTCACGGTCGCGCTCGGGCTCGCCTTCGACCTGGCGCTGGCCGGGGCCACCCGCCTGATGACCCCGTGGTCGCGGAGCCGGTCGTGAACCTCCTCCACGGCGCCATCGTCTGGCTCAACGACCCGCTGAACTGGCAGGGGCCCGACGGCGTCCCGCACCGCCTCGCCGAGCACCTCTACATCTCGTTCACCGCGGTGTTGCTGGGCGCGATCGTGGCGCTGCCCCTCGCGTTTGTGCTCGGTCACACCGGGCGCGGCGGAGGGTTCACGGTGGCGGTGACGAACGTGTCGCGCGCCGTTCCGACCCTGGCGTTGCTGACCATCTTCGCGGCGACGGCGATCGGCTTCGGCAACCGGGCCACGATCCTGGCGCTCGCGGTCTTCGCGATGCCGCCGCTGCTGACCAACACCTACGTCGGCATCCGGGCGGTGGACCCCGACGTGGTGGAGGCCGCCCGCGGCATGGGCATGTCGGGCGGATCGGTGCTTTTCAAGGTCGAGCTGCCTCTCGCCGTACCGCTGATCGCGGCCGGGGTTCGGACCTCCGCCGTCCAGGTGGTCGCCACCGCGACGCTCGCAGCCCTCGTGGGCGGCGGGGGACTCGGCGTCATCATCAACGAGGGCTTCGGCCAGCAGGACCGGCCGCAGATCATGGCGGGCGGCATCCTGGTGGCCGCGCTGGCGCTGGTCGTGGAGGGCGTCCTGGCCCTCGTCCAGCATCTGGTGACCCCCGGCCACGAGCGGCGGCGCCGTGGCCGGTCGACGCCGACCGCAGCCGACGCGTCACCCGCCGTGAGTACCGAGCGCGACGCGGACCGGGCCGTCTCCGTATCGTGACCTGATCGGCGCACTCCGGTCCGTCGGCCGGGTTGCGATTGTCATACCCCCGTGCTGGGGTTGATCCGACGCGGGTCCGTACCCGGGCTCGCCAGACACGCGTTCCGGGATCTTCCCGGGACGGGACACAGAAGGCGGGCGCGATGCGCAACCGAACCC
>DATBDW010000072.1:0-2293 GCA_036269735.1 Actinomycetes bacterium
CCCCTTCGTCGTCACGACGGCCTGGGACACGTCGTAGTAGCCGGAGGAGAAGTCGACGGCCTGCTTGCGCTGCTCGGTGATGGAGAACTCGTTGATGTCGAAGTCCCAGTTCTTCGGCGTCGGCTTGAAGACGCTGTTGAACCCGACGCGCGTCCACGTCACCTCGTCGGGCGTGTAGCCGAGCTTCTGCGCGACCGCGGCCGCCACGGCCCCCTCGAAGCCCTTGCCGTTCTCCGGCTTGTCGTTGACGAACCACGGCTCGTAGACCGGCTTGTCGGTCGCGAGCGTCAGCTTGCCGGGCGCGAAGGTCTGCAGGCTGTCCTTCGCGCACGGGTCGATAGACGCCGAGGCGCTCGACGTGCCGGACGCGGTGGGGCTGTTCGACGTACCGGCGTCGTTGCCGCCGTCGCTCTGTGGCGCGCACGCCGTGGCCAGTGCGGCGACGGCGGTGAGGAGGACGAGGGTACGACGACTGCGGCGAGCGCTCATGCGCGCGATCGTAAGCGGCTGCGATCACGGTCCGGCCGTCGTCCGCGATATGAGCAGCGATGCGAGCGGTGCCCGGCGCGCCGCCGGAGACACGACAACCGGACCAACCGGACAAATGCCGAACCTCCCCGACAGCGCCGTCGAGCGCGAGCACGGTGTCCGCATGACACGACCTCGGGGTGTTCTCGCGCTGTCCGCCGCCGCACTGCTCGCACTCGCCGTCGGCGGCACCGTCACCGCCGGCGCGGCGCAGGCCGGGACCGCCGGCCACTGGACGACGATCTCGACCGGGAAGCTCGGCATCATCGACCAGCCCGACGTTGCCCGGGGCACCGACGGCCGGCTGCACGTCGTCTACCACGACGACGCGAACCCGAGCGCGCCGCAGATCGACGAGGTCGCCGTCGGGGCCAACGGGTCACTGTCCGCGGCCAGCCACCCGGTGGGGCCGGGCCTGCAGTCGCTCATCGACGACCCCAAGGCCGTGCAGATCCCCGGCGGCGAGCTCCGGCTGGTGTACGCCGGCATCGGCCCCGGCAACGACGGCCGGCTGTGGACCTCGCCGAGCTCGGACGGCGGCACGATCTACGCCCCGCCGACCCCGCTGGGCGACCGCACCACGGCCTACGCGTCCTACGGCACCGGCGCGACCTTCGCGGGCGGCACGATGTGGTCGTCCTGGTCGATCAACGGCGCGCTCTACGTGCACAGGGGGACCGACGCCTCGGTCGCGGACATGGCGCTGTCGAACGTGTCCAGCGGCGGCGGCACCGACTGCTGCGCCTACGACACGTCGCTGGCGGGCGACTCGGTGACCGGTGCGGTCTCCCTCGGCTGGTACTCCAACTCCTCGGCCCAGGGCATCTTCGTCCAGCAGATCTCGCCCAGCCCGGGTACGCCTGCGCAGGCGCCGGGGTCGGCGACCACGTACGCCGGCGCGGTCAACAGCCGCCCGCCGGACCAGGCCGTGGCACTGACCGGCCGGCCGGGAGCGAGCGGTGTCTGGGCGGCGTACTGCCACGGCTACCCGACCTGCACCGGCGTCTCGCTGTGGCGCGTCGGTGCGCCCTCCGCTCTCGCGGTGCCAACCTCGGGGAATGCCGGCCGGGTGGGCCTTGCCGCTGCGCCCGGCGGGCGGCTCTGGGTGTTCTGGTGGCCGAACAGCAGCCGGGACGTGTTCGCGGTGCGCACCAACCCGGCCGTGACGCGGTTCGGGGCGGTGCGCCACGTGGCTCTGCCGTCGGCGGGCACCGTCTGGAGCCAGGACGGCGACGCCGCGCACGGGTTGCTCGACCTGGTCGCCAACTTCGACCCGGACGCCGCGGGGACGGATCCGCGGCTGATCCACACCCAGGTGCTCCCCGGTCTCTCGGTGACCCGCACGCCGCACAAGGTCGCCAGCTCCTCGGCGCACCCGGTGACCTTCCACGTCACCGATGCGGGTACGCCGGTCAGGGGCGCCAGCGTGAGGGTCGCCGGGCACCACGCGCTCACCAACGCCAGGGGCGTCGCGACGATCACGGTGCCGAAGGGCACGCACACCGGCACCAAGCTGGTGACGGCGTCGCACAGCGGCTACTACCGGGGCACCACCCACCTGCGGATCACCTGACAGCGTCTCGCGCCTGCGACGGCGGCCGCCGTCCGGCCGGATAGGCTGGGCGCACCGCCCGCACTCGCCTGCACGTGACCCGCTGGAGCGCCCGGATGGCCCGCGTCGTCGTCGACGTCATGCTCAAGCCCGAGATCCTCGACCCGCAGGGCAAGGCGGTCGCGCAGGCCCTGCCCCGCCTCGGCTACGACG
>DATBDW010000073.1:0-12009 GCA_036269735.1 Actinomycetes bacterium
TACGACAAGGCCACCGTCGACCGGGTCTGGGAGGTGCTCAAGGCGTTCGCCTCGTTCGGGTTCTGCAAGGCGCACGCGGCGGCGTTCGCGCTGCCGACCTACCAGTCGGCCTGGCTCAAGGCGCACTGGCCGGCGCACTTCCTGGCCGGGGTGCTGACCCACGACCCGGGCATGTACCCGAAGCGGTTGATCCTCGACGACGCCCGCCAGTTCGGCATCGCGGTGCTGCCGCTGGACGTCAACCGCTCGGACGCGACCTACCGCGTCGAACGCCTCGAGGAGTCACCGCAACTGAGCCTCGACGAGTCACCGCAACTGAAACGTTCGGCAACCGATATGTCCGGTTCGGCCTGCCGAATGTTTCAGTCGGCGGAAACGCGGGCGGGGGACTACGGCATCCGGCTCGCGCTGTCCGAGGTCAAGGGCATCTCCGAGGCCGAGGTCGCGCGGGTCGTGGCCGGCCGGCCCTACGGCTCGCTGGCCGACTTCTGGCACCGGGCCTCGGTGTCCCGGCCGGTGGTCGAGCGGCTGGTGCTGACCGGGGCGTTCGACTCGCTCTACGCCCTGGGGTCGGTGGTGACCGGGACGTCGAGCACGGGGCGGCCCCGCGTCGGCCGGCTCACCCGGCGCGATCTGCTGCTGCAGGTCGGCGAGCTGGACCGGTGGACCCGCGCGGTGGCGCGCGGCGGCGGCCGGGCCCGCCGCACGACGCCGCGAGCCGGGGTGCTCGCGGCCGGCTCCGGGCGCACCGACATCACGCTCGCGGTGGCCAGCGGCGAGGAGCTCACCACGGTGGAACGGCCCGACGTACGGACGCTGGCGGCCCGCCAGTCCCAGGCCGCGCGGCCGGTGGTGGCGGCCCCGGTGCAGCTGGCCCTGGACCTCGACGACGCGCCGGGCTCGGTCGAGCCCAGCGGGCTGCCCGAGCTCACCTCCGCCGAGCTGGTGCGGGCCGAGCTCGAGGTCCTCGGGCTGGACGCCACCCGCCACGTGGTCGACTTCTACGAGCCGTTCCTCGCCGCGCTACAGGTCACCCGGGCACCGGACCTGGTGCGCCGCCGTAGCCAGGCCGAGGTGCTCGTCGCGGGGGTGAAGGTCGCCACCCAGACCCCGCCGATCCGGTCCGGGAAGCGGGTCGTCTTCGTCACCCTGGACGACGCCCGCGGTCCGGTGGACGCGACCTTCTTCGAGGACGCCCAAGGTCCCTACGCCGCGACGCTGTTCCACTCGTGGCTGCTCGTCATCCGCGGTCACGTCCGGCGGACCGGTCCGCGCGGGGTGTCCTTGCGGGCCACCGGGTGCTGGGAGCTGCCCGAGCTGCACGCCGCCTGGCAGGCCGGCGGGCTGGACGCGGTGGCCGAGGTGATGGCTGCGACCGGAGCGGTGACCGACCGTTCGGTGACCGGAGCGGCCGAGAGCCGCTCGACCCGCCCGGTGATGACCCGCCCGCCGACGGGGTCCGCACCAACCGTGTACGAACCGCGCGAGGTCGGCGGCCACGCGGCCGGCGGGATGGCCAACGGGCCGGGCTCCGCGGAGGGGACCCGCCGGGTCCTGGTGCACCCGAGCGGGTTCCGCCAGTCGCCGTACTCCGACCTCAAGCCACCCGGCGACGACACCAGCGACACCAGGACCGTCGCCCGCAAGGAGGGCGCGCGGACGTCCCGGCCGGCCCCCCGCAAGCTGTGGCACTCCAGCCCGGGCAGCTCGGGCGGATGACCGGGCCGGCGTCGGCGCGGCTCAGTAGCCTGACCCCATGTCAGCGCCCGGGAGGACCTCGGCCGGGGCGCCCACGAGCCCCGCGGACGGCCTCGACCGCAGCACCCGCACCCCGCGCACCGCGGTGGTCTGGGCCGAGCTGCGCTCGCTGGCCGGCGGCACCGCCGAAGCCCCCGCGGTCCTCGACGTCCTCGACGTCGGCGGCGGCACCGGAGGGTTCGCGGTCCCCCTCGCCGTGCTCGGTCACCGGGTCACCGTGGTCGACCCCAGCCCCGACGCGCTGGCCGCGCTGCAGCGCCGCGCCGGCGAGGCGGGCGTCGACGTCCGCGCCGTCCAGGGCGACGCGGCCGGCCTGCTCGACGTCGTCGACCCGGCCAGCGCCGACCTCGCGCTCTGCCACGGGGTTCTCGAGCACGTCGACGACCCGGCGGAGGCACTGGCCGCGGTGGTCGCGGTGCTGCGACCCGGCGGAACGCTCAGCCTGCTCGTCGCCTCCCGGTACGCCGCCGTGCTGGCCCGGGCGGTGGCCGGCCGGTTCGCCGAGGCCCGCACCGCGTTGGCCGACCCCGACGGTCGATGGGGACCGGGCGACCCGCTGCCGCGGCGGTTCACCGAGGCCGACCTCGCCGGGCTGCTCGCGGCCGCCGGCCTGTCGGTGGCGGCAGTGCACGGCGTCCGTACCGTCAGCGACCTGGTGCCCGGAACCCTGGTGGACGGCGAGCCGGGTGCGGTGGACGCCCTGGTGGACCTGGAAGTCGCGACCGCGGCGTTGCCGGAGTTCCGTGCCCTCGCCACCCAGCTGCACGTCCGTGCCCTGCGACCTCACCCCGCCGAGTGAAACGTTCGACAGGCGATATGTCCGACTCGGCCTGCCGAACGTTTCAGTCGGCGCGTTAGACGGGGCGTGACGTGAGCCGCAGCCAGCAGCTGGACCGTCCCGGCCCGCCGTCCGGGCCGCCCGGTGACGACGACGGCTGCACCGTGCTGCACGTCGACATGGACGCGTTCTACGCCTCGGTCGAGCTGATCGCCCGCCCGGAGCTGCGCGGGACGCCGGTCATCGTCGGCGGCGGCTCGCGCGGGGTCGTGCTGTCCGCGACCTACGAGGCCCGCAGCTACGGCGTGCACTCGGCGATGCCGATGTCCCGGGCCCGGCGGCTGTGCCCGCAGGCCACCGTCGTCGAGCCCAGTCCCGGCCTCTACTCCGAGGTGTCCGCCGGGGTGATGGAGATCTTCCGGTCGGTCACCCCGCTGGTCGAGCCCCTCTCGCTGGACGAGGCGTTCCTCGAGGTGTCTGGGGCCCGCCGGCGCCTCGGCCGGCCGGCCGAGATCGGGCAGCTCATCCGCGACCGGGTGTCCGACGAGCAGGGCATCACCTGTTCGGTGGGCGTCGCGACCACGAAGTTCGTGGCCAAGCTCGCGTCGACCCGCGCCAAGCCCGACGGGATGATCGTGGTCCCGGCCGCGGAGGTCGTTGCTTTCCTGCACCCGCTCCCGGTGGGCGCGCTGTGGGGCGTGGGGGAGAAGACCGAGCAGGCGCTGACCCGGCTGGGTCTGCACACCGTCGGCGACATCGCGAACACCCCGGAACGCACCCTCGTCCGGGCCCTCGGCCAGGCGGCGGGCTCGCACCTCTACGCCCTCTCCTGGGGGCGCGACGAGCGCCGGGTGGTCCCGCACGAGCCCGACAAGAGCATCGGCGCGGAGGAGACCTTCAGCCGCGACGTGGACGATCCCGACGTCGTACGCCGGGAGCTGCTGCGCCTCGCGGAGCGCACGGCGACGCGGCTGCGGACCGCCGGGCTGGCCGGGCGCACCGTCAGCGTCAAGATCAGGTTCGCCGACTTCACCACGATCACCCGGGCCCGCACGCTGCCCGAGGCGACCGACGTCGCAGCGGTCCTCTACGGCACCGCCCGCACCTTGTACGAGGCACTGGGGCTGGACCGGGCCAGGCTGCGGCTGGTCGGCATCCGGGTCGAGGGACTGGTCACGTCCGAGACGGCGCCCCGACAGCTGCTGCTCGGAGAGCGCAGCCACGGCCGCCGGGAGGCCGAGCAGGCCGCCGACCGCGCGGTACGCCGGTTCGGCAAGGGCGTCGTGCGCCCGGCCAGCCTCGTGGACCCGTCCGCCGAGCCGCCCGCCGCGACTCCCTCCCGGGGCAACCTGGACTGACGAAACCCGGTCGTCCACACCGGGTCGAAAGCCCCGGCTTTCCCGTCCGGGTTTCATCCCGCGGTCCGGGCGCATATCCTTTGCGTACGGCGGCGACGCCGAAGCAGCATTTGGGGCCCCAGAGGAGGATCCGTGCCGCTCTCTGAGCACGAGCAGCGACTGCTCGAGCAGATGGAGCGGGCCCTCTACGCCGAGGACCCGAAGTTCGCATCCTCGTTGCGCGGCAAGGATCCCCGCAGCAACTTCCGCCGCCGGGTCCTGCTGGCCGGCTTCGGCTTCGTCATCGGCGTCGTGCTGCTGATGACCGGCCTGGTCGCCCAGATCATCATCGTCAGCGTTCTCGGATTCCTGCTCATGCTGGCCAGCGCGTTCTTCGCGGTGACCAGCTACCGGGCCGTCAGCGCCGCGGCGCAGCTCGGCGTCGTCGACCCCAGCGGGGTCCGGCGGGCACCGCACCCGGCGGCCGGAGGGCGCAAGGCCCGCGGCCACGGCGGCTTCATGGCGCGCGTCGAAGAGCGCTGGAACCGCCGCCGCGACGACAACGGCCGCTGACCCCAATCCAGCCCCGCCCACCGTCACCGCTCGCCCCAGGCACCGCCCGCTGCCCGAACGCCCCGCGATGCCGGCGATCACGTTTACGTGATCCACTGCCGCCTCCCACGGGTTGCACGCCGTGCAAGGCGATGGTCGATCACGTTTACGTGATCGACGGCGCGAGGCGGAGCGGGTCAGGTGCGGCGCAGGCGCCGGCGGGTGGTGACCGCGGTGACCAGGTTGTCCACCGCGTCCAGCCCGTCCGCGAAGAGGTCGCCGATCCGGGCGGCCACCGCTCGGGTGGACCGGGGGAGGAACCGGGCCCGCCACCGGCCCCATCGGCTGGACCCGTCGGCCAGTGCGGACCGGACCGTGCCTACGTCGGCACGCAGGTCACCGACCGGCGACATCTCCGGGGCGTAGCGGGCCCGTTCGGTCGCGCTCGCGATCCGGCCCAGTGCCTGCTGGCCCTCGCCCACCAGATGACGATCGGCGGCCAACCGGGCGGCACCCCGGCGCGGCGGGTCCGCCGGGTCCCAGTGGTAGTGGAAGTCGACGAGGGTGTCCTGCAGGTCGGTCCACGCGGCCAGGGCCTGCGCGCTCGCGGTCGACGCGTGCCGCCAGCGGCTCCGCCGTACAACGAGGCGGGTCAGCCCCGGTACAGCGAGCAGGACCAGCGCCGCGAGCACGATCAGGACCGGGACGATCGGCAGCTGCACCGGGCCGGCACCGACCTTGCCGCCGCCGCTGCCAGTGCCCTTCAGTGGTCCTTGCGGCGTGCGCGGGGCCGAGGTCGGCTGGCCGGCAGCCCCCGCTGTGCCCCGGCCGAGGGTGTCCGTCGAGGACGACGATGTCGGCTGCGCCCCGGCACCAGGCTGCTGGTTCGCGTAGGACGGCGGTGCCGAGGCCGGGCCGCCCGGCGTCGGCTCGAAGGGCACCCAGCCGACGCCCGGGAAGTAGAGCTCCGGCCACGCGTGCGCGTCGTGCAGCCCGACGAGGTGGCGGCCACTGCCGTCGGGCGCGCCGGCCGCGAAGCCGACCGCGACCCGCGACGGGATGTGCAGGAGCCGGGCCATCACGGCCATCGTCGAGGCGAACTGCACGCAGTAGCCGCGCCTGCTCTGCAGGAAGGACGCGATCGCCGACGCGCTGCCGCTGTCGCCGACCGTCGCGTCGACGGTCTGCGAGTAGGTGAACAGCGTCGGGTCCCGCAGGTAGTTCTGGATCGCCAGGGCCTTGTCGTAGTTGGTCGCCAGCCCCTTGGTGATCTCGTCGGCCTTGTCCTCGATCGTCGGGTCCATGTTCTGCGGCAGGTCGAGGTAACGGCGTACCGAAGAAGGCTCGACCGCCGACGACGAGGCGAGCTGCTGGGGCGTGGGGTTCACCGAGAGAGCTGTGACCTGGTAGCTGATCTGGCGCGTCGAGCTGTTCTCACCGAACACGTTGAACGTCGACCCGTCGTAGAGCCAGGTGCCGTCGATGTTCGACACGCGCTTGGCCGGATAGGGCAGTGGAAGCCACTGCTCGTCGAGGTCGAACACATCGATCCGGTAGTGGCGCTTGGTGGTCGACACCGTTCCGCTCAGCCCGGGCGGCGTGGACAGGCCCTTCTCGACGTCGTTGTTGTCGCGCGACACCGTGAGGTTGCGCGGCTTCCAGACGTCGCCGGTGAACTGGTCGTCGCCGACGAGTCGGAGATAGGTCGCCTTGCCGCTGTAACGGATCACGGTCGTGTTGTCGCCCTGACGCAGGTTCTCACCCAGCTGCAGGAAGGGGTTGATGACCGAGACCTTGTTCGACCCCCCACCACCGCCCCGGCCGAACGCGCCGCCGCCGAAGCCGAAGGCGCTCGCCGACACGTTGGGCAGCAGGGCAGGTACGACGAGAGCGAGCCCGAGAGCCGTCGCGCCGACCCGCCGACCCACCTGGCTCAGCGGCGCGGTGTCGGCCTCGGGGACGAAGTTCGCCCGGGCCGCGCTGTAGCGCATCGGACGACCCCAGCGGCTGACCCGCTCGCGCGACTCGGCGAGGAGCAGCGCGAGATAGGCGATGCCGGCCAGGGCGAAGGCCACCCAGCTGACGCCGCCCGGCGCGACCGCTGTCGGCACGGTGTACAGCACGAGCAGCGGCAGGCCGGCCAGCGCCGCGCGGCGGAAGGTGACCGCCAGCGTGTCCACCGCTACGGCGACCAGGCCGACCCCACCGACGGTCAGCAGCTCGATGCCCGGGGAGACGCCGATCGGGGCGGTGTAGCGGTTGATGTCGGCCTTGCCGGCCGAGGCCAGCTTGCCGACGTGGTCGAACGAGTCGGTCCACGGGATGATGCCGAACAGCGCCTGGTCGTGCGCGTAGCGCAGGAGCAGGTAGATGGCGAGCGCGGCGAGGCCGCCGAACGGCACCGTCGCGCGCGACGCTGCCGTCCGCCGCGCGACCTCACACCCCACACCGACGACGAGGATCGCGAAGGCCGTCGGCAGGAACCAGACACCGGTGAGGAACGCCGGGCCGAGACAGATCGCGGCCGTGAGGGTCGCGAGCCCGGCGAACACCGGCATCCGCAGTGACCCCGTACGCATCTCAGGACCTCGCCGTCGCGGACAGGATGCGCGAGGACGCCGAACCGGGGCGACCCGCGTCGGCCCACAGGTCCGGCAGGGCGTCGCCGGCCTTGGCCCGCAGGACCCGCCACCCGGAGGCGCGGAGCAGATCGGTCGCACCTTGCTGGTCGGTGCGGTGCCCGGCGCGGGCCGTCGGGCCGATGTTCCACGTGTTCGTGTCCAGCAGGATCGCCACCGCAGCCGTCGACCCGTGCCGCAGCCGGGCCAGCATCCGGGTCTCCTCCAGCTCCAGTGACCCGAGCACCGCGATCACGAGTCCCTCGCCGCCCCCGCGCCGTAACGACGTGCCCGCGTCGCGCAGGCTCTCGCCTGCCGACATCTCGATGACGGCGAGCGCGTCGAGCAGCGCGCCCTCGACGTCGCTGCTTCCGCCGTCGACACTGAGGTTGGTGCCCTCGAGGTTCGCGCCGGTGTCCGTGACCAAGCGCACGTGGTAGCCCGAGCGCACGAGATGTACGCCGACCGAAGCCGCGGCGGACACGCTCCACTCGAACGAAGAGCCCGGCCCCTCGCCACCGTGGGCGGTCGAGCGCGAGTCGAGCAGCACGGTGGCCCGCGCCTGCCACGGCTGCTCCTCGCGGCGGACCATCACTTTGTCCAGTCGCGCCGTGGAACGCCAGTGCACCCGACGCAGGTCGTCACCGACCCGGTACTCGCGGACACCGGCGTCGTCCTCGCCGGCGCTGGCCAGCGAGCGGGCGCGGCTCTCGCCGCTGCCGGTCCACTCACCGGCGAGCGCGACGTGTGGGAGCTGGTGCACCTGGGGGGTGACGACCAGGGTGTCGCGGGAGCTGAACGAGCGCTGCAGCTCGCACATCCCGAACGGGTCGGTCAGCCGGATCGTGAGCGGGCCGAGGCTGTAGCGGCCACGCACGTCGGAGCGCACCGTGTAGGTGACCTCACGCCGACCGCGGGGCTCGACCCGGTCGAGCACGAACCGCGGCCGCGACCCGAGCACGTAGGGCACCTTGTCCTCGACGAGGAGCAGGCCGGTCGGCAGCCGGGAGATGTTGTCGAGGCGCAGCGTGACCGCCGACTCCTGGCCCGCCGCGGTGCGGGCCGAGCTGAGCCGGCGCCGCGACGAGAGCCGGTACCGGGTGCGAGCAACGACCAGCGCGCTGACGATGGGCAGCGCCAGCAGCAGGATCGACACCCGAAGCAGGTCCTTCTGCGACGTCGCGATCGACGCGATCAGTACCGCGAACCCGGCGGCAACGAACGACCGGCCGCGGGTCGTCAGACCCTGCAGAGCGTCGCGCACGAGATGGGTCTCCGTCCGGTGTGGTGCTGGCTCAACCTTGCTCTACGACGTGTCGTGGGAGCTACCCGTTCCGTCGGGCGCGCGCCTCGGCGGGCAGCGGGACGTTGGCCACGATGTCCGCGACGATGTCCTCGGTGCTCCGCCGGCCGATCTGCGACTCGGCCGTCGGCAGGAGCCGGTGGGCCAGTACGGCCACCGCGAGGTCCTGCACGTCGTCGGGCAGCACGTAGTCGCGGTCGTCCAGGGCAGCGGCCGCGCGCGCGGCGCGGATGAGGTGCAGGGTCGCGCGCGGCGAGGCGCCCAGCCGCAGCTCGGAGGACGACCGGGTCGCGAGCACCAGGTCGACGGCGTACTGCCGTACCTGGTCGGAGACGTGGATGTCGCGGACGACGCGGATCAGCTCCGCGATCTCGGTGGCGTCGGACACCGCCTGCAGGGTGTCCAGCGGCGAGGTCTTGCCGTGGGTGTCGAGCATCGTCAGCTCGGCCTGCTCGTTGGGGTAGCCCATCGAGATCCGGACCATGAACCGGTCGCGCTGCGCCTCGGGGAGGGGGTAGGTGCCTTCCATCTCGATCGGGTTCTGGGTGGCCAGCACCATGAACGGGATCGCGAGCTCGTAGGTCTCGCCGTCGACGGTGACCTGCCGCTCCTCCATGCACTCGAGCAGTGCCGACTGGGTCTTCGGCGAGGCGCGGTTGATCTCGTCTCCGACGACGATGTTGGCGAAGATCGCGCCGGGCTTGAACTCGAACTCGCGTCGCTCCTGGTTGTAGATGGAGACGCCGGTGATGTCCGACGGGAGCAGGTCCGGGGTGAACTGGACCCGCCGCACCGAGCAGTCGACGGACCGGGCCAGTGCTTTGGCCAGCATGGTCTTGCCGACACCAGGGACGTCCTCGATCAGCAGGTGTCCTTCGGCGAGCATCACGGTGATGGCCAGCTTGACCACCTCTCGCTTGCCCTCGATGACGCTTTCGACGGCCCGGCGGATGCGGGTCGTCGTGTCGGCCAGCGCCGCCAGATCGGACTTGGCCGGAGCCGCTGCCCGGGGGGTGCTCCCCGCGTCGGGCGCCTGCTCCTCCGCGCTCTCGGTCGTCTCACCCACGGTCAACGGGTCCTCCTCGCGCTCACGTGCGGACCGCTGTGACGCGCGTCCCCTGTCTGTCGGGGGAGTCTGACATCACCCGGGGTCTCCCGGTCGGGCCACGAGATAACGATCTCCTTACTGTCCCCAGCCTTGCTGTGGCCGCCCCAGGCCCCCTCAGCCGCGATGGCCGCCCGCGGCCAGGACCAGGGCGGCGACGGCGGCCGCGAGGCCGGCGAGGACCAACGGCACCGAGGGTACGACGTCCTGGGCGGCCGTGACGGCGACTGCGCCAGCCGCGACCAGTCCACCGGCCGTCGGACCGACCCGCCGGCCGAGGGGAGCGCGCAGGACGGTGTCCCCTGAGCCGGACAGGTCCCGGGTGTCCTCGTTCGCCGAGAGCGCGCCCACCAGCCCGACGAGCAGGGCCGCGTCCAGCACGAGCTGCGCCGGCCGCAGCGCCGAGGCGTCCAGCGCCCCGGCGAGCAGCACGGTGCAGGTAGCCCCGATGACGGTCAGGGTCCCGGCGACGCGCCAGCGGGTGACGGCGGCCACCAGGGCGGCCGCGAGGGTGAGCCCGGTCAGCAGGAGCACCGCCCGGTGGGGATCGGGCAGGGCGGCGTCCAGGAGGACCGCACCGGCCAACAGCGTCACGAGCACCGCGCGTCCCGCGCGGCGGGCCGAGCGCCACACAGTGGAATGGCCCGACGTCGAGTGCAGCAGGGTCGAACGGACCACGGTCATACCCGCGCCCCCGGCCGGGCGGCGCGCATGGCGTGCTGGAGACCGGCGGTCAGCTCGGCCTCGCCGTCCCAGTCCAGCACCGCGACGCCGAGCCGGCCGAGCTCCACCGACAGCGAGTCGCGCTGCAACCGCCACGCGCGCAGCGCCAGCGCGGCCGCCCGAGACCCGGCCGGCAGCTCGGGGTCGCTGTTCAGCACATCGATCACGAGCGGGGCGAAGCCGCGGTTGCGCATCATCCGGACCGCCTCGAGCGGGCCGTCGTCGAGCAGCGGGGTCAGCAGGGCGACGAACGCCCGCCGCGGCAGCATCCCTCGCGGCAGGTGGTCCAGGCCGAACTCGACGTTTCCGGCCGCCTGCTCGGACTCGTCCGGGCGCACCGACATCAGCGCCTCGGAGACCCGGAACAGCTGACGGGGGCCGGTCGCGGGCGCGAGCCAGTGCAGGGGCCCGCCGAAGGTGACCACGCCGACCCGGTCGTGCGCGCGCAGATAGCTCTGGGCCAGCCCGGTCGCGGCGCGGACCGTGAGGTCGAGGCTGGAGCGGCCGGCCTCGCCGGCGTCGACTGCGGTGTCGAGGACCAGGACGAGGTCGAAGGCCCGCTCCGCGGCGTACTGGCGCACGAACAGCTCGCCGTGGCGGGCCGACGTCCGCCAGTCGACGTCACGTTGCCGGTCGCCCGGCGCGTAGGGACGTACGCCGGCGAACTCGACACCCGATCCGACGGCGCGGCTGGTGTGCTCGCCCAGCGGAGCGGCGAGCTCGTGGGGGGCGACGGCACGGGCCAGGGCGGCGGCGGCCGGGAAGACCACCAGGTCCTCGACGGGCACGTCGAGCCGGGCCGAGTAGCAGCCACCGCCCGCCAGCAACAGCAATCGCACGGGACCGACCTGCTGGCGCCCCCACCGGCTGGGTACGAGGGTCCAGCGCGCGACCGTGGTCCGGCCGTCGCGGCTGCGCTCCACGAGCCGGCCGCTCGTCCACTCGGCCAGGAGCGGGTCGGCGTCGACCCGCTCGACGCCGTCGGCCCGGATCCGCAGGACGAGCTCGACCTCGTCGTCCTCGACGCACCGCATAGCGGACAGCGTCGCGGTCACCTGCGCGGAGGTCGGCAACCCGGCCCGCGGCGCGGTCACCATCAGGACCAGCGGGAGGACGGCCAGCACCAGCAGCTCACCGTGCGCGGTGACGACTGCCCCGGCCACGGTGAGCCCGGCGATGAGCGCGAGCCGGCGCAGGCGCGGGGTCGGGATGAAGACCAGCCGGTACGCCGTCGGGGCGGGCTCGGTGCTCAGCGCGGTACCTCGACGCCTTCGAGCAGGTCCGCCACCACGTCGGCGGACGTGACCCGGCGTACCCACAGCTCTGGACGCAGGCTGATCCGGTGGGCGAGAGCGGGCACGGCCACCGCCTTGACGTCCTCGGGGGTGACGTAGTCGCGGCGGTCGAGCAGCGCCTGCCCGCGGGCCAGGGCAATCAGGGCCAGCCCGCCTCGCGGGCTCGCCCCGACGGTGACCTGGGGGTGCGTGCGGCTGGCCTGCACCAGCGAGGCGACGTAGCGCAGCACGGACGTCTCGACCTGGACGAGCTCGAGGGAGGCGCGCATCGCGAGCACGGTCGCGGTGTCGACGACCGCCGAGAGCTGCGGCGGCGCCCAGCCGTGGCGCAGTCGGCGCGCGAGCAGCTCCTGCTCGTCGTCCAGCGAGAGGTAGCCCAGGGATACGCGCAGGAGGAATCGGTCCAGCTGCGCCTCGGGCAACGCGTACGTGCCCTCGTACTCGATCGGGTTGTCGGTGGCGAGCACCACGAACGGCTGCGGGAGCGGCCGGGTCTCGCCGTCGCTGGACACCTGCTCCTCGGCCATCGCCTCGAGCAGG
>DATBDW010000074.1:0-3673 GCA_036269735.1 Actinomycetes bacterium
TCAACGCCCGCAAGGGAGCCGGCCTGATCGGGATCCTCGGTCTGCTCTACGCCGGGCTCGGCTGGGTGGACGCCCTGCGCACCGGGCTGCGCCGGATCTTCGGCACCGAGCGCCGCCGGGTGGCACTAGTGCGCAAGAAGACTGTCGACGCCCTGGTGCTGATCCTGCTCGGCGTGGCGCTGCTCGCCTCGGTCGCGGTGAGCACCCTCGCCACCGACGCCACGCAGTACGCGCTGGGCCACGTCGGGCTGGCCGGCTCGTTCACCGCGTCTGCGGTGCTCAAGGTGGTCGCGGTCCTCGTGGCCCTGCTGGTCGACACGATGATGCTGGCGATCCTGTTCTCGCGACTGCCGGGCGCGGACATCTCCTGGCACCAGATCCGCTCCGCCGCCCTGCTCGGGGCGGTCGGCTTCGAGGCGCTCAAGCTGGTCGGCACGTTCCTGATCGCCCGCACGACGAGCAACCCGCTCTACGCGACCTTCGGTGTGCTCGTCGGCCTGCTGGTGTGGATCAACCTGGTCTCCAGGGTGCTGACCTACGCCGCGTCGTGGGCCGCCACCCGGGCGTCCCGAGGGGAGTCCTCGGCCGACTACGAACCGGTGCCGGTGACGGCTCCCGGCGGGGCGTCCTCCGGCCCGAGGACCCGCACCGTGCGTGGGGTCGCGCTGGGCGCGGCGGCCGGCGCCGGGATCGCGCTCCTGCTCGAGAGGCGTTCCCGCCGCGGGGCCCGCCGGGCGACCGGGAGCCGTCCGTAGGGGCTGCGCCGGGCCGCGCGGCGCCGGCGCACCAGGAGCACCCGAGCCCGCAGCAGCACGAGGACGAGCAGCGCACCGAGCGGCACGGTGACCCACCAGGGGAGCCCGCCGCCAGCGCCGGCCGCGGCCACCTGGTGCTGGGCGGTGCGGACCGGGCCGGCTGCCACGGACGTGCCCGTGGTCGCCGGGGCCACCGCCTGCAGGGTGCCCACCGGACGGGCCAACGTCCGGTTGTGGAAGCCCCACGTGAGCAGTGCCGCCGAGTCCTCCCAGCCGGTGCCGCTGTGCAGGACGGTGGCGATCAGGGTGTGCCCACCTCGGCTGGCGGCGCCCACGAAGGTGCCGCGGGCCTTGGTCGTGAACCCGGTCTTGATGCCGATCGCGCCGGGGTAGTTCAGCAGCAGCCGGTCCTGCGTGTAGATCTGGAAGGTCTTGCGCACGTGCCCGGCTTGGGGCATCTTGCCGGGGAACTGGGCCTTGACCGTCGTCACGTAGGCGCGGAAGTCGGCTCGCGCCATCGCTGCGCGGGCGATCACGGCGAGGTCGTACGCCGACGTGTACTGCCCGGGCGCGTCGAGCCCGCTCGGGTTGCGGACCGTCGTGTCCAGCGCGCCGAGCGAGCGGGCGGTCGACTGCATCGCGGCCACGGTCTGCGGAACGCCCCCGGCGGCGTGGGCGAGGGCACTGGCCGCGTCGTTGCCTGAGACGAGGAACAGCGCCTGGAAGAGCTGGCCGACGGTGTAGGTCGCGTCCGGGACGATGCCTGCGCGGCTGCCCTCGGCGTTCGCGTCGGCCCACTGCGCGGTGTAGACCGTGCCGGGGTCGAGCCTGGGCAGCAGGGCCATCGCGGTCAGCACCTTGAGCGTGCTCGCAGGGCGCAGGTGCCCGTGCGGGTCCTTGGCGGCGAGCACCTCACCGGTGGTGAGGTCGGCGAGCAGGTACGCCGCGGCGTTCACCTTCGGCAGCGGCTGCGACCCCGGCGCGTCGACCACGAGACCGGTGCTCGCCAGGGCCGGCCCGCCGACGGGACCGGCGCCCGGGTCGGCGGCGGCCGGCCCGGCCGTGGCGGCGAGCAGGGCGGCTGTGAGCACGAGGGCGCCCAGGCCCCCGGCGTACCTCTCGCGCGCAGTCATCGAGGGCAGGCTAACGGTGCCGGAGCGGTGGCTGGCTAGCATCCGTGGGCATGTCGCGAGAGTCCGAGTCGGGTCTGCCGATTCAGCCGGTCTACGGGCCGGACGCGCTCGCCGCCTTCGACCCCTCCAGCCGCCTGGGGGAGCCGGGCGGCTACCCCTTCACACGCGGCGTCTACCCCTCGATGTACACCGGCCGGCCCTGGACCATGCGGCAGTACGCCGGGTTCGGGACCGCGAAGGAGTCCAACGAGCGCTACCACCGGCTCGTCGAGGCCGGCACCGGCGGGCTCTCGGTCGCCTTCGACCTGCCGACCCAGATGGGCTACGACTCCGACGACCCGGTGGCGCACGGCGAGGTGGGCAAGGTCGGCGTCGCGATCGACTCGCTGGACGACATGCGGACGCTCTTCGACGGCATCCCGCTCGACGAGGTGTCGACGTCCATGACGATCAACGCCCCGGCCGCGGTGCTGCTGCTGCTCTACCAACTGGTCGCCGAGGAGCAGGGCGTCGACCCGTCCCAGCTGACCGGCACGGTGCAGAACGACGTGCTCAAGGAGTACATCGCCCGCGGCACCTACATCTACCCGCCGAAGCAGTCGCTGCGACTGGTCTCCGACGTATTTGCCTACTGCCAGAAGGAGATCCCGCGCTGGAACACGATCTCCATCTCGGGCTACCACATGGCCGAGGCCGGGGCGACGCCCGCGCAGGAGGTCGCGTTCACTCTCGCCAACGCACGCGAGTACGTGCTCGCCGCCCAGGCGGCCGGCCTGGCAGTCGACGACTTCGCGCCGCGGTTGTCGTTCTTCTTCGTGGCCCGCACCACGCTGCTCGAGGAGGTCGCGAAGTTCCGCGCTGCCCGGCGGATCTGGGCGCAGATGATGCGCGACGAGTTCGGCGCCCGCGACCCCAGGTCGCTGATGCTGCGGTTCCACACCCAGACCGCAGGCGTCCAGCTCACCGCGCAGCAGCCGGAGGTCAACCTGGTGCGGGTCACCGTGCAGGCCCTGGCCGCGGTGCTCGGCGGCACCCAGTCGCTGCACACGAACTCCTACGACGAAGCGATCGCGCTCCCTTCGGAGAAGGCCGCGCGGCTGGCGCTGCGGACCCAGCAGGTGCTCGCCTACGAGACCGACCTCACCGCGACGGTCGACCCGTTCGCCGGGTCCTACGCCGTCGAGTCGATGACCGATGCCCTCGAGGACAAGATCCGCGAGCTGATGGACAACGTCGCCGAGCTCGGCGGGGCGGTCGCCGCCATCGAGGCCGGCTACCAGAAGCGGGAGATCGAGCAGTCGGCGTACGAGATTGCGACGTCGGTCGAGGACGGCGCGCGGGTGGTCGTCGGGGTGAACCGGTTCCAGCGGCCCGACGACGAGAGCTACGAGCCGATGCGGGGGGACCCGATGATCGAGGCGGCCCAGCGGGAGCGGCTCGCCGCGCTGCGTGCCGAGCGCGACAGCGACGAGGTCACCCGCTCCCTGGCGGCCCTTCGGGAGGCCGCCGAGGGCACCGACAACGTGCTCTACCCCCTGCACGACGCCCTGCGGGCCCGCGCCACCGTCGGCGAGGTGTGCACCGTCCTGCGCGGCGTCTGGGGCGTCCACCACCCCACCGACGCGTTCTGAGCGGACCTTCGGCCGCCGCGGGATAGGGTCACGCGGTGAGTTCGCTGGTGCCGCCGGACATTCGGGCGCGGGTGAAGGCGCGGTACGACGACCTGGTGGCGCTGCGGCGCGACCTGCACGCCCACCCGGAGCTGTCCTGGGGCGAGGTGCGCAC
>DATBDW010000075.1:0-4886 GCA_036269735.1 Actinomycetes bacterium
CCGACGTACCCGAGGATGAGACGGCATGGATCTTGCGCTGTCCACGAGCGCCCTCGACGACCCGACCGGCGACGGACCCAGCAGTCCCACGCGTGCGCTGGTAACCGTGTCGGGCGAGGTCGACCTCGAGACCGCCCCCGAGCTCGGCGACCACGCCCTGGCCGCCCTGAAGGACGTGTCGGTCCACCTCGTGCTGGACCTGCGCGGAGTCACCTTCATGGACTCCACCGGGCTCAAGGTGCTGCTCGCCACGGCACACCGGGCCGACCTCGCCGGCGGCTCCGTCGTGCTGGTCGCGCCGAACCGGGCCGTGAACCGGATCCTGACGTTGACGGGCCTGGACAAGACCTTCGTGCTGGCCGACGACCTGGCCAGCCTGCCGCCGGTGACCACCGCGTCCGATGCGGACCTCAGCGGCGACGCAGCGCCCACGCCCTGATCAGGTCGATCCGCTGCCGCAGCTGGGCCGCAGTGGCCTGGGCGGCGGGCGGTCCCCCGCAGGCCTGACGCAGCTCGGCGTGCACGGCGCCGTGCGGGATGCCCGTGCGGTGGAACCACGCCCCGACCAGCCCGTTGAGCTCCCTGCGCAGCGCGGGGACCGCCTTGTGCAGGGCCGGGTCCGCGTCGCCCGTGCCGGCGGCGGTCGTGCGCCGGCCGCGGGCTGCCTGCTGGGTCCGCTGGTGCTCGCGCAGCAGCGTGGCCACCTGGTCCGGCTCGAGCAGCCCGGGCAACCCGAGAAAGTCGGCCTCCTCCGCTGACCCCACCGCGGCCTGGGTGCCGAACTCGCCTCCGTCGAAGAGCACCCGGTCGAACGTCGCCTCGGCCTCGAGCGCCTCGAAGGCCTGCTCGTCGGCCCCCGCCTCGGTGTCCAGCCGGTTGGCAGCGGCCATCAGCGCGTCCTCCGGCGCGAAGAAGTCCTCCTCGTCGTCGCTGGGCCGGCGGTCGAGGGCGTGGTCCCGCTCCCGCTCGAGCTCGGCTGCGTGCTGCAGGAGCAGCGGTACGGACGGCAGGAACACCGACGCCGTCTCGCCGCGGCGCCGGGCCCGCACGAACCGGCCGACGGCCTGCGCGAAGAACAACGGGGTCGCCGTCGAAGTCGCGTAGACCCCGACCGCGAGCCGCGGGATGTCGACACCCTCGGACACCATCCGGACCGCCACCATCCAGCGGTCCGCACCGTCGCGGAACGCCTCGATGCGGGCACTCGCGCCCGGTTCGTCGGAGAGCACGACCGTCGGCGGCTCGCCGGTGAGCGCTCGCAGTCGCGCGGCATAGGCCCGGGCCGAGGTCTGGTCACTGGCGATGACGAGCCCGGCCGCATCGGGTACCCCTCGGCGTACCTCGGTCAGGCGCCGGTCGGCGGCCGCGAGCACCTGCGGGATCCAGTTGCCGTGCGGGTCGAGTGCGGTGCGCCAGGCCGCGGCGGTCAGGTCCTTGGTCAGCGGCTCGCCGAGAGTCGCGGACACCTCGTCGCCGGCGCGGGTGCGCCAGCGCATCTGCCCGGAGTACGACAGGAAGATGACCGGCCGCACCACGCCGTCGGCGAGCGCCCGGCCGTAGCCGTAGGAGTAGTCCGCCGCCGACCGGCGCACGCCGTCGCGCCCGGCGGCGTACGTCACGAACGGGATCGCACTCGTGTCGGAGCGGAACGGTGTGCCGGTGAGCGCGAGGCGGCGGACCGCGGGGTCGAACGCCTCGCGCACGGCATCACCCCACGAGAGGGCATCACCACCGTGGTGCACCTCGTCCAGGACCACGAGAGTTCGGGCCGTCTCGGTACGCCGGCGGTGGCGCAGCGGGTGCGCCGCGACCTGCGCGTAGGTGACCGCGACGCCGGTGAAGTCGGCGCCGACCGCGCCCTGGGCGTTGCTGAACCTCGGGTCCAGGGCGATCCCGACCCGGCCCGCGGCGTCGGCCCACTGGTGCTTGAGGTGCTCGGTCGGCGTCACCACCGTGACCGCGTCGACAAGGCGCTTCTCGAGCAGCTCGCTGGCGACCTTGAGGGCGAAGGCCGTCTTGCCGGCGCCCGGGGTCGCGACCGCGAGGAAGTCGCGTGCGTGCGCGCCGGAGCGCGCGAGGTAGGCGTCGACGGCCTCCTGCTGCCAGGCGCGCAGCGCGCTGGCGGTCCCCCAGGGGGCGCGGAGAGGGAAGGCGGGCGAGAGGTGGGAGGCGGCGCTGGTACTCATCGGTCCGGCGAGGCTAGCGAGCCCCGCCGACCGACATGCCGACGTCCCCCGCATGCCCGGTACGGACGAGTGGTCGTGCTATCGCGTGTCGCCGGCGGGGCGCACCCGGTGCGCCACCAGGGCCCCGCCGACGCAGACCGTCGCCATCACGGCGTCGATCACGAGGAACGGCGTTGCGCCCGGCGAGCCGCCACCGCCGGCGAGCCCGGCGAAGATCGCGCCGGCGGTACCGATCAGCACGATCGAGCCCAGCGCGTCGCTGACCTGCAGGGCCGAGGCGTTCGCGCCCTGCTCCCCCGGCGCGCTCAGCTCGAGGACGAGGACGCTCAGGGAGGTCAGGCCCAGGCCCATGCCCAGCCCGGCGACGGCCCAGCCCAGCGCCGCGGTCGCTGCGGGGACGTGCGGACTTGTTGCGAGCGCGGCCAGCCCGATGCCGGTCAGCACCAGGACGAAGCCGAGGGTGAGCAGCACCCAGCGAGGGGTGCGCAGGCCGGGTCGGCCCTGCAGCCAGGCACCCAGCGACCAGGTGAGCGCTGCCCCGGTGAGCGACGCGCCGGCCAGCGTGGTCGCCAGCCCGCGTTGCTCGACCAGCATCAGCGGCAGGAACGTCTCCGCGCCGAAGAACGCGCCGGCCAGCACGCCGCGCATGACGACCACGGTGGGTAGGCCCCGGGCCAGCCGGAAGGCGCCGCGCGGGAGCAGCCGAGGAAGGCCGAGCGCGAGCAGCACCACCCCGGCCGCGACCAGCAGTGACGCGGGCACCGCCAGGTCGGCCAACAGCTGGCCGCCGAGCTGCAGCAGCCCGACACCGACCGCCGCGACCAGCGCCGGCAGCAGCCGGCGGCGCCGCTGCGGCGTGGCCGCGCCATCGGCCGCGGGCCCGTCCATGCCGGCGAGGTGCGGCCACACCAGCAGCGCGGCACCGAGCAGCAGCGGCAGCACACCGAGGAACACCCAGCGCCAGGACAGGTGGTCGGCCAGCAGCCCGGCGACCGGCGGCCCGACCAGCGACGGCAGGATCCAGCCGCTGGAGATCGCCGAGAACACCCGCGGCCGCAGGCCGGCCGGGAACGCTCGCCCCACGACGACGTACAGCGAGACGATGTTGAGGCCGGCACCGAAGCCCTGCAGTGCGCGCGCCAGGATCAGCACCCACATCGACGGAGCGAGCCCGGCCAGCAGCAGCCCCGCCGCGAAGGCCGCCGCCGCGACGACGAACGGCCGCACCGGGCCACGCCGGTCCGACTCCTCCCCCGCCACGACCATGCCGAGCAGCGAGGTCGTGAGGAACACCGAGAACGCCAGCCCGTAGCCGCGTAGGCCGTGCAGCTCCCGCGCGGCCACCGGCATCGCCGTGGCGACCGCGATGGCCTCGAACGCCACCGCCACCACGACGCCGACGACACCGACCACGAGACCGCGGTACTCCGGCCCCAGCAGCCGGATGTCAGCGCCGTCGGACGCTGCCTTGGCCGGCGCGGGGGTCGTGGTCACCCGCGAGATCATGCAAGGTGAACCAGGCTTCAGGTCAAGCGGCATTGCCCGCGGGGGTCGCCGGGCGCTAGACCTGGGACTCATGACGAGCCTCTCGGACGTGAGCCTCCCGTCCCGTGTCGCCGAGCCCGGCGAAGGGATCGGCACCGACGAGCTCGGGCTCGCCGCCCGCAACCACGGGATACCGCTCGAGCTGATGCGCCACGACCTCACGCCGCTCGGGGCGCACTACCTGCTGACCCACTACGACATCCCGTTCGTGCCCCCTGACACCTTCCGTCTCGAGATCACCGGAGCGGTACGCCGGTCGCTGACCCTCGACCTGCCCGACCTGCGGTCCCGCCCGACCGTCACGACCGCCGTGACGATGGAGTGCGCCGGCAACGGCCGGGCCCGGTTCACCCCGCGGCCGGTCAGCCAGCCGTGGCTGCAGGAGGCCGTCGGGACGATGGCGTGGACCGGGACCCCGCTCGGGCCGCTCCTGCAGGAGGCCGGGCTCGAGGACGCCGTCGTCGACGTCGTCTTCATCGGCGCCGACCACGGAGTCGAGCGCGGGGTCGAGCAGGACTACCAGCGCTCGCTGCCGGTGGCGAAGGCGCTGGACGAGTCGGTGCTTCTGGCGTGGGCGTGCAACGGCACGGACCTGCCGCCCCAGCACGGCGCGCCGCTGCGACTCGTGGTGCCCGGCTGGTACGGCATGGCGTCGGTGAAGTGGCTGACCCGCGTCGAAGCCGTCACCGGCACCTTCGACGGACCGCAGATGCGCGCCTACCGGCTGCGGCAGAGCTCCGACGAGGTGGGCGAGGCGCTGACGACGATCCGACCGCGGGCCCTGGTGACTCCCCCGGGCTTCCCCGACTTCATGTCGCGGGCCCGGGTCGTGCGGCCCGGCCGGGTGCTGCTCGAGGGACGCGCGTGGTCAGGGACCGGGACGGTCGACGCAGTCGAGGTCACCACCGACGGCGGCGCGACCTGGCACGGTGCCGAGCTCGACGCCCCCGTGGGTGAGTTCGCCTGGCGGCGGTGGACGTGGTGGTGGGACGTCGAGTCCGGCCACCACCTCGTGTCCGCCCGCGCCACCGATGTCACCGGTGCCGCGCAGCCACACGACCTCGACACCTCCGCCTGGAACCGCGGCGGCTTCGCCAACAACGCGCTCCAGCAGGTGCCGGTCCTGGCCGTGGCAGGCTGACCCAACCACCCCAC
>DATBDW010000076.1:0-18545 GCA_036269735.1 Actinomycetes bacterium
GCGCTGGCTGGCCGGGACGCTGTTCATGATGGCCGTCGTGTTCGGCGCCGAGAACAGCCCTGAGCCGATGCCGTTGAGGGCGATCAGGACGGCGAACTGCCAGTAGGTGAAGTCGGTGGGCAGCAGCATCAGGCCGACGAAGGACGCCGCCACGAGGCTGAGCCCGCCCGTCGCGAAGGCGCGGGCGCCCCAGCGGTCGGACAAGTAGCCGCTGAGCGGGCCCGCGACAAGGAACCCGAGCATCATGGGGATCAGGTAGATCCCGGCCCACAGCGGGGTCGACGCGTAGTCGTAGCCGTGCAGCGGCAACCAGATGCCCTGCAGCCAGATGATGAGCATGAACTGCAGGCCGCCGCGACCGATCGAAGCCAGCAGGCCGGCCAGGTTGCCGGCGCTGAACGCCCGGTTGCGGAACAGCCCGAGGTGGAACATCGGGTCCGGCACCTTGGTCTCGACGATGCAGAACGCGACGAGCAGCAATGTGCCGCCGATCAGCCCGCCAAGGACCCACGGGTTGGTCCACCCCATGGAATGCCCGCCGTAGGGCTGGATGCCATAGGTGATGGCGGCCAGCAGGGCGCCCAGCCCCAGGGCGAAGGTGAGGTTGCCGGGGATGTCGAGCCGGCCGCGGTGCCGTTCGCTCAGCTCGTGCAGCGAGGCGTAGGACCAGATCGTGCCGAGGATGCCGATCGGGACGCTGACCCAGAACACGGCACGCCAGTCCCACTGCGCGAGGACCCCGCCGAGCAGCAGGCCCAGGAATGACCCGGCGATGGCGGCCACCTGGTTGATGCCCAGCGCCGTACCGCGCTGGTTGGACGGGAAGGCGTCGGTAAGGATCGCGGTGGAGTTGGCGAAGAGCATCGAGGCACCGACGGCCTGCACCACCCGCCACAGGATCAGCCACATCGCGCCGGCCGCACCGTGCAGCGGATCGACCGAGAGGATCAGCGACGAGACCGAGAAAACGACGAAGCCGAGGTTGTAGACCTTGACCCTGCCGTACATGTCTCCGAGCCGGCCGAGGCTCACGACCAGCACCGCGCTGACGAGCAGGAAGCCCATCAGCATCCAGAGCAGGTAGCTCACGTTCCCCGGCGCGAGGGGGTCCAGTCCGATCCCGCGGAAGATCGCCGGTAGCGAGATGATCACGATCGAGGCGTTGATCGTGGCCATCAGGACGCCGAGGGTGGTGTTCGACAGCGCGACCCACTTGTAGCGCGGGTGGTCGCGGTCGAACTTGGTGGACAGCCGCCGGGATCCGGCGAGGTGCATCGTGCTCACGGTTGCTTAGTCTAAACAACCACCTGCGGTCCCGCAGCGCCGTCACACAGGAGCGCTCGTTTGCGACATCCGGCACGCGACACGCCGGCGTAGCCGCGGCGTGTCGGGGATTCAGGTCGCAAACGACGGGATGGGGGCGGGCCCGCAACGGGGTCGCAAGTCGATGCCAAGTGCCGGCCGGACAGTGGTAGCTGCCCACCCGACTGCCCTGTCACCCCGCGTTTGCGACGTTGTGGAGCGACCCGCCCGGCGTGTCACCACCACAAGGTCGCACCCGGCGAAATGGAGGACGAGCCTCGATGACGAGCACCACGAGCCCGTCCGCGACGCCCCGCGGCGGAGGCGAGCCCGAGGTCGACCTGGTGTTCTACCGGCTGCTGCACCGCGCGATGCTCGTCGACGTGGCGGCGCTGGCCGGCGTCACCGACCTGGCCGCCACCGGCGACCTGACGTTGACGACCGCCCGAGCCCAGGCGCTCGCGGGGTACGTCGACAGGCTGTGCGGCGAGCTCGCGGCCCTGCATCGCGGCGAGGACGCCGTCCTCTGGCCGCTCGTTGCAGCCGCCGCCGGCGCGGCGGTCGACCTTGGCGACCTGACCGACGACCACCACGCCATGGACCCACTCCTCGTGCGTTCAAGGACGTTCGCCTCAGCCCTGGCCCGCGACCCACGCGATCTCCCGATGGCCAACCGCCTGGCCGGCGCGGTCACCGACCTGCTCGACCTGCTGACCGAGCACGTGGCCGATGCCGAGCGCTGCCTGTTCCCCGCGATCTCGCGCTATGTGTCGGTCGCCGACTTCGCAGCGGCCCGGTCGCAGCTGCGCCGTGACCTCGGCCCGGGGCAGCTGCTGTGGCTGCTCCCCTGGCTGGCGCACCACGCGACGGGCGACGAGCTGCACCGTGCTCTGGCCGGCGCCGGCCCCGCGCCGAAGGTGCTGCTGACGCTGGGCCGCCCGGCCTTCCGCCGGTCCCGCGCAGCCGCCCTCGGGGCCTGACCGGCGTACCACCGCCACGTCAGCCGAGACGGGCGAGGGCCTCCTCGGCCTCGCTGACGCGCTGCGGCCAGCCGATCCGGGTGGCCAGCTCCAGCGAGCCGGCCCAGTGCCGGCGAGCCTCGTCGGGCCGGCCGAGGTGCTCGGCCAGGCAGGCCAGCGTCGCGTCGAGAGGGCCGAGGGCGAACACTGCGCCCTCTCCGCCGGCCAGCCAGCCCGCGAACGGCAGGAGCTCGTCGTACGCCGACGCCGACGCCACCGCCGCGTCGTCGCCGAGCAGCACTGCCGACTCCGCGCGCAGAACGGTGAAGTACTGCCAGAACTCGTCCGGCCGCTGCGCGGGCAGCCGCCGCCACAGCTCGCGCGCCTCGTCGACCTCGCCGGCGGCGAGCAGCGCGCGGACCAGCGACGGCGCGCCCGCGTCGGGGATCGACTCGGCCTGCGGCCGGGTCGCGGACACCGTCTCGGCGAGCCGGCCCTGCGCGTGGCGGACGGTGAACGGGCAGGCCCAGCGCATGCCCTCCTGGGGTGCGCCCATCGCCGTGAACTCGTCGAGCAACTCGTCGTAGGCCGACTCGGCCCGGTCGTAGTCGCCGGTGACCAGCGCGAGCAGCGGCTCGATGAACCCGTTCGCGAGCTCGGCGTCGCGCTGGTGGAGCCGCCGGGCGGCCCCGCGGCCAACCTCAGCGTGGAAGCGCGCCGCCTCGACGTCGCCGAGCGCGAGGTGGAGGTCGAACTGCAGGTAGTGCGCCAGGGTGTGGAAGCCCGCGAGCTTGTGCGCGTCGGCGACCGCGTGCAGCTCCTCGATCGGCTCGGCCCGGGCCGCGCTGGCCCGAGGACCCCGCAGCTGGGCGAGCAGCGAGCTCAGCGCGAAGGCGAGCGCGGTGGGGTCGTCGGGCAGGGTGCGGGCCATCGCGACGGCTTCGCGGGCGGACCGGAGACCGAGGTCGTCGACGGAGCCCTCCAGCTCCAGGGCGCGGCAGGCCAGCAGCCGGCACCGGGTCGCGACGTCGGACTCCGGGACCTCGGCCAGCGCGACCGCGATCCACTCGAGCAGCTTGAGGTCGGTCTGCCCGTAGACGTGCTGGCTCCACGTCATGGCGCCGTCCCACGCGGTCACGGCGCGCGCGACCAGGCGGGTGTCGCCGGTGGCCGCGGCCTCGTCGATCGCCCGGTGCAGCGCGTCACGCAGTCGCAGGCTCCCCGCGTTGCCGTGCGCGCGGGCGACCCGGATGCGCAGCTCGACCCGCTCGACGGGGTCGGCGTCCGGCAGCCGCTCGTGCAGCGCGATGGCCTGCTCCCACAGGTCGCCCGCGGCAGCGAGGGCGGACCGGCTCTCGGCCCGCTCGGCGGCCCGCACGGCGAAGCCGACGGCCCTGGCGGTCGCCACGGGCGAGCCGGCCTCGCGCAGGTGGTGGGTGATGCCGGCGTAGTCGGTCGACCCGGCGGCCTCCATCACGTCGGCGATCCGCGCATGCATGCGCGACCGGCGCAGCCGCGAGATGTCGTCGTACAACGTGTCGCGTACCAGCGCGTGCGCGAACCGCAGCCGCCCGGCGGCGGGCTCGACGAGCAGGCCGGCCATCACGCCCGCCTCGACAGCGTCCAGCGAGCGGTCCTCCTCACCGTCGTCGGCGCCGAGCAGCACGTCGACGTCGACGTCACGGCCCACGACCGCGGCCAGCCGCAGCACGGTCTGCGCGTGCGCAGGCAGCCGGGCGACCCGTCGCCGGATGACATCGCGTACGCCGGCGGGCACCTCGGCGATCGCGACAAGCTCGCCCTCGCTGGCCAGCAGCCGCGCTGTCTCCCGCACGTAGAACGGGTTGCCGTCAGTGCGGGTGGCGATCGCCCCGGCCACCGTCTGGTCGACCGCGCCGTCGGAGAGCGACCCGACGAGCTCGGCCACCTCGTCGGCGTCCAGGCCGCCGAGCTGCAGCCGCACCGGCGCGTGGCGGGCCAGCACGGCCAGCGCCGACGTGAGGCCGGGACCGACCTCGTCGCCGCGGTACGCCGCCACCAGCACCACACGGTGCGACTCGACCACGTCGGCGACCGCGGTCAGCAGGTCCAGCGACTCGGGGTCGGCCCGGTGCACATCGTCGACCACCACCAGCAGCGGCGCCGACTCGCTGACCGCCGCGAGATAGCGGCCTACCGCACGGTGCAGGTAGAACCGCTGGGCGACCGCATCCGGCCCGGTCGGCCGGGCGGCGCCGTCGTCGAGGAGCGGCGCGAGGGTCTGGGCCAGCTCCGCGTCGGGCGGCACCCGCTGCGCGAGCCCGCGCAGCAGCTCGGCCCACGGCCAGGCCGGCGGCGCACCCTCGACCTCGGGGCAGCGGCCCCACGCCACCACCCATCCCGCGGCCGCGCGGGCCCGGGCGGCGGCCTCGAGCAGCGCCGTCTTGCCCTCCCCGGGGTCACCAGCCACGAGCACCGGCACCACGTGACCCCCGGTGGCCGGCCCGCAGGCGCGGTCCGCGGCCGCCGCGAGGGCCACCAGCTCGTCCGCCCGACC
Source organism: Actinomycetes bacterium (assembly GCA_036269735.1). Lineage (GTDB taxonomy): Bacteria > Actinomycetota > Actinomycetes > JACCUZ01 > JACCUZ01 > DATBDW01. Next base: position 4,798 of record DATBDW010000076.1, read on the forward strand.
GACGAAGACCGGCGCCGGGGTCTCGGCCGGCGCGGCCGACTCCGCCCCGGCCACGTCGGGCGCCGGCAGTGGTTGGGGCACGGCGGCGGCGGTGGTGTTGCGCGGCGGCAGCCAGTCGAGGTCGGGCGATTGGGCGAGCACGTCCGCCTCGGTGCGTGCCAGCGCCGGCCCGGGGTCGACCCCCAGCTCGTCGGCGAGCAGGTCGCGGGCCCGGCGCAGCACCGCCAGGGCGTCGCCCTGCCGGCCGGTCCGGTAGAGCGCGAGGGCGAGCAGCCGCCAGGCGTCCTCGCGCAGCGGCTGGTCGGCGACCAGGCGCTCCAGGTCGGGCACGACCTCGGCCGCCCGGCCGAGCGCCAGCACCGCCTCGGCCCGCGACTCGACCGCGCCGGCGTGGACCCCGACGAGCCGGGCCGACTCGGGGGCGGCCCAGTCCTCGTCGAGGAAGCCGGCGTACGCGTCACCGCGCCACAGCCCGAGCGCGCGGTCCAGAGACGCGGCGGCCGACGCCGGGTCGACGTCGACCCGCGCCTCGCGCACCAGCCGCTCGAAGAGCCACGCGTCCACGGCGTCGTCGGGCAGGTGCAGCGCGTAGCCCGGCGACGCGCTGACGAGGATCGCGGCGGGGGTGCGCGCCGCCCGGTCGGGCTCCAAGGCCCGGCGCAGGTGCGAGACGTAGGCCTGCAGGGAGCCCATCGCCTTGGGCGACGGCTCGCCGCGCCAGAGGTCGTCGATGACCCGGTCGGTCGCCACCACCCGGCCGCGCGCGATGGCCAGCACGGCGAGCACCGCCCGCTGCCGCGGGCCACCCAGATCGAGGCGACCGCCGTCCGGGCCGCGGGCCTCCAGCGGGCCGAGCACGCCCAGGCGCACGGTCGCGTCGTGCTGGCTCACCGGCCGGTGCCCTCCTCGTCCCGACCCCCTGCCGCAACCCTAGGGAGTGCGCCCCGCCAGCACGGCGGGAAGTCCGACAGTGCTCACCGGTCGGAAGGGGGGTCGGCTCCCTGGTCGGCCGATGCGGGAGGAACACGCACGACGCACCGCGTCCCAGGCCGGTGGTCGGGCCAATCCTGCGTGGGCGCGGTGCGTCGGTACGTCGGTCGTGCAGCCGGCGCGCTCAGCGCGCCGGTGAGATCCGGGTCAGCCGTCGGTGCGCTGGGTCGGGATGCCGGCCAGCAGGGCGCGCACCTCGGACTCGCGGTAGCGGCGGTGGCCGCCCAGCGTGCGGATCGAGGTGAGCTTGCCGGCCTTGGCCCAGCGGGTGACCGTCTTGGGGTCGACCCGGAACATCGTTGCGACCTCGGCGGGGGTCAGGAGCGGCTCAGCGTCTGGGGTGCGCGTCGTCATCGGGGGTCCGGCCTTTCGTCGGCCTGGCAAGGTGGGCGATCCGAGAGGTCTCGGATCTCTACGGCAATAGTGCCCGTTGGGCGGGATGTCCGAAATGGTCCATACGGGCCATCTTCGGAGTAGGGCGAGAGGACTAGACCGGAGGGCCCGATGGCCGCGGCCGTTCGGTCAACGGAGCGTGATCGGCCCGGCGCGGAGTTCCCGAGGGACCCGCGACGGTGCCCGGATCGCGTGCCGATCCGGTAACGCTGAGTAGCCGTGCGCCACCCGTCGGATCAGCCGGTCGGTCCGGGCCGGGAAACGCTCCGATCTGCCGGCCGGCTGCCGCCAGCAGGTCAGCGGGGACGCCCGGCAGTCACCCAGCTCAGTTGGCGTGCTCCAGCGCGGCGGTCGCGGCCCAGCGGTCCGAGACCCGCTGGTAGGTCTCCCCGGCCGTGTCGGTGTCCCCGGCGGCGAGCGCGGCGACCGAGGCGGCGACGTCCGCCACCGAGGTGTCCGCGGCGCGGCCCGGCGCCCCGAGCAGGCTGGCCAGGCCGGCGTAGTCCAGCTCGAGCCACGAGCGGGCGTGGAACTCCTCGAGCCAGCGGGCCTGCTCCTCCAGCTCGTCGACCCCCTCGATGTCACCGAGGTGGGTCCGCAGCGTGCGCAGCGCCCGTGCGACCCGGCGGCGGGCCGCCGACATCCGGGTCCGGTAGACGATCGCGTCGTCGGGGGCCTCGGTGACCCGGTCGGCCGGCGCGAAGGGCACGAACCAGGTCAGCGGCACCGACCAGGTGGCGGTGAGGATGCGCAGCACCGAGCCCACCTCCGCGTCACCCCATCGAGCGTGGTCCTCGTCGGCGCGCGCCAGCGACGCCGGCGGGACGAACGCGTGCAGGACCGGGTCCGGCAGACCGTCGCGGAACTGGCCCAGGGCGACCCACGACCGCAGCCGGGACTGCAGCGGGCAGACGTGCAGCAGGCCCTCGACCTCGAGGACGAAGGCCTCGCGGTCCTCCTCGCTGGGCACCGGCCGCGGTGGGACGCTGAGCACTCCGGCCAGCGCCGAGCGGTGCTCCGCGACCAGCTGGTCGGCGCGGGCGGCCGCGCCGACGGGCCGCCCGTCGGCGTACCGCGTCCATCTCTCGCGTTCCTCGGCACCGAAGGCCGCGACGGGCTCGTAGACCCGCAGGTACGCCGCGTACGGCGCGGGCAGGAAGGGCGGCACGACCGCGACCCTACGGCGCTCGGCGCACCGAGCGGGCTCGTAGGGTGACCGCGTGCCGGACGATCACGACCCCCGGGTCGACCCGCGGGCCACGCCACCAGTCAGCGGCCCCGTCTTCGGGCCGCACCCCGGCACCGAGCACACCCACGAGCAGGTGGTGTTCATCGCCGACGAGGCGAGCGGCCTGCGCGCCATCGTCGGCATCTACTCCACGGCCCTCGGGCCGGCGCTCGGCGGCACGCGGTTCTACCCGTACGCCGACGAGGCCGCCGCGCTGTCCGACGTCCTCGAGCTGTCGCGGGCGATGGCCTACAAGAACGCGCTCGCCGGGCTCGACCACGGCGGCGGCAAGGCCGTGATCATCGGCGACCCGGCCGTGGCCAAGACCGAGGAGCTGCTGCTCGCCTACGGCCGCGCGCTCGAGGGCCTGGGCGGGCGCTACGTGACGGCCTGCGACGTCGGCACCTACGTCGCCGACATGGACGTCGTCGCGCGGGCCACCCGGTTCGCGACCGGGCGCTCCCCCGAGAACGGCGGCGCGGGCGACTCGTCGGTGCTCACGGCGTTCGGGGTGTTCCAGGGGATGCGGGCCGGGGCCGAGCACCTGTGGGGTACGCCGAGCCTGGCCGGCCGCACGGTCGGCATCGCCGGCGTGGGCAAGGTCGGCAAGCACCTCACCCGGCGGCTGGTCGAGGACGGGGCGACGGTGGTCGTCACCGACGTGGACGAGCAGGCCCTGGCGGCCGTGCAGTCGGCGTACCCGTCGATCGAGGTGGTGCCGGACACCGACGCGCTGGTCCGGGCCGACCTCGACGTCTACTCGCCGTGCGCGCTGGGGCACGCGCTGACCGACGAGGTCGTGGCGGTGCTGCGCGCCCGGCTGGTCTGCGGCGGGGCCAACAACCAGCTGGCGCACCCCGGCGTGGAGGACCAGCTCGCGGCCGGCGGCATCCTCTACGCGCCGGACTACTGCGTGAACGCCGGCGGGGTGATCCAGGTCGCCGACGAGCTGCGGGGCTTCGACTTCGCCCGGGCCGAGGCGCTGGCGGCCGGTATCTTCGCGACCACCGCGCGGGTGCTGGCCACTGCCGCCGACGAAGGGATCCCGCCCGCCCGGGCCGCCGACCGGCTGGCCGAGCGGCGGATGGCCAGCGGTGCCGCGGGGTGACCGGGGGGCCCGGCGATCGGTGGTCAGGCGGCTCGATGGAGCGTCGACAGGCTGCCGATGGCCGGCTCCAGGCCGGGCGGGTGACACCTGGCGCGAGGTCCGTGCCCTGAGGGCCTCGTCGGGATGCCGGAAGGGGTGCCCGGCATGTACCGTGGAGCCCACGAAGAGACACTGAACCCGGGGCCGTCACGTGCTGGCCGCCCCGTTGACGCATGAGGGGGTCGAGCCATGGGGCGCGGCCGGGCCAAGGCAAAGCAGACCAAGGTTGCCCGCGAGCTGAAGTACAGCTCTCAGGGCACCGATTTCGAGGCTCTGCAGCGCGAGCTCGCAGGCGGCAGTTCGAACGGTCAGGCGCAGGCCCGACCCACCGACGTCGCCGCTGAGTCGAACGCGCCCGACGAGTACGACGAGTACGGCGACTGGGCCGCCGGCGACAAGGGCTGACCCTCCCCCGGTTTCCACCCCTCCGGGCTTCTCCGAAATGATCACGCAAGCGTGATCATTTCGCACTGAGCGTGGCTTATGGGCCACGCCCAGTCGGGAATCGCCACGCCCGGGCCGCGGTGCGTGCCGGCCTGAGTGCGCGCTCGCGGAGGGGCTGGCGGCAGACCCGGCTCAGGCGGGGTGCGCGCCCGTCAGCGTGACAGTGCCGTCCCCGACGCCGACGGTGCCGGCCACCCAAGCGGGCAACCCGCGACCGGCCAGTACCGCCACCGCCGCGTCCGCGGCATCCACCGGTAGGACGGCCACCATCCCCACGCCCATGTTCAGCGTCCGCTCCAGCTCCCGCTGGGCCACCCCGCCGACCGAGCCGACCAGCCCGAACACCGGTGCCGGCGACCAGGTCGACCGGTCCACCGTGGCGCCCAGGTGCGCGGGCAGGACCCGGGCCAGGTTGGCGGCCAGCCCGCCGCCCGTGACGTGGCTCATCGCGTGCACCTCGAGGCGCGCGGCCAGCGCCAGGGCGTCCAGCGCGTAGATCCGGGTGGGCTCGAGCAACTCGTCGCCCAGCGCCCGCCCCAGCTCGGGCACCTCGCGGTCCAGCGCCCACCCGGCGCCGGCCGGCGAGAGCAGGACGTGGCGCACCAGGGAGTACCCGTTGGAGTGCAGCCCGCTGGACGCCATCGCGACCAGCACGTCGCCGGCCCGCACCCGGTCCGGCCCCAGCAGCTCGTCCGCCTCGACGACGCCGGTCGCGGCGCCGGCCAGGTCGTACTCGTCCGCCCCGAGCAGCCCGGGGTGCTCCGCCGTCTCGCCGCCGACCAGCGCACAGCCGGCAAGCACACAGCCCTCGGCGATCCCCTTGACGATGCCCGCGATCCGCTCCGGCACCACCCGGCCGCAGGCGATGTAGTCGGTCATGAACAGCGGCTCGGCCCCGCACACGACGAGGTCGTCGACGACCATGCCGACGAGGTCGTGCCCGATCGTGTCGTGGCGGTCCATTGCCGCGGCGATCGCGACCTTGGTGCCGACGCCGTCGGTCGAGCTCGCCAGCAGCGGCCTGCGGTACGCCGACAGCGCGCTCGCATCGAACAGCCCCGCGAACCCGCCGATCCCGCCGACCACCTCCGGCCGGGACGCTTTGGCGACCCAGGCCTTCATCAGCTCGACCGCGCGGTCGCCCGCCTCGACGTCGACACCCGCGGCGGCGTAGCTCGCGCCGGTCGCGCCCTCGTCGCTCACGCCGGCCAGCCTAACGAGGCGGGGCTCACAGCCCGACCACGAGCGGCTCGGCGGGGGCGCCCTGACGGAGCACAGTCGCGACCAGACCGGCGATGTCGCGCGGGGCAAACAGGTCCGGTCCGGCGTACGACGACAGCTCGTGCAGCGTCCACCAGCGCAGGGCCATCAGGTTCTCGGCCGCGAGCTCTGCAGTGCTCAGCGAACCGGCGGGCTCGAACGCGCGAGTGCGTACCAGGTAGATGTCGTTGACGACGCCGTCGTACCCGGTGGCGTGACCCTGCGCCAGGACGCGTTGGTGCCAGAGGTGCGGCGGCAGGGTCTCGGGCGGGTCCAGCTGCAGGCCGACCTCCTCGAGCAGCTCGCGGCGCAGCGCAGCGAGGTGCGTCTCGCCGGCTTCGATTCCCCCGCCCGGCGTACCCCACACGGCCTCCGTCGGGAAGTCCCAGCGGCACAGCAGCACCCGGTCGGACTCGTCGAGGATGAGCGCCCGGACGCCGGGGCGCAGGTGTGGCTCGGGCGCGGAGGTCAGGGCCGGCTCAGGGCGTCGGTCGCGCCGGCACCACCGAGCAGGGCGGACGCGTCGACGGGGGCGGCCTCGAGCAGGTGCTTGCCGAGCAGCTCCGGCTCGGGCAACGGGATCGGGTAGACCCCGTCGAAGCAGGCGCGGCACAGGTTCTCGCTCGGCTGCTCGGCGGCGGCAACCAGCCCCTCGAGCGAGATGTACGCCAGGGAGTCCGCGTCGATCGACGCACGGATCTCCTCCACGGCGAGGCCGTTGGCGATCAGCTCGGCCGGCGTGGCGAAGTCGATGCCGTAGAAGCACGGCCACTTCACCGGCGGCGACGAGATGCGCACGTGGATCTCGGCCGCGCCGGCCTCGCGGAGCATCCGGACCAGCGCGCGCTGGGTGTTGCCGCGCACGATCGAGTCGTCCACGACGACCAGCCGCTGGCCCGCGATGACCTCGCGCAACGGGTTGAGCTTGAGCCGGATGCCGAGCTGGCGGATCGTCTGGCTCGGCTGGATGAACGTGCGCCCGACGTAGGAGTTCTTCACCAGGCCGAGGCCGTAGGGGATGCCGCTGCCCTGCGAGTAGCCCACCGCCGCCGGCGTGCCCGACTCGGGGACGGGGATCACCAGGTCCGCGTCGGCCGGTGCTTCCGCCGCCAGCCGCCGACCGACCTCGACCCTGGTCGCGTGCACCGACCGGCCGGCGATCTTGGTGTCCGGGCGGGCCAGGTAGACGTACTCGAACAGGCAACCCTTGGGTGCCGGATCGGCGAAGTGCGAGGACCGCAGCCCGTGCGCGTCGACCGCGATCAGCTCGCCGGGCTCGATCTCGCGGATGTACGACGCCCCGACGATGTCCAGCGCTGCCGTCTCGCTCGCGACGACCCAGCCACGCTCGAGCCGCCCGAGGACGAGTGGCCGGATGCCCTGCGGGTCTCGGGCGGCGTACAGCGTCTCCTCGTCCATGAACACCAGCGAGAACGCGCCGCGCAGCTGCGGCAGCACCTCGAGGGCGGCCTGCTCCATCGACAGGTCCGGGTACGACGCCAGCAGCGCCGTGACGATCTCGGTGTCCGTCGTGGAGTGCAGCGCGTTGTGGTGGGCGGCGCGCATGCCCTCGCGCCAGCGCCGCGCCTCGCCCTCGGTGGGTGTCGCGCCGTCGTAGGGCAGCTCGCCGCTCTCCGCAGCACGCTTCTCGGCCAGCTCCAGCAGCTCGCGGGTGTTGGTCAGATTTCCGTTGTGGCCCAACGCGATCGAGCCCGACGCGGTGGAGCGGAACGTCGGCTGGGCGTTCTCCCAGACGCTGGCCCCGGTCGTCGAGTAACGCGTGTGGCCGATCGCGAGGTGACCGCGCAGGGAGCTCAGGTGGCTCTCGTCGAAGACCTGCGCGACGAGCCCCATGTCCTTGTAGACGAGGATCTGCGATCCGTTGCTCACCGCGATGCCGGCGGACTCCTGGCCGCGGTGCTGCAGGGCGTACAGGCCGAAGTAGGTGAGCCTCGCGACCTCCGTCGGATCGTCCCCCGACCGGTCGCCGGACCAGACGCCGAAGACGCCGCAGGCGTCCTGGGGTCCCCTGTCCTGGGGGTCGAGGTCGAGAGTGAGCCGTCCGTCGCCACCGGGCACGGCACGAGTCTACGGGGGCTCGCCGCGGGTCATCGTCGTGGCGCGCGGGGGTCCGGTGGGTGGGACGTGTTCGGTTGCCTTCGCTTCGGGTCTCTTGTGGTGCGGCTGAGAGCTGTGTCCCGTGTCTGCTTCCCCGCGGCCTGGTCGGTGGTGCAGGTCAGAGCGGCTTTGCGCAGGGGTGAACGGCGGGTTCGTGGCTCGGCGCCGCCGGCCCGCGCGGGTCCCGGTGGTGACAGCGAAGTGGCCCCGCTGCGCTCTTGGGTTCCGACCGCCGAGCGGGGCCGCTCGGCTTTGGGCGGCTCAGCGGTGGCGCGCCTCGAGGAGCAACGCGACCACGCCGCCGAGCAGCGCACCGAGCCCCGCCAGCAGCGCGCACAGATACGCCAGCAGCCGGACCTTGTCGTCGACGCCGGCCCCTGGCCCCATTGCCAGCACGATGCCGGCGACGACGCCCACCACGGCACCGGTGCCGAGGAAGGCGGCGTACCGCGGATTGCGCCGGATCACCACGCCGTCACCACGTCGCCGAGCCTACGTGCGCCCCCGACTGAAACTTTCGGCAGGCGGAACCGGGCATTTCGGCTGCCGAAGGTTTCAGTCGGAGGAGTCAGAGACGGCCGCCGGCGGTGTCGGAGGACAGCCGCTGGGCCAGCCAGACGGGGATCACCGACAGCACGATGAGCATGGCCGCGACGACGGCGACCACGGGCGCCTGGTTGGGCCGCGCCAGGTTGCTGAAGATCCACAACGGCAGGGTCTGCACACTGGCGCTCGCCGTGAACGTCGTGACGATGATCTCGTCGAAGGACAGTGCGAACGCGAGCAGCGCACCGGCGATCAGCGCCGAGCGCACCGCCGGGAAGGTGATGAACCGGAAGGTCTGGAAGACGCCGGCACCCAGGTCCATCGACGCGTCCTCCAGCGACGTGCCAGTTCGCCGCAGCCGGGCCAGCACGTTGTTGTAGACGACCACGACGCAGAACGTCGCGTGCCCGACGATCACTGTGAACAGCCCGAAGTGGATGCCGATCGGCGAGAGCGTGTCGCGGATCGCGTTCGACAGCGCCAGCCCCGTGACGATGCCCGGCAATGCGATCGGCAGCACGATGAGGATCGACACGGCATCGCGGCCGAAGAACCTGTAGCGCCCGACCGCGAAGGCCGCCATCGAACCGAGCACCAGCGCGATTGCGGTCGCACCCAGGCCGGCCTTCACCGACGTCGTCAGCGCGGCGCGCGCGCCCGGGTTGTGCCAGGCCCGCGACCACCAGTCCAAGGTCACCCCACTCGGCGGCCAGCCGAACGTCTTGTCGGTGTTGAACGACGAGATCAGCACAACCAGCAGGGGCACATAGACGACGGCGAGCCCCAGCCCCATCACCAGAGCGAGCACGGCGCGCGCCCTCTTCGAGAGGGTCATGCCGGGTCACCCATGCCATCGGGGTCCCCGGGAAATGACGGGGTCCCCGCGTGATCGCGAACGCAGCGAGCGATCTCGTGGGGTGTCAGTCGCGGGCGTCGGCACACGGCGACAGGTCCCGACAGGGCCTGCGAGCGATTTCGTGGGGTGATCAAAGGTTGTCCAGGGCGCCGGTACGGCGGACCGCGAGCAGGAACACGACCATGACAACGATCGGTACGGCGGCCAGCGCGGCCGCCAACGGGAGGTTGTTCGCTGCGCCGGCGTCACCTTGGATCAGGTTGCCCAGCAGCTGGTTCTTGCCACCGACGATCTGCACCGTGATGTAGTCGCCGAGGCTGAGCGAGAACGTGAAGATGGCGCCGGCCACGACCGCGGGGAAGGCCAGCGGCGCGATGACCGACCGGAACGTCCGCCCGGCCTTCGCGCCGAGGTCGCCCGACGCCTCGAGCAGCGAGTCGGGCAGCCGCTCGAGACCGGCGTACACCGGCAGGATCATGAACGGCAGCCACAGGTAGCTCAGCACCACGATCGTCGCAGTGAGCCCGAAGCCCGGGCCACGTAGACCCAGCGGCCCGAGCGCCCAGTTGACGACGCCGTCTCCGGCCAGCATCGAGCGCCAGGCATACGCCTTCACCAGGTAGCTCGCCCACAGCGGCGTCAGCACCGCGACGACGAGCACCTTGCGGGCTCGCGGCGAGGCGACCTTGGCCATGTAGAACGCCATCGGGAAGGCGAGCACCGCGCAGATCACCGTCACCGCCGCCGCCACCCCGATGGTCCGGAAGGTCACCGCGCGGTACGTCGCGTTGGTCACCACCTCGCGGAGGTTGTCCAGCGTCGCGGTGTGCACGATGTTCCCGGTGAAGACGTCCGTGCTCCACAGCGCCGAGAGCAGCAGGACGGCCAGCGCGCCGAGGTAGACGACGACCAGCACCAGCAGCGGCAGCACCAGCAGCAGCGCGAGCCGCAGCCAGGTGTGCCGGTGCAGGACGCCGGAGAGCCTCCTCACCGTCGCGACCGTCCTCCCGCTCTCGCCGAGCTCAGCCCTTGATCTCCTGCCACGCGGTGGTCCAGTCGCCGTAGTCCTTGCACGTCACGTTCGTGCGGCCGTCGAGGCACTGCGCGATCGGCGTGTTCCAGTACCAGACCTGGTCGAAGTAGCTCTCGTCATCCGCGTGGAACGTCGCGCAGAAGTTCTTGTCCACGGTGAGCGCGCACGACTTGCTGTTGGCCGGCGCCTCACCGAACCACTCGGCGACCTCGGCGTTCACCTTCGGGCTGATGATGTGGTTCATCCAGAGGTAGGCGCAGGTCTTGTGCGGGCTCTTCGCCGCGACCATCCAGGTGTCCGACCAGCCGGTCGCACCCTCGCTGGGCAGGATCGAGTTGACCTTCGCCTTCTCGGCCTGCGCAAGGTTGGCGATGATCTGCCAGGTCGTGCCGACCACGGAGTCGCCGTTCTTGAAGGCCTGGACCTCCTTGGTGTAGTCCGACCAGTACTCCCCGATGTTCGCGTTCTGCTCCTTGAGCAGTGCGATCGCGGCGGCGAACTGCTTGTCGTCGAGCGCGTAGGGGTTCTTGATGCCGAGGTCGGGCTGCGTCTTCATGAGGTACAGCGCCGCGTCGGCGATGTAGATCGGCGAGTCGTACGCCGTCATCTTGCCGTGGTACGGCGAGTTCTTGTCGAACACGACGCTCCACGACGTCGGCGCCGGCTTCACGACGTCGGTGTTGTACATCAACAGGTTCGCGCCGCGGCCGTGCGGGATGCCGTAGGCGACACCGTTGACGCTGTTCCACGGCTTGAGTTTCAGGCCCGAGAACACATCGGCGTAGTTGGGCACCAGGTCGGTGTTGACCGGCTCGACGGTGCCGGCCGCGATGAGCCGCAGCGACGCGTCACCGGAGGCGGACACCACGTCGTACTGACCGGTCTTCATCAGGTTGACCATGTCGTCGGACGTCGGCGCCGTCTTCACGTTGACCTGGCAGCCGGTCTGCTTCTCGAACGGCGTGACCCAGTCGACCTTCGGGTCGGTGGAGCCGTCCTCGGCGTAGCCGGCCCAGGCCACGATGTTGAGCTGACCCTCCGGCGTACCGAGCTTGGTCAGTGCACTGAGCTTGGGCGGGGTGAAGTGCCCGGCCGCCTCGTTGCCGGAGCCGGACGGGCCGGAGCCCGCTTGCGGCGTACTTCCGCTGCTGCCCCCGCACGCCGTCAATGCGAGCGCGGCGGCGGCGCCGAGCACGAGGAGTCGCTTGCTGATCATCCTTGCCCTCCCTGGGTGGCCGCGCCCCGCACGCGGTCGTCGGTGTCTTCGATCTGGGGATCCGGTACGCCGGTAGGCGCACTCGCCCCGTCTTGGTCCGGCGTGGCCAGCCGGTAGAGGTCGGCCCGCATCACGGCGACCCGGACCCGCGACCCGCGGTCCGGAACCGGCTGCGCGGCCGCACCGGTGTTCTGCACCAGTGCGCTCATGTCGGTGCCCGCATCGAGGCGCACCAGGACGCGGCTGGTCGCTCCGGAGTAGACGACCTCGCTGACGACGCCGTCGGCCACCATGTCGCCCTCGACGTCGGCACCGACGCGGACGCGCTCCGGGCGGACCGAGACCGCTGCGTCGTCCCCGACCAGCCGGCGAGCCACGTCACCGGCGAGCACGTTGGAACTGCCGACGAAGCCGGCGACGAACGCGCTCGCCGGCCGCTCGTAGACCTCGTGCGCCGTGCCGACCTGCTCGATCCGACCGCCGTTGAAGACCGCGATCCGGTCGCTCATCGTCAGCGCCTCGTCCTGGTCGTGCGTGACGAAGAGGAAGGTGATGCCGACGTCGCGCTGGATGGCCTTGAGCTCGACCTGCATCTGCTCGCGCAGCTTGAGGTCCAGCGCACCGAGGGGCTCGTCGAGCAGCAGAACCCGCGGCCGGTTGACGAGGGCGCGGGCCAGGGCAACGCGCTGGCGCTGGCCACCCGAGAGCTGCCGGGGGCGCCGATCACCGAAGCCGTCGAGCTGCACGCTCGCCAGCGCCTCGCTCGTCCGGGCCCGGCGCTCCGACTTGCCGACGCCCTTGACCATCAGGCCGTAGGCGACGTTCTGCGCGACGCTCATGTGCGGGAAGAGGGCGTAGTCCTGAAAGACCGTGTTGACGTCCCGGTCGAAGGGCGCGACCCGGGTGACATCCCGGCCGCCGAGGTACACCACACCGCCGGTCGGTGACTCGAAGCCGGCGATCATCCGCAGCACCGTGGTCTTGCCGGAGCCGGAGGGGCCGAGCATGGCGAAGAACTCGCCGTCGCGGACCTCGAGGTCGATCCCGTCAACGGCGACGACCTCGCTCCCGCCGTCGCCGTGGAAGATCTTGCGCAGCCCGACGAGGCGCACGGCGGCCTCGCTCACAGCTACCTCCTCGGCCCCGGTCTGGACGGGCGCCACAGTAGCGTCCCCGGGGGGGTCGGGGAACGGATTCCGTTGTGATCGAGGCGTGAGACGGGCGAAATCGTGCCTCGACCGTGATCATGGGCCCTGGTTTCCGCACCTGCGTCGGCCGCGGAAGCCGACGTCTCAGACCAGCAGGGAGCCCACCCGGACCACCGTGCCGGCCGCCGCGCCGATGCGCCACTGGGGCACCCGCCGGGCGAACTCCACGGTGATCCCGAGGCCCGACGTGCGGGCGTTGACCCAGCCGGTGAAGGTCCCGGTACAGACCCCGGAGCAATTGAGGTCGGCCACCGGCAGGTGCATCCCGCGGGCGAGCGCGCGCACCGTCGACATCGACTTGTCGGTGCTGCCCACGCCGAACAACGGCTGGTGGAAGACCAGCGTCAGCACCGGGTTCAGCCGCCCCTGCAGCGTCCGCAGCGCGACGCTCTCCGGTTCGGAGAGCGGACCCGGCCCGGACCACGTGAGGCCCTTGCTGGTCGGGCGCCAGTGGTAGGTGAAATTGCGGTTGAGGTCCACCCCGTGGGCGTTGGTACGACGGTCGGCCGCGACGCCGTCGGGGTTGACCGTCGGCACCAGCCAGAGGTCGAGGTCCGCCGGCAGGTTCGCCCGATCGCGCAGCATCCGCACGACCCGCATGCCGGCCTGCTCGTTGCCATGGATGCAGCCGATGATGAGCACCACGCGGGTGGCACCCGGCCGGGCCCGGTGGATCGCCACGATCGGCCGGCCGTCGACCGACTGCCCGACGACCTCGCGGGTGGTGACCACAGCGCTCGGCGTCCCTGCGTCCGCGGGCGGGCAGACCGTCGCCACGAGCACGGCGACGAGGCTGCCGACGAGTGCAGCGGCGAGCCGGTGGCTGAGGCGGGGAGGGGCCACCTCGCCAGGGTGTCAGACGACGGGGAGATATGCGGACAGGTCGGCACGTTCGCCGCTGGCCCGCACGCGCCCCTCCGCCACGGCCGTCGCCCAGTCGCTACGGCCCGTCGCCAGCGACACCCAGGTGGCCGGGTCGATCTCCACGACGTTCGGTGGCGTGCCGCGGGTATGGCGCGGACCGGGCACGCACTGCACCGCGCCGTGCGGCGGGACCCGCACCTCGACCGACCGGCCGGGCACCCGGGCGGCGAGCTCTTCGAGCAGGAACCGGACCGTGTCGCGCAGATCCCCCGGGTCGGGCGCGGAGGTCTGCAGGACCCGGTCGAGCGCGGCCCTGCCCAGCTCCGGGTCGGTACGCCGTTGCGCGGGCACCCGCCCAGTCTCCCCGCCTCCGCTGACAGGCGCGCGCGAGGCGGTCAGGCCGGCGTACCGAGATCCGCGAGGGCGTCGACGGCGACGGCCAGCA
>DATBDW010000077.1:0-23275 GCA_036269735.1 Actinomycetes bacterium
GCCAGCAGCAGCACGCAGATCGGCGGGTTCACGAACAGCACCCAGCGCCATCCCGGCCCGTCGGTGAGCAGGCCGCCGAGCAGGACGCCGGCGGCCGAGGCGAGCCCGCCGACTCCTCCCCAGACGCCCAACGCGCGGTGCCGGTCCGGGCCGTCCCGGAACGTCGTCGTGAGAAGGGACAGGGCGGCCGGCAGCATCATCGCCGCACCGACGCCCTGCACGAGCCGGGCGCCGACGAGCATCCAGGGTTCGGTGGCGAGGCCACCGGCGAGCGAGGACAGGCCGAAGACCGCCGTCCCGGCGACGAGGACGCGACGGCGGCCGAGGAGGTCGCCGGCCCGGCCGCCCAGCAGCATGAAGCCGCCGTAGGTGAGCAGGTAGCCGCTGAGCACCCACTGCAATCCCTGCACCGTGAAACCAAGGTCCTCGCGGATCGACGGGAGTGCCACGTTGACGATCGAGGCGTCGATGAAGTCGAGGAACGCCACGGCGCACAGCAGGGCGAGGATGAGGACCCCGTGCCGGGTGGCCAGGGTCGATGTCGCCTGAGGAGCCACGGGCGTCGGTTCGGTCACGGTGGAGCTGGTGGTGCTCACGGTGGTGCCTCCAGGTGGTGTCGATGGTGGCCGGGCACGGTGTCCGCACCCGGCCGTCCCCTCGACGTAGGCCGGGCCGAGGATGTGACCGACGACCGGTGTGACGTGGGTCATGTCACATCCGGTGGTCGCGAACCGTCAGATGAAGGGACACGACGGAACGGGAGAGGTCACCGGTGATCGACGACACCTGGCAGGCGGAGCAGTTCGAACGTGCGCGGCCGCAGCTGCGGGCGGTGGCCTACCGGATGCTGGGTTCGCTCAGCGACGCCGACGATGCGGTGCAGGAGGCGTGGCTCCGGCTGCACCGCAGCGAGGACGAGGCGATCCGCAACATGGACGCATGGCTCACGACGGTTGTCGGGCGGGTGTGCATCGACATGCTGCGGGCCCGCCAGTCACGGCGTGAGGCGTATGTCGGCACCTGGTTGCCCGAGCCCGTCGTCAGCGACGACACCGCCGCCGGACCGGAGCAGGAGGCGCTGCTCGGTGACGCGGTCGGTCTGGCCCTGCTCGTCGTGCTCGACACACTGACACCGGCGGAGCGACTGTCCTTCGTGCTGCACGACATGTTCTCGGTGCCGTTCGAGGACATCGCCGCGATGCTCGACCGGTCGCCAACAGCGGCCCGGCAGCTGGCCAGTCGGGCCCGCCGCCGGGTCCGGGCGGCTCCTGCGCCGGACGTCGACCTGGTCCGCCAGCGCGAGGTGGTCACGGCATTCCTGGCCGCGGCGCGGGCCGGCGACTTCGACGCGCTGCTCGCGGTGCTCGACCCCGAGGTGGTGTTCCGTGTCGACACCGGCGAGCGGCCCGATCTCGCGGCCGGTCCGGTCCGCCTCGACGGCGCGGTCGCGGTCGCGCGGCAGGCGGCCGACCAGGGTCCGCGGTTCGCGCCGCACTGCCGGGTCGCGCTGGTCAACGGTGCGGCGGGCATCGTCGTGCGGTCCCGTGACGTGGTGCTCGCGGTGGCCGGGATGAGTGTGGTCGACGGCCGGATCACGACGGTCGATCTCGTGCTGGACCCGGCCAAGCTGGCGGGTGTGCAGCCGCCGGCGTGACGGTCAGTGCGGAACCCGGCGCCCGCGCACCGTGAGTTGCCCGGAGCGCCGGCGGCCCCTCGAGTCGGCGAGCAGGACGCCGAAGGCGACCACCGACGCCGGGTGTGCGAGTGCGTCCGGCCAGGCCCGTCCTCCGGTACGCCGGGCGGTGACCACCCGGCCCGCCACCGCCGCTGCGTAGCCGGCCAGCCCGACCCGGGAGCCGCGCAGCGCGGCCAGCGGCGGAAGCACGTAGGCGATCCCGAGGACGCCGAGCACCCCGGCGGCTCCGGCCGGCGACCCGAACGCCGACCACAGCGACTTCGCGTAGCCCTGGCGCAGGGCCGGCCACCCGTCGTACATCCGGCAGGTCGCCAGGTCGGTGCCGTCGACGACGCCGCCGCGCCCGCCGGACCGCTTGACCGCACGCAGCAGCGCAACGTCCTCGAGCAGCTCGCCGCGCACGGTGGCGTGGCCTCCGGCCGCCTGGTACGCACCGGCGTCGACGACGAGCAGCTGGCCGTTGGCGGCGGCCAGCGACGGCCGGGCCGACCGCTCCGCGACGCGCAGCGGCAGGGTCGTGAGCCACGACCACTGCAGCAGCGGCTGCACCAGGCGCTCGGCCGCGCTCACCGCGACCTGTCGCGGGTACGGCGACACGAGGTCCAGCCCGCTCCAGCGCAGCAGCGCGGTCGCGGCCGCGACGGCGTGCGGCGCAAGCACGACGTCGGCGTCGACGAAGACGAGGACGGTCGGCGCGCGCGGGTCCGCGGTCGCCGCCTCGGCCAGCTGCTGGCAGGCCCACGTCTTGCCCCACCAGCCGGACGGGAGCGGTGCGCCGGTCAGGAGCTCGACGCGCGGATCGGCGCCGGCCACCCGGCGTACCAGATCAGCCGTGGCGTCGGTCGAGCCGTCGTCGAGCACGAGGATCCGCGCGTCGCGCAGGCCGCGCTGCGCGAGCAACGACCGCAGACAGGGCTCGACGCGCAGCTCCTCGTCGCGCACCGGGAGCAGCACGGCGACCGGTTCGGCGACGGGCGGCGGGTCGGCCGGCGGGACGCGCAGCCGGCGGGCGTTCCAGATGGCGTGCGCGGTGCCCGCCAGCGCGAGGGCGGCGCCGAGCCGGGTGACCGAGCGCGTCAGGGCCGCGACTGCCACAGCGCCCACGCGTAGGGGACGACCAGGGCGCCGAGCAGGACGCCGCCGACCAGGGCCGTCGACGGCTGGCCGAACCACAGCAGGTTGCCCAGGATGTATCCCGCCCAGGTCCACACCAGCAGTGCCGCGGGCACCGACTCGTCGGCGCCCGGGTAGCCGTCGCGTGGCAGCAGGGCGGTGAGCAGCAGCATCAGCACGAACCCGGTCGCGAGCCAGCCCGCGTAGTTGGTGAGCGGCACACCCGGTACGCCGGGCAGCGACGGCGTCGGGTCGGCCCAGGTCCAGCGGCCGTCGGCCACCATCTGCGGGTCGAGGAACACGTCCCAGGCCGCGAGACCGAAGGCACCGACGACAGGGACCCAGTGCCGGGTGAGACGCCGGGCCGCGAGCAGCACCGGGTAGGCCATCATCGTCCAGGCCAGCGGGACGACGACGGGCACGTCGAGCACCTGCGGGCCGAGCGTCGCACTGTAGGAGTAGTCGCCGAACGGCAGGCCTGTTCTCACGCCGACCGCCTCCACGGCGAGACCGCCGCCCGCGGTGAGCACGAACATGCCGACTGCCCACGCCGGACCGCGGTGCACCAGCGCGTGCACCACGCACGTCATCGCGGCGAGCACGACGACGGCGATGGTGACCTGGCGGAGCCGGTCGCCCTCGACCAGGGGGTAGGCGATCTGCGCGGCGAACGTGGCGGCGAGCAGCAGCCATGGCAGCCAGACCACGGCACCGCTCGGCCGCGAGCGCCGCGGCGGGTGCGCATTCCGGTAGGCGCGGGCCCGGTCGCGCGGCGTCGTCGAGGAGCCCCTGGCGTACGACATCGTCAGCGCCACCTCCTCCGGTCCGCCAGCACGACCCGCGCCGCACTGCGCCCGGACGCGCCGAAGACGCCACCGCCGGGATGGGTCGAGGCACCGGTGAGGAACAGCCCGCGCACCGGCGTACGGTAGCCCGCCAGCTCGGGCAGCGGCCGGTAGGCGAACATCGCGTCCAGACCCATCTCGACGTGCATGATGTTGCCGCGGCGCAACCCGAGCTCGCGCTCCAGGTCCAGCGGCGTCTGGACGTGGCGGTGCACCACGGTGCTCGCGAAGCCGGGCGCCACCTTCTCCACCTGCGCCACGACCTTGTCGGCCTCGCGCTCGGCGATGTCCTCCCACCGCTCACCGGTCGACAGCGCGTAGGGGTGCCACTGCGCCCACGCGGTGATGTTGTGCCGTCCCGGCGGGGCGATCGTCGGGTCGACCGCAGAGAACGTCATGAGCAGCACCGCCGGCTCGGTCGGCGTGCGACCGGCCACGAAGTCGCCGTACGCCGAGCGCAGGTGCGTCCGGCTCGGCGCGAGCAGCTGCAGCGCGGAGTACGGCGATGCGCCGGCCGCGGAGGGGTAGCGCGGCAGGTCGCTGGTGCCGAGCCGGACCGCGATGCCGATGCCGTTGCCCACCCGGACGGCGGTGCGCCCGCGGGTCAGCAGCGCCTCGTCACCCAGCAGCTCGAGGGTGGTCAGGACGTGGCAGCCGGCGACCACGGCGCGGGCCGTCAGGTGCTCGCCGGAGGCGGTGCGTACGCCGGTCACCCGCTCGCCGGTGCGGGTGATCGCGACGGCGCCGTCGCCGAGCCGGACGGTGCCGCCGAGTCGCCGTACCCGCTCGGCGAGGGCGGCCGTCAGCGCCCCGCTGCCACCGACGGCGCGTCCCGGCGGCCGCGAGTGAAGCAGCGCGGTCCAGCCGACCAGGTCCGCCGTGCCGACCTCGTGCATCGGCGGGCCGGACTGCGCGCCGAGCCAGGCCAGCGCGGTCTTGAGCCGCTCGTCGGTGAACGTCTCGTCGAGCAGCTGGTCGCCGGGCTGGAGGAACTGGCGCGACATCTCCAGCCCGCCGACCGCGCTGTGCCGCCCGGCCCGCCAGAGGTGGCGGCCGAGGTTGGCCGCGGTGGGCGGGTGCATGAAGGCCTCGAACACCGCGGCGTTGCGCGGGCCCCACTCGGCGACGAACGCGCGGTACGTATCGGCGTCGCGCGCACCGCAGACCGCTTCGATCGACGAGCAGGTGGCGTCGACGTCGACGTGGAACGTGATGGCCTGCTGGTCGTCCACCGGCCCCGAGGGCGCGAAGCCCCAGGGGTCGAGATCGACGTACCGCAGGCCGCACTCCCCGAGGCGCAGGTCCTCCACGATGCCGGTGTGGCGCACCATGATGTGCGCGCTGGACCCGCGGTCCACCGCGTAGCCGGGCCAGCGCTCGACGGTCGACACCGCGCCGCCGAGCACGGTGTCCTGCTCGACGACCTCGACGTCGAGCCCGGCGCGGGCCAGGTAGCACGCCGCGACGAGCGCGTTGTGCCCGCTGCCCACGACCACGACGTCCCGGGCTGCCACTCGCGGGAGCCTACGGGCCCTCCGCACGGTCCCTCGACTGAAACTTTCGGCAGCCCGAGTCGGACATTTCGGTTGCCAAAAGTTTCAGTCGGCGGGTTGCGGGAGTCGGAGGGCGGCCGCGGTCAGGGGGTGCGGCCGGCCAGGGTGCCCGACACGTCGAGGACGGCGAGGCGGGCGAACAGCTCCTCGGCGTACCAGCCGACCTCCGCGGTACGCCGAACGGCCTCGACGTGAGCGCTCCGCCGGTGCGCGAACCCCGTCAGCGCCGCAGGCGAGTCCCACAGCGAGAAGGTGCCTTGCAACCCGACGGGCGCCTCGCCGACGCCGACGGCGAGCCGCAGCCCGTCGGCCCGGTGCAGCTCGGCCGACACCGGCGGAACCGCCCGCCAGAACGTGACGAGGTGGCGGGGCGCGATGCGCGCCCGGGTGACGGCCGCGACCGGCCCGTCGTAGGGCGCGGGCACCGGTTCCCCGAACGGCGTCCGACCCGACCACGAGCCGCGGCTGGCCAGCGGCCGCATCACGACCCGCAGCCGCTCCTCGGCGATCCGCGCCCAGGACCGCACGACCGGCCCGTCATCGAAGGCCGCGGCGTCGGCCGCCGAGGCCCAGCAGGCCAGCACCGCCCAGTGCCGGAGGTCGGCGTCGCGCACCGTGAAGGTCCGCCCGTCGCCGGTGCCGAGCAGCTTGGCGAACCGCAGCCCCGGCGTGGCCCGCAGCGGCCGACGGTGCCGCGCCATCCGGGAGACCGCCGCGGGCACCCGCCGGCCGGGCACACCCCACAGGTGCAGGGTCACCACGTCCGGTACGCCGGTCGGCGAACCGGGCGCCGGGCCGGCCCCGTCCCCGTGGCTCACGGGACGCGGGCCGCCCGGGACGCCCGCACGGTGGCCCGGCCGATCCAGACCATCGACCACACCACCGCGACCAGCACCCACGACAGGAACCACCGCAGGTCGTCGACCCACGGCGCGAACACACCCGCCACGACCATCCCGGCGCCGGCCACGTCGCTGGACCGCTGCGCCGCCCGGTGCCCGGCCAGCCAGCCCTCGTCGTCCCGCAGCGTGCCGGGGATCCGGATGCCGGCGTAGTTGTTGCGGGGGAGCCGGCCGTCGGCGGCCCGCCGGACGATGGCCGCGAACCCGACGCCGAAGACCACGAGCACGACCGGGATGACGATCCGGGCGAACGCCGGGACGGAGTTGGTCACGCCGGGGAGTCGGGCAACGGGTCCGTCCGCCCGGCCATGACGCAGAACGCACTGCCGGCCGGGTCGGCGCAGTCGAGAACGAGCTGGGTGGATCGGGCGGCCACGGGGCGCTCCTTGTCGGGTGGTCACGGGGCGTGCTGCCGACGCTAGCCGAGCCCTCTGAGCACCCCGACCACACCCGACACCCCGACCATCCCGACCACCAGGACAGTTCCGACCACGGCGCCGTCTCAGCGGGCGGGCCCACGGTCAAGGAACGTTGCCGACCGGCCGACGTTGGGTACAGGAGCACCAGACTCCCCGCCATGTCAGCTCTCTGGCGGACGCCGACCGGAAGCCCCAGAAGTGTCCTCTCGCACCGTGCGCACGGCCCGATGGCTCATGACGGCCGGCCTGCTCGTCACCCTGGGCGTCTCGGTGTGGAGCATGGACCGCGTTCCCCACGCGTCCTGGCAGCCGGCACTGATCGGCCTGGCCCCCTGGATCGTCGGCAAGTACCTGCTCTGCCCGTTGCGCTGGCACGCCCTGTCCTGCAGCGGCCGGACCCGGCGCTGGCACCTGCGGGCGTACGCCGAGGGAGAGCTGCTCGGCCTCGCCTCGCCGGCCCACATCGGTGCCGACCTGTGGCGGGTGCACTCCCTGCGGCGCACCGGCATGAACCGCCCGAGCGCGGTCGCCGAGGTGGCGCTGGACCGCCTGATCGGCGCCCTCGGGCTGACCGCCTTCGTCCTCGTCTCCGGAGCCACCTTGCCGCGCCGGGTCATGGTCGCCGGGGTCGCCCTCGGGCTCGTCGTGCTGATCGGCGCCCTCGTGGTGCGGCGCCTGCGGCCCAGCGCCCTCGCGGCTCGGCCGATGCCCAGCTTCTCGGTCGTGGCTCGCGGCGTCGTGATCTCCGTCGCCTACCAGCTCACGATCATGGGCCTGCTGATCGGCGCGGTCTCGGCGATGGGGGAGTCCGTGCACCCGCTCGGGCTGCTCGGTGTCTTCGGGGCCAGCCAGGTCGCCGGCATCCTCCCCGGTGTCAACGGCGCAGGCCCCCGCGAGGGCGCGCTCGTCGTCGGGCTGGCCTCCCTCGGCATCAGCTGGGAGGCCGCGCTCGGCGCGGTGGCCCTGAGCGCCCTGCTCGCCTGGGTGCCGGCCCTGCTGCTCGGCGGCACCAGCTTCGTGGTCCGCCGGCTGCGCCCCGCGACCGTCTGACGGCAGCGTTCCACGCCCGGTCTAGGGTCGGCCACGTGACCGACCCGGCGCCGCGGCTGCTCACCGTCGCGCACCGGTCGGGCAACACCGTGGCCGGTCTGCGCGAGGCGCTGGACGCCGGCGTCGACCTCGTCGAGTGCGACGTGCACGCCTACCGGGGCCGTCTGGAGGTGCGCCACCACCGCTCGATGGGTGGCCTGCCGTTCCTGTGGGACCGCGAGGGCGTCGTGTCCCGGCGCCGGCACGGCACGGTCGTCCTGACCGAGCTGATCGCGGCACTCGGCGACGAGCAGCGCCTGATGATCGACCTCAAGGGGGTCCATCCCCGGCTGGCCCCCTCGGTCGCAGGGCTGCTCCGGTCGGCGTCGCCGCACCACGCCCTCACCGTGTGCACCAAGTCCTGGTGGATGCTCGACGCGTTCGACCTTCCGGTACGCCGGGTGCTCTCCGCCGCCACCCGCCGGGCCGTCGAGCGGCTCGTCGGTCGCGTCGCGGACGCTCGGGTCGACGGCGTCTCGGTGCGGCTCTCGCTGCTCAGCCCCGACGTGGTCGCCCGGCTGCACCGGGGCACTGAGCTCGTGATGGCCTGGCCCGTCGACACTCCGGCCGCGCTGGCCCGGGCGCGCGCCGTGGGTGCCGACGCCGTCATCAGCAAGGACCTCGACCTGCTGCGCCGGTCCCGCGGCGAGCGCTAGCCGGCCGCCCGGTCCGCCGTCAGCACCACGCAGCAGCGGTCCGGTGCGGGGTCGAGCGTCGCGGTCAGCCCGGCGGCTGCGGCCACCTGCCCGAGCAGAGCAAGGTTCATGCCGCACACGAGCTGCGTGTGGTCCTGAGCCAGGGCGTGGAAGGGGCAGCTCGTCAGCGTGAGCACGTCGCCGTCCAGGCGCGGCTGGTACCCGTGCTCGGCGAGCGTCTCGCCGACCGCGGCCAGGCGCCGGGCGCGACCCGTTCGGGCGCCGGTCCGCTGGGCTAGCGCCTCGGCAACGGCGCCACCGTGCTGCGCGGCGGTCCGGTGCAGCTCCGCGACGACGTCGGTCCCGCCGGACGACGCGGACTCTATGGCCGCCGCCATCAGCTGGCCGGCCAGGTCGTAGTGCCGCTCCGGGACGCTGACCGCCACCTCGTCCTTCGACGGCCGGTAGAGCTTCGTCGGGCGCCCGGCGCCCGGCCCCGAGCGCCCGGTGAGCCGGCGGAACTCGGTCGTGAGCAGCCCCTCCTCGACCAGCTTGTCGAGGTGGAACTTCGCGGTGTGCCGCGGTACGCCGACGCCCTCACCGGCCTGGTCCCGGCTGACCGGCTCGGGCTGCGCCGCGACGTACCGGTAGAGCGCCCGCCGGGCCGGCTCGGCCAGTGCCGAGAGCCGGGACACACGTGTCGCGAAGTCGTCGTCGGTCATCGCAGCCTCTAAAGGAGGGATCTATTGACGCAAGAGAAGAACCTCTCTAACGTCGACCTTACTGTCCGTTAGACCTCGGAGGCAACCGATGACCACCAGCACGCACCCCACGCACGTCCCCAGAGCGCTGTTCGACCCGGCCCGGGTGCAGCAGCCGGAGCACCAGGCGTTCCTCCTGCTGCGCACCGCCTTCACGGTCGCGCCGATCGTCTTCGGGATCGACAAGTTCTTCGACGTGCTGACCCACTGGCAGCGCTACCTCGCGCCGAGCATCGCCGACATCACACCCGGCACGGCTCACCAGACCATGCTCATGGTCGGAGTCGTCGAGATCGCCGCCGGAGTCCTGGTGGCACTGCGGCCACACGTCGGCGCCTACGTCGTCGCGGCATGGCTGGCCGGGATCATCCTCAACCTGCTGCTGATCCCCGGGTTCTACGACGTCGCCCTGCGCGACTTCGGGCTGCTGCTGGCCGCGCTGGCGCTGGCTCGCCTCGCCTCCGGGACCCGCCGTGGCGTTGCGACCGATCTGCCCGGACTCCGATGACCGCGCTGCCCGAGGTCGGCGACCGGGTCACGACGCAGTCCCGCGGTCACCTGCGCGTCGTCGACGAACCACGCGACGTGGACCTGCCCGCGGCCGAGCGGGCGGCCACCGCACTGCTCGCCGCCCTCGGCCTCGACGTGACCTCGGAAGGGCTGCGCGACACGCCCCGCCGGATGGCGGCCGGCTATGCCGAGATGTTCAGCCCACCGGCGTTCGACCTCACGACCTTCCCCAACGACGAGGGGTACGACGAGCTCGTCCTGGCCCGGTCGCTGCCCGTGATCTCCGTCTGCGAGCACCACCTGCTGCCCTTCATGGGGGTCGCGCACGTCGCCTACCTGCCGGGGGAGCGGATCCTCGGGCTGTCCAAGCTGGCCCGGGTCGTCGAGCTGTTCGCCCGCCGGCCCCAGGTCCAGGAACGGCTGACCCAGCAGGTCGCCGACTGGCTCGCCGACGCCCTGTCCCCGCGCGGCGTCGGGGTCGTGATCGAGGCCGAGCACCTGTGCATGACGGCCCGCGGTGTCCGGGCCGGCGGCACCACGACGGTGACCTCCGCGCTGCACGGGCACCTGCGCGACGACGCGGCCAGCCGCGCCGAGTTCTTCGCCCTCGTCGGCGGGCCGCACGGACTCGCCACGGGGGTGGTCGGGTGAGCCCCCGCGACGTCGTCATCATCGGCGCCGGGCTGGCCGGTGCCACGGCGGCCCAGGGGCTTCGCGAGCACGGCTTCACCGGGCGGCTCGTCCTCGTCGGTGACGAGCCGGAGCGTCCCTACGAGCGCCCGCCGCTGTCCAAGGAGTACCTGCTCGGCACGATGGCCCGTGAGAAGACCTACGTCCACCCGCAGGACTGGTACGCCGAGCACGACGTCGAGCTGCTGCTGTCGACCACCGCGACCTTCGTGGACCGCGGTGTGCATGAGGTCGGTCTCTCCGACGGCACCCGGTTGCCCTACGACGCGCTGCTGCTCGCGACGGGCTCCCGCCCCCGCCGCATCAGCGTCCCGGGGGCCGACCTCGACGGCGTCCACTACCTACGACGGCTGGGCGAGAGCGATGCCCTCCGCGCCGCGTACGCCGAGGCGACCGCGGTGGTGGTGATCGGTGGCGGCTGGATCGGTCTGGAGACGGCCGCGGCGGCGCGGGCCGCCGGGTTGGCCGTCACGGTGCTGGAGGCCGCCGACCTGCCCCTGCTCCGGGTCCTCGGGTCCGAGGTGGCCGGCCTGCTCGCGGACGTCCACGTCGGGCACGGTGTCGACCTGCGCATCGGGGTCACAGTCGCCGAGCTCGTGGGTCGTGCGGGATCGGTGACCGCCGTACGCCTCGGCGACGGCGTCGAGATCCCGGCCGACCTCGTGGTCGTCGGCGTCGGCATCACGCCCAACGACGAGCTGGCCCGCGAGGCAGCCCTGACCGTCGGCAACGGCGTGTCGGTCGACGAGCACCTGCGGTCCTCCGACCCCGACGTGTTCGCGGCCGGCGACGTGGCCGACGCCTACCACCCCTGGCTGCGGCGCTCGCTACGCGTCGAGCACTGGGCCAACGCGCGACGGCAGGGAGCGGTCGTCGCCAGGTCGATGCTCGGCCAGGACGTCAGCTACGACCGGCTGCCGTACTTCTTCAGCGACCAGTACGACGTGGGGCTGGAGTACACCGGGTACGTCGACCCCGGCGGGTACGACGACGTCGTCCTCCGGGGCGACCCGTCGGCCGGCGCCTTCGTGGCGTTCTGGCTCTCGGCGGGCCGGGTGCTCGCCGGCATGCCCGTCAACACCTGGGACGCGGTGCCGGCGATCGAGGCGCTGATCAGGTCGCAGGCCGTGGTCGACACCCGCCGGCTCGGCGACGCCGGCGTACCGCTCGAGGACGTGGTGGGGCTCGGCGAGGCGGTCGGCGGCTAGCTCGGGACGCGGATGTTGCCCGCCGTGATCAGCGGGGACCTCGGCCGCTGCGCGAGTGCTCGCGCAGGGGCCGAGGTGTCTCGCTCGACTCCCTAGGGTGCGCAGGCGTTCGGGTTGTCGAAGTGGCCCGGCGTGCTCGGGTAGGCCGACCCCGAGCCGTGCGCGTTGTCGCTGCCCGGGTAGACCAGCGCCAGCTCCACGAACGCCGAGGTGCCGGCTGTCGTCGCGTCGGCCTGCGCCTGCCCGGCGCCCTGGGCGTAGACCCAGCGCTGCAGGAAGTCCTGCCAGGCGGGGCTGTGCTGCCGGACGTCGTTGTAGCCGCCGTACGCCGAGTTGCAGTGCGTGTAGAGGTTGTAGGCCCCGTTCCAGTCCAGCAGCCGGTCGCCCTCGTTGGGGCCGTTGTCGGCCTGGTCGCCCTGGAGGATGTCGCGGTCCCACCCGCCGTACTGCCAGTCGACGCCCTGGTGGTGCTGGTTGTTGGTGTCGTCGGCGTCGTTGATGTCGGTCATCTCGAACCACGAGCACGGGTCCACCGTGGTGCTCGTCCCCTTCTTCCCGCCCGAGTTGAGGTCGACGGGCCAGGCGGAGGTGGTGCATCCCGTGCCCGGTGCGTAGGTGCCGCGGGGGCGCCAGTCGATGACGTCCGAGCCGCTGGATCCCGCAAGGGAGACCGCCGAGGTGCCGCCCTTGCCACCGACCACGTAGTCGGTGACCGAAGGCTGGGTCTCGCCGGCCGCGGTGTGCGGTGCCGGGTCGAAGCTGGCCGCCGTGCCGCCGGGGAAGCAGATGGGCGCGCTGGCCGGGGTGTCGGTCTGGGCGTCGCAGCCCTTCCCACCCCAGAGCACGTCGGCCCCGTCGTCGCCGAAGACCCAGTCGCCGCCGCTGTCGCCGTTGGCCAGGTCGTCACCGAAGCTCGCGTGGATCGAGTCGTGCCCGGTGCCGCCGCGGATCCGGTCGTCGCCGCCCTCGTTGAGGCCGGGGTGCGGCATGGCCGGTGAGATACCGCTGCCGACGAAGACGTCGCCGTCGACGTCGTGCAGCAGGTCGGTCACCCGGGTCACGGACCCGGACGGGAAGCCGGTGAACTCCACCTTCGGGACCTGGGTCACCGACATGAAGAACTGGTTCCCGCCGCCCTGGTAGACGTCCCGGACACCGCCCCGGTCGCCGAGCACGGCGTCGTCGCCTGCATCGCCGTACAGGGTGTCGTTGCCCAGGTCGCCGTACACGTCGTCGTCGTCGTCGCCGCCACGGGCCGTGTCGTTGCCGTCCTGGCCGTAGAGGAAGTCGTCGCCGCCGTCACCGAACAGGGTGTCGTTGCCGAAAGCTCCCACCGGTTCGCAGGTGGCCTGCGCGGTGCTGCAGAACCGCGGTGTCGGCGCCGGCTGCGCGGGGTCGTGGTGGCGCACGTTCGCGGCACCGGCCGGCAGCGTCGACGGGTAGCGGACCGTGTAGATCCGGTCGGTCAGCGTGCCCGGCGGGACCTGGTCGTTCGGCCCGATCGTCGTGCTACCGCTGCGGATGTCGCGGACCGAGGTCCCGTTGTCACCGAGCACGAAGTCGCTGCTGCCGTCGCCGTGGATGGTGTCGTTGCCGTCCCGGAAGCCGGGCTGGGACTTGCCGCCGATGAGGTCGTCCTGGCCGTCGGCCAGCCCGTCCCCGTCGTACCCGAAGGTGGGCGTACCCGGCCACGCGGCGCTCAGCGGCGGGATGCCAACGGCTGCGAGCTGCCGGTCGCCGTAGATGATGTCGTCGGCGCCCTGCCCCTCGGCGTAGTCATCCGCGCTGCCGCCGGAGATGGCGTCGTTGCCGTCCTGGCCGAGCAGCACGTCGACCCCGGCCTGTCCGGACAACTCGTCCGCACCGAACCGGATGGCGTCCGGCGCGTTGCGGATGCCGTTGTTGTCGAGGTCGAGCAGCCTGATCGCGCGCCGCTCCTCGATGGTGCCCGCGATGCCGATCCGGAAGGTCAGATCGTTGAACGGTGCGACCCGGGTGATGACCGCGTTGTCGCCGGTCGCCACGTCGTCGCCCGCCTGGCCCCAGACCATGTCACCGGTATCCGGCTGGCCCTTTGCCGTAGCGCCGGAGCCGGCGAGGATCGTGGACGAGCCGCCGACCAGGTCGTCGGAGCCGTCACCGCCCTCGATCCAGTCGGTGCCCGGGCCGCCCTCGGCGTAGTCGCTGCCCGCGTCGGCCAGCAGCCGGTCTGGGCCGTCCTGGCCGAGCATCACGTCCACGCCGTCGTTCCCGTTGACGAGGTCGCCGCCGGACGTCCCCGCTGTGGGGTTGTCGCCGAGGTCGTAGGGCTGGATCGCCCGCTGCGTAATCCCGCGGCCCTTGGTGAGGTCGCTGGCCGCGACCGCCGGGTCGCGCAGCACGGCACCGTTGTCACCGAGCACCACGTCGGACTCGGTGCCGCCGCGGATCACGTCGCCGGTGTCGGGCTGGCCGATGGTGGTCGCGCCGGATCCGCCGGACGGAGTGAACTCGCCGCCCACGATGTCGTCCGAGCCGGCGTCCCCGTCGATCGTGTCGCCGTCCTGGCCGCCCTCGAGGTAGTCGTCGCCCCCGTTGCCGTGGATCTGGTCCGCGCCACGCTCTCCGAGCACGACATCGTTCTCGCCGTCGCCGGTGATCGTGTCGCCGCCGAACAGACCGGAGGCTGCGCCGGAGCCCAGGTCGAGCAGCGTGATCGAGCGCTCGCTGGTCAGGCCGCGGCCGCGGGTCAGTGGCGAGCCGAGCTGTGCCCCGACCTTGGCCAGCTGCGCGTTGTCGCCGGCGATCACGTCGTCGTCGGCGCCGCCGGAGAGCGCGTCGGCTGCGTCGGGGCGCCCGACACCGCTCGAGGCCTCCTGGCTGGACCCGCCGATGATGTCGTCGGCTCCGGCCTCGCCCCAGACGTGGTCGCTGGCATTGTTGCCCTCGAGGTAGTCGGCCCCGTTGCCGCCGTACACGTTGTCCGCGTCCAGCCCGCCGAAGGCGCGGTCGTCGCCGTCGCCGCCGAAGACGAAGTCCGGACCGCCGATCGTCGGGCTGACGTCGGTGTTGGCCAGGTCGGCCGGGTAGGTGGGCGTCGGGTCGGGAACGCCGTTGTCGCCGATCAGGACGTCGTTGCCTTCGTCACCGTAGATCCGGTCGCCCTTGTCCGGGGTCCCGGCCTTGGAGGTGCCGCCCACGACCACGTCGTCGCCGGTGCCACCGGTGAGGAAGTCGGAGCCCTCGTTGCCCTGGACCCGGTCGTTCTGCGCACCGCCGTACGCCGAGTCGGCGCCGGTGTTGCCGTAGAGCTCGTCGGTGCCGTTCTCACCGTTGAGCTGGTCGTCGCCGCTGCCGCCGTAGGCCAGGTCGGCACCGTCGCCGCCGAAGACCTCGTCGTTGCCCGCGTTGCCGCACGCGACGTCGTCGGCGCCGGCGAGGAAGACGTGGTCGTTGCCGCCGCCCGCCTGCACGGTGTCGATGCCGGCGCCGCCGAGGATGAGGTCACCCGCGTCATTGTCGGCTGCGGGTCCGCCGGTGGTGGGGTGCTCCGGGGGCTGCGCGGACACCGGGTTCGACTGGCGTGCGCACCCGTCGATCTCGTGGTCGCCGAAGATCGTGGCCGGCCCGTCGACACCGTAGATCCGGTCCCTGCCACCGCCGCCGACCAGGGTCTTGGCGGAGATCGGCGGGGCGACGGGGGTCAGCGTGACCTGCCGGGCCGAGCCGAGGACGTCGTTGACCGGGAAGCCGGCCGAGATCGTTGCGGGTCCCGCGACCAGGTAGTCGTCCCCGGGACCGCCGTACAGCTTGTCGGTGCCCAGGGCGCCGATCAGCACGTCGTCGGCCCCGCCGCCGTAGACGGTGGCGGTCTGGCTCACCGTCGAGTGGGTGGCGACGTAGTCCTTGGCATTGCTGCCGTAGACGGTGTCCGTCCCGGTGCCGGTGTCGACAGAGTTCTCGTCGGAGGCGGCATCACCGGAGCCGGTGTTGTTCGGGCCGACGTCGTTCTTGGCAGAGTCGTCCTGCGCCCCGGTGAAGATGACGTCTGCGGCGCTGCCGCTCTTGATCTGGTCGCCGCCCGAACCGCCGACGATCGTGTTGGAGCGGGCCCGGTAGAAGCCGGGGTTCGCGATGCCGGGCAGGTCGGCCTGCGGGTTGTCGTTCGCCGTGCCGATCTTGTCCGGACCGTTGTTGCCGTAGATCGTCGACCCGCCGAGGCCGGCCGCGATCTGGTCGTTGGCACCCCCGGCCTGGTCGCCGCCGGGGTCGCCCGGCTGGTCGACGTTGGCCGGGTCGAGCACGCCGCTGAGGCTAATGTTCGAACCGCTGGCGGGCTTGACGCTGACCGGCGAGCCCTGGTCGTGGAAGACCAGGCTGCGGTCGCCGAAGACGGTGTCCTCGCCGTTGCCGACGGAGATGGCGTCGACGCCGGGGCCGCCCGAGACCAGGGACTTGGGGGCGGTGGCCGGGTCCTGCGACAGGTCGGTGCGCTCCAGCGTGGTCACCCGGTCGTCGCTGTCGCCGACGTCGACGACCGATCGCCCGATGCCCGTCCGGACGACGTCCTTGCCGGAGCCGGTCGCGACCACGACCTTCTTGTCGAAGGGCTGCTTGTCGGTGCCGCCGTTGAAGGTCACTTGCAGGGCACCTGCGTAGCCGCGCCCGTCCAGCACGACCGTGTGGATCGCGTTGCCACTGTCGTCGAAGTCCTCGCTGATGCCGAGGGCCGTGACGGTGACCTTCGCGTTCTCGGCCTCCTGCGCCGGCTGGGCCAGCTTCGGTCCCGCGCCGTCCGGGTCCGGCTGGGCGGCCTTGGCCGGGACGGCCGGCACTTGCCGGACGACCCACGCCTCGTCAGCGGTACCGCCCTTGTTGTCGAACGGGTAGTCCGGGACGTAGCCAGGTGCCCGCTGGGCCTTGGTGCCGTACTTGCCCGCGAACAGGTAGAGGACGTCCCCGTTCACGCCGCCGAGCTTCGGCGGCGGTGGTGTGCAGTCGGGTTTCAGCGAGAAGTCCAACAGCTTGACGTCGACCAGGGTGAAGTCGAAGGACACACTGAACGGGCTGAACCCGAGCGTGATGAAGACCTTGACGAACAGCGACAGCTCGCCGCCCACGTTGAACAAGCAGATCGGGTTGGTCAGGGCCGCGGCGAGGAACTCGCTGAACCGGAACTTGCCGTCGTTGTTCGGGTCGTTCCAGTAGAAGCTGATGGTCAGCTTGATGCCGCCGACCACGCCGACCTCGATGATGACGGCACTGACCGACGCGCCGGCCTCCAGGAACCCGGTGAACTGCACGACCGGCAGCGGCTTGCCGTCGTCGTCGGTGGTGTAGAAGAACAGGCTGTCCAGGATTTGCGCGTCCACCTTGCCGCGCTCGACCGCAGTGCGGATGCCGTAGGTGTCGAAGCCCGCGACGATGCGCAGGGTCACCGAGGCGCCACCGCCGACGACGATGTTGACCGGCGGGGGTGCGTAGACCGGGCCGAACGACTCCTGGAACTCGAAGCCCAGCGTGAGCGGGCCGGAGTCGAACTTCACCAGGTCGACGTCCTGGCCGACGAGCAGGCCGAAGATCGAGGACGGCTTGTCGAGGAACGGGAAGCTGAAGCCGGGGTGTTCGGCGTCGGAGCCGTTCTGGTCGATCGGCTTGCTGGCCTTGTCGTTGACCTGGTCCTTGACGTCGGAGTGCAGGTCGTAGCCCGACCCGCTGTCCTTGATCAGGCTCTGGGCGGTCGCCGGGTTGGCGTCGGTGTCGATCGCCTTGGACGTGACCAGTGGGAAGCTGCCGACGGTGATGCACGGCGACGGGTCGGGGCTGCAGTTTCCGGACAGCGACTTCACCAGGTCGCGGACGTTCTTGATGACGTCCAGGAACGGTTGGAGGTCGGGACCGCCCGCGAGGGTGCTGAAGGTCTGCGCCAGCGAGGCGATGGTGACCGGATCGCCGCCGACCGCCTCGGACAGGTCGCTGATGACGGGGATCGGTTCGAAGAGGATGTCGATGACCGGCTGGACCGGCTTCAGGACGTCGACGACCTGCTGGATGATCGGCTTGATCACGCCGCCGAGGAACTCTCCGGCATCGATCTTGACGTCGTTGAACGCGATGTCGAGGCCGCCGATGTCGCTGGGCGAGTCGCTCGTCCAGGCCCAGGTCAGCAGGAAGTTGGTCGAGATTCCGGGCAGCGCCGAGCCGGTGCCCGGCCGGGCCGCGAGGTGCCAGTCGAGGTCGACGTTGGCGGTCACGAGGGGCTTGACGAAGTCGCTGAGGTCACCGCCGCTGGTCAGCTTGTCCAGGGTGAGCCGCGGTGAGCCGGGGCCGTCCTGGGCGGTGCAGGTGGCGGTGCAGTCCGCGGCGCCGGGGCCGTCCTTGAGGTCGATGACGAAGCGGCCGACGAAGTCGGGAGTGGTGGAGCTCGGGACGTGCTTGGTCTTGTCGATGTTGATGAAGGCGAGCCGGGCCTGCACGTCGCCCACGTCGACCTTGAGGCCGACCTGCAGCTCGGGCTTGTCGGTGTCCTGGGTCTGGACGAAGAAGCCGTCGTCACGGTTCAGGCCGACCTTCAGGTGCAGCTTCCAGCCGAGGCCGACCTGGATGCCGTTCTCGGCGTCGGTGGCCGAGGTCGAGGAGATCGAGAGTCCGGGGATGCCGAGGTCGAAGGGCAGGTGCCCGCCGAGGCAGTGCTTCGAGGGGTCGTCCGGTCCGCTGCGGTCGACGCAGCCCTGGCTGGCGTCGGAGACATCGCCCTGGCCGATGTCGACTGCCATGGTGAAGCCCTGCACGCCGTCGGCCGGCGTGCTGTCAGGGCACGGCGAGGACGTCGCAGGGACGAGGACGGCGCCGTCGGCCGCGCCGCTGTCGTCCCAGGTCGCGCTGGCCTGGCCGGTGACGTCCTGCACCAGCAGGAAGTCGCCCCCGTCGACCGAGCGGTAGACGTGGTAGCCGTTGGCACCGTCGACCGCGGTCCACGACACGCTGTTGAGGTGGGTGGTGTCCAGGCCGGAGACCGGGTTGTTGGTCACGTCGGAGGAGGCGTCGCTGGCCAGCGTCTCCTGGTCGTCGCCACCCACGGCGGCGTACGCGACGACCTTGTACTGGTACGTGGCGCCGGAACCGCCGCCGGACGGCGACACCGAGGGGGTGCCGACCTGGGCCAGGCCGGAGCCGGTCGTGCACTCCACGTCGAACGTGAAGTCGCCGCCGGGGAGCACCGGAAGGGCTGGCTTCACCTTGTCCTTGAGGAAGGTGCGGATCTGCCCGGCGTTCGTCGCGGTCGGGTCGACGCCGCCGAGGGCCGTCGCGATGTCGGTGTGCAAGCCGTGGATGAACTCGCTGCCGGCTTGCAGGTCCTTGCCGACCAACGGAAGCTTCCCGTCGAACGACGCGGTTCGCAGCGTGCGCTCGACGAAGTCCAGGTAGCCGTAGAAGCCGTCACCGAAGGCGGTCAGGTTCAGGGCTGCGCCCTGCAGGGCGGTGAGCAGCCCGTCGGGAGCGACGAAGCGCGGGTTGCCGCCGTCGAGGTCCGGCCCGGTGACGTCGAAGGTGTCGGCCAGGTCGCTGGTGTTCAACGGGAGCCGGACCACGAAGTTGTTCACCGTCGGGTCGGCGTTGACCGGTGCGCCGTTGAGGTACGCCGGGAAGACGGCGCAGGCGGCCAGAGGGTCGGAACCGCTGGGTGCGCCGTCGCAGGTGACGCCGTCGCCGTCGACGACCACGTCGAGGTTGGAGACGAAGTCGGCAAGGGACTCCGGGGTGCTGTCCGGGCTGGACAGCGAGACGCCCAGGCCGGCCCGGAGCAGGGTGCCGGCCGCGTTACCGTCCGTGGGGTCGCCGAGGCTGACGGCGAACGGGCCGAGGTTGGCGGCGAGCTTGACGCCGTCGCCGTTGACCGCGATGCCGGCCTTGACGGTCGACGCTGACGGGTCGATGGTCAGTGCGTTCGCCGGGTCGGCGAAGGTCGAGGTGTCCAGCGGGATCAGCAGCGACAGGTCGATCTCGCCGCTGGCGTCGATGTCGAGCAGACCCTGGCCCTGGGCGCCGATCAGCGACCGCTGGGTGCCCGAGGGCAGGTCGAACTTCACGTTCAGCGCCGAGGTGCTGTGATACGCCCGCTTCCAGTGCACGATCAGCTTGAGCTGGTCCGGCGTGCCGTTGACCACCTGGAAGCCGACGGTGCTGCCGTGCCCGAGCTTGGTGGCCACCAGGTCGAGCATCTCCTGCAGGTTGTTGCTCGACTGGTTCTGCAGCAGGTTGATGACGCCCTGAAGCTCGGAGTCGATCGTGTACGACGTGCCATCGGCGGGCACCGGCGTCAGGGCCGGCTGCAGCGCGACCCGGTGGTCGTTGGTCGGGTCGACGGAGACGATCGCGGCCTCGGTGGATCCCACGTGCACGTGCCGCCCGACGTACGCGTCGGTGAAGGTCTTGTCGGTGTCGACGAGCATCGTCGTCCCGGGCGGTCCCGCGGACCAGGTGACGGTGTCACCGCCACCGGAGGCGCCCTCAGACACGACGTCGTTGAACGACTTGCCGATCAGCGGGATCGGCTTGTCCAGCTGGCCGGCCCCGGGAAACTTCCCGATGACGCCTTGCACGGCCTGCAGGTCGGACAGCAACGCGCCGAAGAGGGCCAGCGGGTTGCTCGGGTCGAGGTTGAAGGTTCCCAGGTCACCGAGTTGCGCGGTCGGAGTGACGTTCACCCCGTCGGGCGCGGTGATGTCGGGCATGGTCACGTCGACGCCGGCGGTTGGCGAGCCGCCGAAGAAGTCGGAGGCACCGGGGACCGAGACCTCGAGGTGGGCCCAGGCCTGCCCCTGTGCCGTCACCCCGACGAGCTGGTCGAACGTCGGGGGAGTCGCGGCGAGCGCTTGCGTGATCTTCGTGACGTAGGACGTGAACGGGATGTCGCCGTCGGTATCGGCACCGTCGACCGGCTTGAGGGCGATGGTCAGCAGGTGGTCGCCGGAGGCCGGGCTGCCGGTGCAGTCGGTCGGCCCGGAGGTCGTGCACTCCTTGAGGTCGCCCTTGAGCCGGACGCCGAGGAAGCCCACGGTCGCGTCGATGTCGACCTTGGTCGCGATCGGTGCGTCGGCAGTGAGCAGGGTGGCGTTCGAGGTGTGCAGCATGATGCGGTCGGCGGTGCGCGGCAGCGAGGTGATGACCTGGGTCAGACCGTTGGCCGTGTAGGAGAACGGGCAGGCCGCCGTGCCGGGACCGGGGTCGCAGTCGCTCGTGTCGGCGTCGCGCAGGTCGAGCACGATCGGCAGGTGCAGGCTGAAGCTCGGCTGCACCGTCGCCTGCGCGGACTTGGCGTTGGCGTTGCGGATCGCGCCGTCTGCGCTGTGGGACAGCACGTCACCCAGCTCGACCGCTCCGATCTTCGGGTCGGCCGCCGCGATGCTGTACGCCGTGCCGTCGGGCGGGGTGCCGCCGTTCCAGTAGTTGGTGGGGTTGAGGTTCTGTGGGTTCGTCACCGGCTCGGGGCTGAGGGTCAGCGTGTCGCCGCTGACGCTGGCGATCACGCCACTCGACGTACCGGCGTTGACCTGGCGACCGATGAGGGTGGCTGTGAACGCCTTGCCGGTGTCCGTCAGCTTCGTCGCCGTGTAGTTGGCGGTGCCGCTGATCGGGGTGCCGGTCGGGTTGAGGTCAGGACCCGGCGCGGGAGGGGCGTCGTGGGTGATGTCGAGGGTGAACGACACCTTCCTCTTCGTGGCGTCGTAGGTCGCACCGGACACGTCGACGACGTTGTCGCCATTGATGGCGTCGAGCTGTTCGAGCATGTCCTGCAACGACGCGAAGTCGGGCAGCCCCGGCGTCGGCTGGTCCGGTGTGGGTGCGGGCACGTGCGCGGTCAGGTAGTCGGTGATCGACTGGGTGGCAGATATGGCGTCGGCCACGTCGCCCCGCATGAAGGGCAGCTTGATGCCGGTCGCGCGCTCCAGGCCCAGCACGGTGGAGGCGGCCTGCGCGAGGCCTTGCGCGAGGTCGCGGTTGCTCAGGGTGAGGAAGGCGCGCACGTCGTCCAGCGACCCGCTGGCCACGGTGACCTGGGGTCCTGGATCGGTCGTGAGGTCGCCGTCGTCGACGTCGACTGATACCTGCGCGTCGCCCAGATCGATCGCCGTGCTGGGCCGGCCGACGATGTTCAGGTGTGCGTGCAGCGTGCCGCTGGTGGTGGTGGCCGTGACCAGACCGGCGCCCGCGCCGGCCGCGGCGAGCTCGCCGTCGCCCGGCGTCCCGTTCGGCTCGTCGAAGGCCAGGCGCCCGTCGTTGTTCGGGTCGCTCCAGCTCGTCGTCGACGTCTCGTGCAGCTGGTAGGTGCTACCGCTGTCCAGCTCGACGGCGAGGATGCCCAGGCCGGCCTCGACTGCGAGCGGGCTGGAGAACACGCCGTCGGCCGCGATCGACATAGCAGGGGTGCTTGTCGTACGGGTCAACCAGACGGCGCCGGTGTTGCTGTCCCAGTTGAGGACGTAGGCCAGGTCCATGGTGAGGGTGAGGTCGACGCCGCCGTCAGAGGCCAGCGAGAACTTCGGGCTGTCGTCGCTGATGTCCAGCCGGGCGTCGGTCACGGTGCGGGTCGCGTGCATGGTGACCGCGATCGAGTCGACGGTGCCGGCCGTCGTCTTGTTCGCGGTGTACGTGACGTGCCGGTCATGGGTCGTGCCGCCGTCAGCGCCGTCGATGGCAGACGTCAGCGCACCGACGTCGGCGGCACTGGTGTAGTCGGAGCCGAGCACATCGGACTCCGCGTTGCTGAGCAGGTCGTCGAGCCCGATGCCACGGGCACTGCCGGGTGCGACGTCCAGGGTCGTCAGCGGAGTGCCGAAGCTGCCGACACCGGCCAGGCCGGGGACGAAGCCGTCGAGGCTGGTGACGAGTCCGCGCAGGGCCGTCGTCTCCGCATCAGCCGCGTGCGCGCTCTGCGCCGGCAGCGACGTGATCGCGTAGGACAGCAGCGTCGCGAACGCCGTGACGAGGCCGATGCGACGTCGTGACCGGCCGCCGTTCACGACCGGTTACCGATGGACGTGCAGGTCTCAGTAACAACGGACATGGGCCCCCCAAGTCGCGGGCATGACACTGACTGGGCCGGACTAACGGACCGAACAGGTCACGAAGTCGACGGCGCACACGTCCGGATCTGCCCCCCGAGCGACGTGCACCATGCCTGGCCGGGCTGGCTGGGCACGCCTAGTCGTAGACCTGCCGACTGCGGCGGGCAATAGGTACTTTGTGATCACGCCGGAAGGTCGCCCTGATCTGTACCTATTCGACTCGGCCGCTTTGCGAAGGTTTGCCTGCCCGCCGGGAGTTTCGATACTTGCGCACCAGCGAGGGCGTGAAACCGGTCAGCCGACGCCGACGTCGGCGGGTGTCCCGCCGGTGATGCGCAACAGCTCGCCGTACGTCGTGGGGAAGACGCTGTGCGGGTGGCCGGCGGCGGCCCACACGACGTCGTACCGTTCGAGCCCGGTGTCGACCAGGGTGCGCAGCGGCTCGGGGTGGCCGACGGGTGCCACCCCGCCGATCGCGAAGCCGGTGTGCGACCGCACGAAGTCGGGGTCGGCCCGGTCCACCGATGCGGCCCCGACGAGGTCTGCGACCTTCGCCGTGTCGACCCGGTGACCGCCGGACGCGAGCACGAGCAGCGGTGCGCCGTCGGCGGCGAACACCAGGGAGTTGGCGATCTGGGCGACCGAGACGCCGAGCGCCTCGGCGGCCTGGGCTGCGGTGCGGGCCGACCCGTCCAGGGTGCGCACCGCTCCGGTGGCACCCAGCTCGGTCAGCCGCGCGGTGACCCGCACGACCCCGGGGTGGGCGACCGGCGGCGGCTGGTTCGGCTGGTCCGGCGTGCTCATGG
>DATBDW010000078.1:0-13142 GCA_036269735.1 Actinomycetes bacterium
CGCCCGACGGCGACTTCACCGAGAACATCGTCGACATCGACGTCTCGGACGAGATGCAGGGCTCGTACCTCGAGTACGCCTACTCGGTCATCTACTCCCGCGCCCTGCCGGACGCCCGCGACGGGCTCAAGCCGGTGCACCGCCGGATCCTCTACCGGATGACCGAGATGGGGCTGCGCCCCGACCGCGGGCACGTCAAGTGCGCCCGGGTCGTCGGCGACGTGATGGCGACCCTGCACCCGCACGGCGACACCGCGATCTACGACACGTTGGTGCGGATGGCGCAGCCATGGTCGCTCCGGCTCCCCCTCGTGGACGGTCACGGGAACTTCGGCAGCCTCGGCAACGACGACCCGCCGGCCGCCTACCGCTACACCGAGTGCCGGCTCACCCCCGCCGCGATGGCCGTCACCGACGGCATCGACGAGGGCGTCGTCGACCTGCGTCCCAACTACGACGACCGTGAGCTCGAGCCTGAGGTGCTCCCCGCCGCGTTCCCGAACCTGCTCGTCAACGGGGCCTCCGGGATCGCAGTCGGCATGGCGACCAACATGCCGCCGCACAACCTGGTCGAGGTCGTGTCGGCCGCGCGACACCTGATCACGCACCCGAGGGCGACCCTCGACGACCTGATGCGGTTCGTGCCCGGACCGGACCTGCCGACCGGCGGCAAGATCGTCGGCCTCGAGGGAGTCCGCGAGGCGTACGAGACCGGGCGGGGCACCTTCCGCACCCGGGCAACGGCCCGCGTCGAGAACGTCACGCCACGGCGCAAGGGCATCGTGGTCACCGAGCTCCCCTGGGGCGTGGGGCCCGAGCGCGTCAAGGAGAAGATCGCCGAGCTGGTTCGCAGCAAGAAGCTGCAGGGCATCACGGCGGTCGACGACTACACCGACCGCGAGCGCGGCCTGCGCCTCGTCATCGAGATCAAGAACGGCTTCAACCCCGAGGCCATCCTCGACCAGCTCTACAAGCTCACCCCGATCGAGGACACCTTCGGCATCAACAACGTCGCCCTCGTCGACGGGCAGCCGCGCACCATGGGCCTCAAGGAGCTGCTCGAGGTCTACGTCGCGCACCGTCTCGACGTCGTTCGCCGGCGCAGCCTGCACCGCCGGGCCAAGGCCGCGGAGCGGCTGCACCTCGTCGACGGCCTGCTCGTCGCCATCATCGACATCGACGAGGTCATCGCGGTGATCCGCACCAGTGACGACACTGCCGCCGCCCGCGAGCGGTTGATGTCGGTGTTCGACCTCGACGAGACCCAGACCAACTACATCCTCGACATGCCGCTGCGGCGGCTCACTCGCTTCTCCCGCATCGAGCTGGAGACCGAGCAGGCGACCCTGCGCGACACGATCACGTCGCTGACCGCTCTCATCGAGTCGGACAGCATGCTGCGCTCGACAGTGTCCGACGAGCTCGGCGACGTCGCCAAGAAGTTCGGTACGCCGCGGCGCACGGTGCTGCTCGAGTCCGCCGGTGCGCCGAGCCCCACCGCCGTACCGCTCGAGGTCTCCGACGACCTGTGTTGGGTGCTGCTGTCCTCGACCGGCCTGCTCGCCCGGACGACGAGCGACGCCCCGCTGCCTGTCGAGGGTGCGCGGGCCAAGCACGACGTCGTCGTCTCGGCGGTGCGTTCCACCGCCCGCGGCGAGGTCGGCGTCGTGACCAGCGCGGGGCGCATGATGCGGCTCGGTGTGCTCGACATGCCGGCCCTTCCCGCGACTGCGAGCGCCCCTCATCTGTCCGGTGGCGCGCCGGTCACCGAGTTCCTGTCGCTGGACAAGGACGAGCAGGTCCTGGCGCTGTGCGGTCTCGGTGTCGACGGGCCGGGGCTTGCGATCGGCACCGTGCAGGGCGTGGTCAAGCGCCTTGCCCCGGACCCGCTGCAGAACAAGGACTCCTGGGAGATCGTGTCGCTCAAGCCCGGCGACCGGGTCGTCGGCGCGGTCGACCTGACCGTGGAGGACCGCGACCTGGTGTTCGTCACCTCCGACGCGCAGCTGCTGCACTTCGACGCGGCCGCGGTACGTCCGCAGGGCCGCTCCGCCGGCGGGATGGCCGGCGTCCGGCTGTCGGCCGGCTCACAGGCGGTGTTCTTCGGAGTGCTGGACCCGGCCGCGGACAACGTCGTCGTGACCGTCTCCGGCTCCTCGGCGGCGCTGACGGGCACCGACCCGGGGTCTGTCAAGGTGACGCCGTACGCCGAGTACCCCGCTAAGGGTCGCGGCACCGGCGGGGTGCGCTGCCACCGGTTCCTGCGCGGCGAGGACGTGCTCACGCTGGCCTGGGCGGGCCCGGCACCGGCCCGGGCAGCAGCGGCCACGGGGGTGGCGGTCGACCTGCCGGCGGCCTCCGGACGGCGCGACGGCTCGGGCACGGCGGCCAGTCAGCCGATCGCGGCGGTGGCCGGCTCGACCCCGCCCGGTTGATCCGCTACGGGGCGGAGCCCTCCGAGAGGTACGCGTCGAGAGCGGCGAGGCCGCCGTCGATGTAGCCGCCGAGGGCAGTCCCGCCCGGCGGCCAGCCGACGGCGCCCAAAGGCGGGCGGTCCTCGTGGGGCAGACCCGTCAGGTCCGTGACCGAGGCCCGCTGTGCCGACCCGAGGCGCGCCTGGCGGCGCAGCCAGACGACACCGGCGAAGTAGCCGGCCGTCAGGAGGGTGAGGAGGATCAGCACGTCGTTCTCATCGACCGGATGGGGCCGGACCTTCAGCCGTTGTCCCGCGATCCGGACGATCTCAGGTGCCCGCCCCAGACGGGACTGTGATGGCCCAGGGCGCGTCGGGCAGGTGCTCGTCGAGGGCACCGCCGGGCGCGCAGTCCGTCGTGCGGTAGTCGTCGCCCATCCGCGGGTACACCTCGGTCCAGTAGCGCCGGGCAAGGGCCCGCGCCTGGTCAGCGGTGGCGCCGAGCAGCTGGGCGGTCTGCGCGTCGCGCTGGACCGCCTGGCACTCCGCCCTCGCCTCCGACGTCTGCCCTGACATGTGCTGGGCCTCGTGGGTCAGGACGTGCACCGCGATCACCTGGTCCAGGCTGGGCGTCGCCTTGTCCGAGTGCAGGTACGCCGAGAGGTCCCCGCACTGCGCGTGCTTGATCAACGTGGCGTGCTCGGGGACACCGTCGGGCCCGTAGCGGACGTAGCCGAGCTCCGGACCGGCGTCGACCATCTCCTGGCCGACGGTCTGGCAGTGCACCGTGGCCGGTGCCCCGACCTCGGTGGACGCGACCGACTCGAGGCGGTGTTCGAGCCGTTGGTGCAGGACTACAGGGACCAGGGCACCCGAGGCCGCCACGACGAGCAGGGCGACCGAGACCATCGGGAAGGAGATGGAGCGACCCAGTGAGTCGCGCGGCGACAGCACCCAACGGCCCGTGAGCAGCAGGGCGCCCGCGAGCGACCCGATCGCGACCCACGTCAGCACCCTGGTTGGATCGGCACCCGACCGCAGGTGGTTGACCTGGAGGTGCGTTCAGGCGTCGATCGCGGCGCGGTCGACCCGCGAGGCACCTGCGACGATGAAGTCGCGTCGCGGTGACACGTCGTTGCCCATCAGGAGCTCGAAGGCCTGCTCCGCGACCTCGATGTCACCGAGCGTGACCCGGCGCAGCATCCGGTACCGCGGGTCCATGGTGGTCTCGGCCAGCTGGTCGGCATCCATCTCGCCGAGGCCCTTGTAGCGCTGGATCGGCTCCTTGTAGCGCTTGTTACGGCGCTTGAGGTCCGCGATCGTGCTGCGCAGCTGCGCCTCGCTGTAGGTGTACTGCACGTCGTTCTTCCTGCCGCCGCCACCAACCACCTCGACGCGGTGCAACGGAGGCACCGCGGCGAAGACCCGCCGCTCCTCCACCATCGGCCGCATGTACCGGTAGAAGAGCGTCAGCAGCAGGCAGCGGATGTGGGCGCCGTCGACGTCCGCATCGGCCATCAGGATGACCCGGCCGTAGCGAGCGGCGCCGATGTCGAAGGTGCGGCCGGACCCGGCTCCGATCACCTGGATGATCGCGGCGCACTCGGCGTTCTTGAGCATGTCGGCGGCCGAGGCCTTCTGCACATTGAGGATCTTGCCGCGGATAGGAAGCAGGGCCTGGTACTCGCTGTTACGGGCCAGCTTGGCCGTGCCCAGCGCGGAGTCACCCTCGACGATGAACAGCTCGCTGCGTTCGACGTCGTCGCTGCGGCAGTCCGCGAGCTTGGCGGGGAGTGACGAGGTCTCGAGGGCGTTCTTGCGTCGCTGCAGCTCCTTGTGCTGCCGCGCCGCGATCCGAGTGCGAGCGGCCGATGCCACCTTGTCGAGCACAGCCTTGGCGGCGGCCTTCCCGCCGCGCTTGGGGTTGGTCAGCGCGGCCTTGAGCTCCTTGCCGACAACCGAGGCCACGATTCTCGACGCCGCCGACGTACCGAGCACTTCCTTGGTCTGACCCTCGAACTGCGGCTCCGCAAGGCGCACGGTCACGATCGCCGTCAGTCCCTCGAGGGCGTCGTCCTTGACCACGTCGTCCTCGGCCGCGCGCAGGACCCGCTGACTGCGTAGCACCTCGTTGATGGTGCGCGTGAGCGCTCGCTCGAATCCCTGCAGATGAGTGCCGCCCTTGGGAGTCGCGATGATGTTGACGAAGGACCGCACGACGGAGTCATAGCCCGTGCCCCATCGCAGTGCGACGTCGACGCCCAGCTCGCGGGTGACGTCGGTGGAGCTCATGTGCCCCTTGTCGTCGAGCACCGGCACGGTCTCGGTGAAGCTGCCTGACCCCTGCAGCCGCAGCGTGTCGCTCACGGCCTGGTCCGGTGCGAGGAAGTCGCAGAACTCGCTGATGCCCCCGTCGAAGCGGAACGTCTCGACCGCGGGTTCGCCGCTGCGCGCGTCGCGCACCACCAGCGTCAGTCCGGGGACGAGAAACGCGGTCTGGCGGGCCCGGTTGTGCAGCTCGTCGACGGCGATCGTCGCGTCGCGGGTGAAGATCTGTTGGTCGGCCCAGTAGCGGACGCGGGTGCCGGTGCGCTTCTTGGGCGCCTTGCCGGTGACGCGCAGCCCGGACGCCTCGGTGAAGGGCGCGTCCGGCGCCGGCCCGCCGAAGGAGCCGGGGGCGCCGCGGCGGAAGCTCATGGCATGAACCTTGCCGCCCCGGTCCACCTCGACGTCGAGGCGCGCGGACAGAGCGTTGACGACCGAGGCACCGACCCCGTGCAGACCACCGGTGGCGGTGTAGGAACCACCGCCGAACTTCCCGCCCGCGTGGAGCCGGGTCATGACGACCTCGACTCCGTTGAGGCCGGTCCGCGGCTCGGTGTCGACGGGGATGCCGCGCCCGTTGTCGCGCACCTCGACCGACCCGTCGCCGTGCAGGTCGACCTCGATCAGCGTGCAGTGCCCACCGAGCGCCTCGTCGACGGCGTTGTCGATGATCTCCCACAGGCAGTGGATCAGGCCCCGGGAGTCGGTCGAGCCGATGTACATGCCCGGTCGCTTGCGGACCGCCTCCAGCCCCTCGAGCACCAGCAGGTTGCGGGCCGAATAGGCATCCGGCTCGAACTCGCCGTCGCTGCGAGCGTGCAGGGTCTGGGTCACCCCGTGAGGTTATCCGCCGGGATGGACAGGGCTGTTCGGGTGGCGGCGACACGCCGTGATCCAGCCGTGACCCGGGAATGACGGCATTTGGGTTCGTCCGTGCTGTGAGATGGGCAACACCAGAGCAGGCCGGAATGCCGACTACGCGCAGAGCGAAGCCATACGCTGGGGGCACGGGAACGAACCGTGGTCGCCAGGGTGTTGAGTGGAGCATCAACCAAAAGATGCTCAAGACTGATCAGGACACCGACGATGCTCCATCGAGAAGAGAGGGCGACGTGACTTCAGCACTTGCCTCGCACCCTCCCCTGACCGCCGCCGACCGCTGCGACCGTTGCGGGGCGCAGGCCTACATTCGTGTGACCATGCCGTCCGGCTCGGAACTGCTGTTCTGCGCCCACCACGGCCACGCCAACGAGGACCGGCTGCGCGCGCTCGCGGCCAAGATCCAGGACGACAGCTCTCAGCTCGCCGGGACGCCCGCCGTGGCTCCGGAGACGGAGTAACCGGACGACCACAGCGCGCAACCGCACGAGACATCGACGAGACCCCGGACCACCGGTCCGGGGTCTCGTCGCGTCCCGGGGGCGGAAAGGGTTCCCGGTCTGATGGTCAGCGGGCGATCTCGGCCCAGGTCGACTTGCCGTCGCGGGTGACCCGGAAGCCCCAGGTCCGCGCAAAGGCCGCCACGATCGGCAGCCCTCGTCCGTGCTCGTCACCGGGCGTGGCGACCCGGAGGGCCGGCCGAAGGGCCGAGGTGTCCGAGATCTCCAGCAGGACCCGTTCGGCGCTGGCGAAGGCGCGCAGCCGGGCGGGTGGCCCGGCGTGCACCATCGCGTTGGACAGGAGCTCGGCGGCGACCGCGGCCACCGCGTCCGCGAGCTCCGGCACCTGGTCCTGGGTCAGGCGGACCAGCGCCCGACGAGCCTCCGGAACGCCGTCCAGCTCGGTCACGGTGAGCTGGAGCCGCACCGCAGCGGTGGCCGGGGCGGCGTACTCGATGAGCACCAGGGCGGTGTCGTCGCTGCGGTCGGCCAGGGACAGGAGCGTGTCGGCCGCCTCTTCGAGGGAACAGCTCGCGGGAAGTGACTCGAAGAGCCTCATCAGCTCGGCGATCCCGACCTCGACCTCGCGGGTCCGCGACTCCACCAGCCCGTCGGTGTACGCCAGCAGGACCGACCCCGCCGGGAACGGCACCACGAGGTCCTCGTACTGACCCACGCCGAGGCCGAGCGG
The DNA here is from genome assembly GCA_036269735.1 of Actinomycetes bacterium. Classification (GTDB taxonomy): domain Bacteria; phylum Actinomycetota; class Actinomycetes; order JACCUZ01; family JACCUZ01; genus DATBDW01. The sequence goes on from DATBDW010000078.1 coordinate 6,809, forward strand.
CGGTCCTGGAGGAGCGAGAACTTGGCGGACCGAGCCGTCCGGGTGCTTGACGAGCAGCGGCGGGTGTCCCGCGTTCGCGACGCGGAGGGTGTCGTCGAACGGGTCGATCACGGCGTACGCCGCCGTCGCAAACCGCGGTGGTAGCCGGTGCATGTCCGTGTCGTCGATCCGCACCAGCTCGCTGACCTGCGCGTCGAGAACAGTGAGCACGTCGACCGGCGACAGGTCTGCGTGCGCCGCGGCGCGCATGCCCGCGCGGGCCTGGCCCATCACCGCCGCGGCGGGGACACCCCGACCCGAGACGTCGCCCACCCCGATGCCGACCCGCCCGGCTCCCAGGTGCAGCACGTCCCACCAGTCGCCGCCGACCTCGACGTCTGCGCTGCCCGCAACGTAGCGGGCGGCCACGAGCATCCCCGGCAGGCTGGGGGGGGCCGCGGGGAGCAGCGAACGCTGCAACTGCAGGGCGAGCTCCTGCTGCTGGGCCGCGGTGCGGTGCCGGGCGACCGCGGTGCCGGCCCGGGTCGCGATGTCGGCCAGGAACGGCGCATCCTCCTGCCGGAACGCCGGACGCTCCCCCGCTGCGAGCAGAACAACGGCACCGGCCAGCTCGCCGCCGATCGACAGCGGGACGACCGCGATGTTGCGGGCCCGGGCCCGGTCCAGCCAGCGCCTGCTCGGCGACTCAACCGTCTCGCCCGGGGTGGTCTGCGCGGGATCGATGAGGACGAGCTCGCCGGCCGCCAGGGCCGGCTCCCACGGCGACGGCTCGTCGCGCGGCGCGGGCGTGGGCGGCGGCCCGGCGTCCTCGAGCAGCTCGGGCGTGATGCTGATGGCCGCCGGCTCGGCCATGCCGCGGGCCGCCCTGGAAGCAGCGGGCGGTGTGATGAAGACGGCGACCAGGTCGGCCACGACGGGCACGAGCGCGCCGGTGAGTGCGTGCAGCGCGGCGTCCGGGGTGCCGGCACCGCTCATGGCCTGGCTGAGCCGCCCGAGCAGCTCGGCCCGGTCCGCGGCCTGCGTCGCGAGGGCGTGGTCGGTGACGTTCACGCCGGTCATCACCAGACCGTCGTAGGGCGCTGCGGCGCCTAGCGGGGCCACGACGTAGTGCAGGACGAGCTCGTCCCCGGAGAGGTCGCGCAGACCGACGTTGCGGCGGGGGATCTCGACCGGGACCCCGGTTCTCAGCACCTCGTCGAGCAGCTCGAGGCGCTGCCCGCCGAGCTCGGGGAAGGCCTCCACCATCGGGACTCCGAGGATCCGGGCACCGACCAGCTTGGCCGACGTCGCGTTCTGGTAGACGAGGTGGTGCGCCGGTCCCCACGTCACCGCGACCAGTGCCGGCGACGTGTCCCAGGCGATCCGAGCCGGGCCGAGCAGCCGGGCGAGCCCGTCGGGGTCGTCACCGCCTGTCCGGGCCGGGGGGATCGGCACCCCATCCGTCACGCGCGGACCCTATCTCGGGCATCGGCCCGCGGCGCGCAAAACGGGCGCCTGACAACGGACCGGTCAGGATGCCCGGGCGGCGAGCATCCGGCGTACCTGGTCGGCCCGTTCCGCCACGGTGCGGGAGACCAGTGGCGACGCGCCGTCGTCCTGACCGGCAGCCAGGATGCGGGCCAGCCCCGGCTCGTCGATGCCGACCATCGGGAACATCACAGCGGCAATGGTCATCGCGGGGATCATGCCGATCGTCGAGAAGTCTGGGATCGCCTCGACGAACCGGTCCACGAACGGGGCGAGCACGCCGGCCTGCTCGGGCTGCCAGAAGGCGGCACCGAACTCGATGATCATCCCCATGGGGACGTTGCGATCCACGACCGCCGCGCTCCATGCCTCGGCCTTGGCCTCGGCGTCCGGGAGGGCGGCGCGGACGAGCACCGCCCGTGTCGCGGCGTCCGGGTCAGGGTCGCGCGCCAGCAGCGCCTCGAGCTGGCCCTCGTCGAGACGTCCGAGGGCCGCCTCGCGCGTCATGGCCCGCCAGGACAGATCGACGTCGTCCCCCGCCATCCGGTGCAGCGCCTGGAGCTGCTCGCCGGTGGTCGCTGTACGCGCGAGTGCCCGGACGGCTCCCTGGTGCCAGGACGGGTCGGCCGCGGCCACCGCGAGCGCGGTGTCGGCGACCGTCGTGAGCAGGTCCGCGCGAACGGCGTCGGAGGACCACATCTGGGCAGCCTGGACGGCGAGCGCGAGGAACGGCTCGACCACCGCGTCCGCGGTCTCGCGGCGCAGGATCCCGTCGGCGCAGCGCACGAACTCGGCGGCAGTGACGTCGCCGAGTGCCAGGGCGTCCCACACGGTCTGACCCGCCACGGCCCGCGAGATCGCCTTCGGCAGCCGACCAGCCCCCGCCACCAGCGCGGCCAGGTTCGCCTTGTCCGGACGGACGCCGGCGAACGTCAGGTCGTTGTCGTTGACGAGGAGGAGCGTGGCGGGCGCGCCCGTGGTGGGCACGTGTCCCTCCGGTCCGTCGAGCCAGACCGGCAGCGTCTCGCGCAGCTGCAGCTGGCTGTCCCCGGTCGGTTCGCCGTCGTAGACCCCGACGTCGAGACGGTGCGGTCGGGGTGGCGTGCCCGGGGGTGGCTCGACGACGAGGTCGAAGCCGTCGTGCCCTGGGCGTAACGACAGCTCGTCGGTCCCGGCCGTCTCGAGCCAGCCCTTCACCCAAGGGCCGAGGTCCCTCCCGCTGGCTTGTTCGAGCTCGGCGACCAGGTCGTCGAGGCTCGCATTTCCCCAGGCATGGCGGGTGAAATAGGTGCGCAACCCCGCGAGGAACTCGTCCTCGCCGACGTAGGCGACGAGCTGCTTGAGGGCGCTGGCCCCCTTGCAGTAGGTGATGTTGTCGAAGCCGGCGGCCGCGGTCGCCACGTCCGCCACCGGGCGGCGGATCGGGTGGGTGCTCGGTGCCCGGTCCGAGCGGTAGCCGGCGACCTTGGACAAGGTGAGGAAGGCAGCCCACCTGTCGACGAACTCGGTGGCGGTCGCGGTCGCCCAGTTGGCGGCCCACTCGGCGAAGGCCTCGTTCAGCCACAGGTCGTCCCACCACCGCATGGTGACGATGTCGCCGAACCACATGTGCGCCATCTCGTGCAGGAGCACCGAGGCGCGCGTCTCCCGCTGGTTGTGCGTCGGGTCGTTGCGGTACAGCAAGGCGTCGCTCCACGTGACGCAGCCGTAGTTCTCCATCGCACCACCCAGGTCGGGCACGAACACCTGGTCGTAGCGCGTCTGGGGGAAAGGCATCGCGAAGCTGTCACCGAACCACGCCAGACCGGCCGCCGTCAGATCGAAGAGCTCGTCGCCGTCGCGGTCGAGCATCGCAGCGAGCGACTGGCGGCTGTAGAGCCCCAGCTGGTAGCCGTCGCGCTCGGCCCGCAGCTCGTAGAACGGCCCGGCGTTGACGACGACGACGTACGTCGACAGCGGCGGCGTCTCGGCGAACCGCCACCGGCGCCCCGTCTCCTCCTCGGTCACCTCTGCCTGCCCGGTGTTCGAGAGCACCGTCCAGGTGTCCGGGGCGAGCACGCTGAACGCGTGCGGCGCCTTGAGGTCGGGCTGGTCGAAGCAGGCCCAGGCACGCCGAGCCTCGTCCGGCTCGAAGGACGTCCACACGTAGACCTGCTTGTCGGCCGGGTCCACGCTGCGATGGATGCCCGTCGACTCGTTCGTCCGGCTCTGCACGGACTCGACGACGAGGACGTTCTCCTCCCCCAGATCGTGCAGCGCGATGCGGGAGTCGGCGATGTCCGCGACGTCGATGTCGGCGCCGTTGAGCCGAGCGCTCCGGACCTCGGCGGCGCAGTCCACGAACGTGTCCGTGGCGCCGCCGAGGCTCCGGAAGCGGACGGTGCTCACCGCGACGAAGTCGGGGCCTTGCGCCATGCCGGTGAAGTCGACCTCGATGTCGTAGCGCAGCACATCGATCGCGTCGGCGCGGGCAGCGGCCTCGTCTCGCGTCAGGCTTCGCAGGGCGTCCACGGCAGCGCTCCTCGGCTGGGCAGTCCTCGATTCACCCGCCTCCCGGGAGCCTGGCGGACATGTGACCGACAGGAGAGGAGCGGAGGCCTGAGCGTAACAACGCCGCCGGGCGCAGCCCGGCTAGTAGTAGCGCCTGCGGGTGCCTCCGATCGGGACGAAGTTCAACACCAGGCCGACGATGAGCAGGATCACACCGATGATCAACAACCAGTGCAGGCTGGAGATGATCAGGCCGAGCAGGATCAAGATGATGCCGAGGATGATCACGGGGACCTCCGTTGCAGGGACCGCAGGTGTGCGGCTGCCACGCCTGTGCCCCCTGGACGTCTCGCTATGCGCGGCCCCGCGCGGTCACCTGCGAGTAGGGTCGAGGCGTCCGGAACTCAGACTTGCCCGCAACCACGACGTCCCAGACCCTGATGCCGTTGCGCCCGGCGACCAAGGGACCGTCGCGATGCCGCTGACTCCCGCACCGAGCACCACCGCCTCCGGGCTGCACGCATGGGCTCGCGCAGGCCGCGCCGTCGTCCGCGACGCGAGCGACCTGCTGGTCAGCCTGCGGGAACGCCAGCGCATCCGGCGCCGGACGGCCGGCCGACGTCGCGGCTGAGAACGAACGGCCAGCCGGTCAACCGGTGACGGCCGCCGGTCGCGCGGCGGACAGGGGTGCCCGCCACTCGGCCCACTGGTGGGCATCGGTGGACGGGCGGCCGATCAGGAAGCCCTGGGCGCTCTCGATGCCGAGACTGCGCAGCGCTTCCAGCTCGCCCGCGGTCTCGACGCCCTCGGCGACCAGGCTGGCCCCCGACTGCAGCGCGAACATGGCTACCGCCGCCACCATCGACCGGCGGATCGGGTCGCTGTCGACGCCACTGATCAGGCTTCGGTCGATCTTGATCAGGTCGGGTGCGAGGGCCAGGATGTGCCGCAACGAGGCGTAGCCGGCGCCGGCGTCGTCGACCGCGAGCCGGATCCCGAGATCCTTGAGTTCTGCGCGGGCCGAGACGACCTGGCTGTAGTCGTCGATAGAGGTGTGCTCGGTCACCTCGATGACGACCCGGGCAAGGGGGAAGCCGGACTGGTGCAGCAGCGGGACGAGCCGCCCGCTGGTCAGCATGCTGGGCGACACGTTGAGGGCGACGTAGCACCCGTTGGGCAGCCCGAATGCGCGCGCCAGCGACCGTCGGAGGGTGACCTCCTCCAGTGCCAGACCCTGTCCGACACCGTGGGCCGCGGCGAACCAGGCGTCCGGGCTGCGGGCCGGCTCGACGGGGAACCGGCTGAGCGCCTCGGCTCCGATCACGCGGCCACGCCGCAGGTCGACGATCGGCTGGAACGCCGTGTCCACGGTCTCCCGGGCCACGATCCGCCCCACGAGTTCACGGGTCCGACGGCTCTCTCGCATGGCGGTGAGTCGCGGGCGGAGGACCAGCCACAGGGCGGCGCCGGCCACCGGGGTCAGGCCGACGGCGATGATCGAGGCGATCCAGACGAGGTCGCCCACTGGCGCCTCATCGCCGCCGGGTCGCAACAAGATGTACGCCGGTGCGACCGTGCACACCAGACCGTTGATGACGCTGAGGACAAGTAGCAGACGGAGCGACCGGTGCTCGAGCATGGTCAGGTTCTCCCGTGAGTCGGCCGGGGACGGGTCGCGCCCCCGTGGGTGCCTCGGCACGACACGCGCCGTTCTGAAGGGCCGGGTGCGGGACTGCCTTGTGACCTGCATACCGGGCCAGGCAAGAGCGCTGCCTGAGACAGGGGCGTTGTGCACAACGCCCCTCCCCCATGAGTCCACCGTTCTGCTACTCTCGAACACATGTTCGAGACACCGGGGTTGTCGGGGGCGGCGGGTTCATCCGCGCCGACGGCCGCATCGGTGCTCGACTTCCGGGCGGCGCTGGCGGCGATGGATCGGGCGGTGGGCGACGCCGAGCGGATCGAGCTGATCCGGGCGTTGGAGGAGCTGAAGGCGGCGGCGGCTGCGGCGCAGGCCCGTGTCTCGGCCGGGCTGTACGCGTCGGTGGCCGCGGCGCGGGCGGCCCGCGGGGTGCCCGCGGCGGAGCGGGGGCGTGGGGTGGCCGCTCAGGTCGCGCTGGCCCGCCGCGAGTCACCGTCGCGGGGGAGTCGTCATCTCGGGCTGGCGCGGGCGCTGACCGGCGAGATGCCCCACACCCTGGCAGCACTCACGGCCGGCCGGCTCTCGGAGTGGCGCGCGACGCTGCTGGTCCGGGAGACCGCCTGCCTGGCGGTCGAGGACCGCCGCCGGGTCGATCGCGAGCTGTGCGCCGACCCGGACACGCTGGAGGGCAAGGGTGACCGGGCGCTGGTCGCGGCGGCGAAGCGGGTCGCCTAC
>DATBDW010000079.1:0-20561 GCA_036269735.1 Actinomycetes bacterium
CAGGACGACAGCTCGACCTGAGCACCACAGATGCGGGGCCCGCTCCCGCACGAACCGAGGAGAGACGATCCGTGGCCGTTCCCAAGCGGAAGATGTCGCGCAGCAACACGCGCTCGCGCCGGGCTAACTGGAAGACGACCGTGGCTCCGCTCGTGTCGTGCTCGCGCTGCGGGGAGCCCAAGCTCGCCCATGTCGCGTGCCCGACCTGCGGCACCTACAACAACCGCGACGTCCTCGACGTCTGAGGGTGCGCGCGAAGCCGCCGGGGGAGCAGGGCGACCGGGACGGCCGGCTCGCAACCAAGCTCGAGGTCGACATCGACCCGGGCTTGTTGGAGCGCGCCCTGACCCATCGATCGTTCGCGTACGAGAACGGCGGGCTGCCGACCAACGAGCGCCTCGAGTTCCTCGGTGACTCGGTGCTCGGGCTGGTCGTCACCGACACCCTGTTCCGCAACCATCCGGGGCTCCCCGAGGGGCAGCTGGCCAAGCTGCGGGCCGCCGTCGTCAACATGCGCGCGCTGGCCGACGTCAGCCGCGACCTGTCCCTGGGCGACGTGGTCCGCCTCGGCCGCGGCGAGGAGACCACCGGTGGCCGCGACAAGTCCTCGATCCTGGCCGACACCCTCGAGGCTGTCCTCGGGGCCGTCTACATCGACCGCGGCCTCGAGGAGGCCGCGGGCCTGGTCCACCGCCTGTTCGACCCGCTGATCCTCGAGGCTGCCTCGCTCGGGGCCGGCCTCGACTGGAAGACCAGCCTGCAGGAGCTCACCGCCGGCGCGGCCCTCGGCGTACCGGAGTACCTCGTCTCGGAGGAGGGCCCCGACCACGAGAAGATCTTCACCGCCGTGGTCCAGGTCGGCGGCGAGGCGTACGGCGAGGGCACCGGTCGCAGCAAGAAGGAAGCCGAGCAGGAGGCCGCGGCGGCCGCGTGGCGCCAGCTGCGCGCCGAGCTGCCCGACGAGGCGGCCGACGACCTCGACGACGCCGTCACCGGCGCCTGAACCTCCGACACCTCCGACACCTCCGACACCGTGCCCGAGCTCCCCGAGGTCGAGGTGGTCCGGCGCGGCCTGGACCGCTGGGTCGCCGGGCGGACCATCGCCGAGGTCGAGGTCCGTCACCCACGGGCCGTACGCCGACACCTCGCCGGCGGCGCCGACTTCGCCGCGCGCCTCGCGGGGCGAACGGTGCTCGCGGCCAGCCGCCGGGGGAAGTACCTGTGGCTGCCGCTGGACGGGCGGGCCGATGCGGTGGTGGCCCACCTCGGGATGAGCGGCCAGCTGCTCGTCCGCGAGCCGGGCAACCCGGACGAGACTCACCTGCGGGTCCGGTTCAGGTTCACTGACGACGGCCCCGAGCTGCGGTTCGTCGACCAGCGGACGTTCGGGGGACTCGCGCTCGTCGATCTCGTCGACGGCCTGCCGGTCCCGGTTGCGCACATCGCTCGTGACCCGCTGGACCCGCAGTTCGACGACGCCGCCTGGGTGAGCGCCCTGCGCCGCCGGCGTACTGGACTCAAGCGCGCCCTGCTGGACCAGAACCTGGCGAGCGGGATCGGCAACATCTATGCCGACGAGGCCCTATGGCACGCGCGGCTGCACTGGGCGCGTGCCACCGACACCCTGTCTCGTGAGCGGGCCCGGCAGGTGCTCGACGCCGCCCGGGCGGTGATGGTCGAGGCGCTCGGTGTCGGCGGCACCTCCTTCGACGCGCTGTACGTGAACGTCAACGGCGAGAGTGGCTACTTCGGGCGGTCGCTGCACGTGTACGGCCGGACCGGCGAGCCGTGCGACCGCTGTGGCGCGCGGATCGTGCGTGAGCCGTTCATGAACCGGTCGTCGTTCCGCTGCCCGCACTGCCAGCGCCGTCCCCGACAGCTGCACGAGTAGGGACCCGCGGTCACGCGCAGCCCGCGATACTCCGGGAATGACGCGCGGCAGCCCACCCGAGCCCCCCGGCTCGGGGGACCCGGGCTCGCGGGACGTCGTCGAGCAGGGCGAAGATCCGACTCGCGGTCGGCTGCCCCCCTGGCTGCGGCGGGCCGCGGTGGTCGCGGTCGCCGTCCTGGCCCTCGTGGTGGTGAGTCGCACGGGTCTGCTGTCGGCCGGCGGCTCCGCGCCGGAGCCCCCGCCGCCCCCGGGTCGGGACAGCCCGGCGCCCCGCCTGGTGGCCCGACTGGCCGACCGGTTGCTCGTGGCGAACGGCTCGACCCCGGGCCCGGCGACCGCACTGCCCCCCGGCCTGCCGGCCGATGCTCGGCTCGTGGCCGCGCCGCCGGGTGACAGCGTCGCGCAGGGCCTCGACGTCGGCCCGCTGGTCGGCGTGGCCGGTGGGCGACTGTTCCGGGCCGACCCGGCGAAGGCGCACTCCCGGTGGCTCGCGCCCGCCGACGAGGTCCTGGCCCCGGCGCTCTCCGAGAGCACCGTCGCGGTCCGACGAGGGGACACCGTGCAGGCGGTGGAGGTCAACGCCGGGGGCACGACCAACGCCGACCCGTTCCCGGGGTACGCCGCCGGGGCCGGGACGCCGCGCGGGCTGCTGGCTGCCCTCGGGACCAAGGCCCTCGTCCTGAGCCACGACGTCGGCGACGCCACCGAGGCGCTCAGCCTGGCCTGGCCGGCCGCGCTGGTGCAGGCCGGCGTCAAGCCCGACCTCCAGCAGCTGGGCGTCTTCGGCCCGCTGCTGGGCCTCGCCGACGACTGGGTGATCTCCCTCGACCCGGGCTGCGCGGCGGCCGACTCCGCGGCGGGTTCGCCGACGGCCGTCTGCCACCTTCGGGTCATCAGCGTGACCCAGGACCTGGTCCAGGCCAACGACGTGGCACCTCCGCCGGGCTGGACCTTCGTGCAGGGACCGATCGCCGGCCAGACCCACGAGGCGTTGGTTTCCGTCGAGCGGGTGACCGGCGGCCGTCGCGACGGGACCAGGGCGCTCGCCCGCCTCGTGCCCGGTGGCGACAACGCGCTCCTCGTCGCCGGCACGGACCGGGTCATCGTTCCTGCTGGGCTCGCCAACGGTGTCCAGGGGACCGTCTACCTGCTCGCCCGGCCGGTGCCCGGCCGGCCGACCGATGGTCCGGAGGTGCTGGTGTGGGACCCGCAGCACCCGGCGGCCGCCCGGCGTACGCCGCAGCGCTGGGCGTTCCCCCGGTCCGCGCGACTGCTCTGCCTCTGTCGCTGATCCGCCTACCCTGTCCCGGTGCGCTGCCCCCGCCGACCCGCCGCCGTCGGGCTGCTGCTCGTCCTTGCCGCCCTGCTGGCGGCGGGATGCGCCGGCGGGTCCGGCGCCGGCTCCGGTTCGACCGACGCCGCCGCCCCGCGCCTGGGCGCCGCGGTCGTCCAGCTGCGCCGGGACGAGGCACTGGGCCGGGTCGAGGTGTACGTCACCAACCGGTCGACCGGGCCGGTGACCATCGAGACCGTCGACCTCTCCGTCCCCGCGTTCTCCGGCGCAGGACCCCAGCGCAAGGACGAGCCGCTGCCGCCCGGCCAGGGCGTCGACCTGCCCACGGGGTACGGCGAGGTGAGCTGCCCCGCCGACGGGCCGGTCCAGGTCGGCGTACCTCGAGTCGTGGTCGCCGTGCACCGGGAGGGCGAGAGCCGGTCCCACCGCGTCACGCTGACCGCCCGTGGTCGACCGCTGCTCCAGCGGATCGCGACCGGGCTCTGCCTCACCAAGAAGCTCGACTCCGAGGTGTCCCTCGCGTTCGGCCGGCAGTGGCAGCGCAGCGGCCACGGGCCGGCGACCGCGCTGCGGGGGACGCTGGTGGCACGGCTGCTCACCGACCAGCCGCGCGACGTGACCCAGATGGCCGGGACCGTGATCTACAACCTCGACCCCGTCCGGCCGAGCAAGGTCCTCGCCCACCTCACGCCGGACGCGCGGGTGGCGCGCATCCCGGTGGTCGTGTCCCTGGCCCGCTGCGACGGCCACGCCCGCGGGGAGGTCAAACAGCCCTACGCATTCCTCGTCTGGCTGGCTCGGCCGGGCGGCCCGCAGCAGGCCGTGACGCCCGTGGTCACGGATGCCGACAAGGCAGCCTTCCGCGCGGTCTGCCCGTTCTGACCGGCCCGCGACCGGTTGCTCACCCGTTCGGCCGAACGCCTGCCTGGGAACCCGGCGTAACCCTCCTGTGACCTCTTGACCTGCCCCGAACCGGGTGTCACCCTGGGATCTGAGCCCCCGGAAGCCGCCCCCACCGGTGAGCCCCGACCCAACAGCCCCCGGTCGGTGCGCGCGACGAGCGGGCCAGCACAGTTCCCGCGTCGAGCGGGTCGGAGCACGTGGAGGAACCACGCATGGCGAAAGCTCTCATCGGTCATGTCGGTGCACCCGACCCCCGCGTGATGATGGAGATGCGGCGCTTGCAGGAACGAGTACGCAGCCTCGAGACCGAGGTCCTGCGGCTGCGGGCCGAGAACGACGCGCTGGCCGCAGGCGTCGCTGACGCCTCCCTCATCGCGCTCGACGTCAAGGAGCCCCTGCTCGCCTGAGCACAGCATCACATCGCACGGCCCGGTCGATCCTGCCGGGCAGCCCGTGAGGGGACGCCGTCCGGCGTCCCCTCCGCCATGTCCGGGCGCACCGGATCGGGCCGGGGCCGTGGCGCGCCGGTGCACCTGGGCCGGTCGTGGGCAGCGGGCCGGTAGGGTGAGCGACGGCCTTCCCCGCCCGACGTCCGCCCCGCCGTACCCCCGCACCTGCCTCTCCGGCACGGTGCGGCCCGCGGGGCCGAGGAGTTCCCCGCGTGCACCTGAAGAGCCTCACCCTCAAGGGGTTCAAGTCCTTCGCGTCGGCCACCACGTTCCATTTCGAACCGGGCATCACCGCCGTCGTCGGCCCCAACGGCTCCGGCAAGTCCAATGTCGTCGACGCCCTGGCGTGGGTCATGGGCGAGCAGGGCGCCAAGTCGCTGCGCGGCGGCAAGATGGAGGACGTCATCTTCGCCGGCAGCGCCGGCCGAGAGGGCGCGGCGGGCCGGGCCCCGCTCGGGCGCGCCGAGGTCAGCCTCACCATCGACAACACCGACGGTGCGCTGCCCATCGACTACGCCGAGGTCACCATCTCGCGGATCATGTTCCGCAACGGCGGCTCCGAGTACGCCATCAACGGCCAGCCGTCCCGCCTGCTCGACGTCCAGGAGCTGCTGTCCGACTCCGGGATCGGCCGCGAGATGCACGTCATCGTCGGGCAGGGGCAGCTCGACGCCGTACTGTCGGCCGGCCCCGAGGAGCGCCGCGGCTTCATCGAGGAGGCCGCCGGCGTACTCAAGCACCGCAAACGCAAGGAGAAGGCACTTCGCAAGCTGGACGCGATGCAGGCGAACCTCACCCGCATCCAGGACCTGACCGTCGAGCTGCGCCGTCAGCTCAAGCCGCTGGGCCGGCAGGCCGAGGTCGCCCGGCGGGCGGCCGTGATCCAGTCCGACCTGCGCGACTCGCGGCTGCGGATCCTGGCAGACGACCTGGTGCAGCTCACCGCGACCCTCGAGGCGGAGGTCGCCGACGAGACGGCCCTGCGGCAGCGCCGCACCGAGGTGGAGACCGAGCTGGCGGCTGCGACCGAGCGCGAGGCCGAGCTGACCGCGTCGCAGGCCGCGGAGGCGCCGACGCTCACCCGGGCGCAGGAGACGTGGTACCGCTTGTCCTCGTTGCGCGAACGGTTCCGGGGGACTGGCTCACTCGCCGCCGAACGCGTCCGACACCTGGCAACCGAACCGGTGGAGTCCCGCGCCGGACGCGAGCCCGAGGAGCTGGAGGCCGAGGCCGAGCGGATGCGCGGCGAGGAGCGCGAGATCGAGGCAGGTGTGGCCCGCGACCGGGACGTCCTCGCCGCGGCCGTGGGGACTCGCCAGCAGGCCGAGGAGGCACTCGCGGACGAGCAGCAGCGGGTGGCCATGGCCACGCGGGCGGCCGCGGACCGGCGGGAGGGGCTAGCCCGGCTCGCCGGTCAGGTCGCTGCGCGGCGTAGCCGGGTAGAGGCCGCCGAGGCCGAGGTCGGTCGGCTCGCGCCGGCGCTGGAGGATGCCCGGGAGCGGTCCCGGGTGGCGCTGACGGAGTTCACCAGCCTCGAGACCCAGGTCGCCGGGCTCGACGCCGGTGAGGAGGACCTCGACTCCGACCACGAGGAGGCCGCGCTGCGGCTGGCCGCCGCGGACGACCGGGTGGCCCAGCTGCGCAACGAGGAGCGCGAGGCGGAGCGTGAGCGCGCTGCGCTGGTGGCGCGCAAGGACGCGCTCGAGATCGGCCTGGCGCGCAAGGACGGCGCCGGGACATTGCTGGCCGCCGGGGACCGGCTCTCCGGCGTCCTCGGGTCGGTGGCGGCGCTGCTCAACGTCGAACCCGGGTACGAGACCGCGGTGGCGGCCGCGCTGGGCACCGCCGCGGACGCCGTGGCGGTCGCGGACCTGGTGGCCGCCGAGGCCGCCATCCGGCTGCTCAAGGACGACGATGCCGGGCGGGCCGGCTTCGTGGTCGGCTCCGAGCCGCTCGCCGCCGGGCAGCCGCTCGCCGAGGTGGCCCGCGACGAGCTACCGGCCGGCACCCGTGCGGCGCTGGACGTGGTCGGCATGCCTCCGTCCCTGCACGCCGCGATGAGCCGGCTGCTGACGGGAGTCGCGGTCGTCGAGGACCTGACCGCGGCCCGCCGCCTCGTCGAGGCAAACCCCAGGCTGGTCGCGGTCACCCGCGAAGGCGACATCCTGGGGCCGGCCCACGCCGCCGGTGGGTCCGCCAGCGCGCCGAGCCTGCTCGAGGTGCAGGCCGCTGTGGACGAGGCCGGTGAGCGGCTCACGGCCGCCGGCCACCGCATCGACCAGGTGCGCTTCGGGCTGCAGAGTGCCCTCGACGACCAGGCGATCGCGACCCGCGACGTCCAGTCGGCGCTGGACCGGTTGCACGAGTCCGATGCACGGATGTCCGCCGTCGCCGAGCAGCTGGGTCAGCTGGGTGCGCGCTCCCGCGCCGCACACGAGGAGGCCGCCCGGCTTGGCCAGGCAATCTCGGTCGCGGAGGAGGCGCTGGAGGCCGACCGCGCCGCGCTCGCCGAGCTGGAGGAGCGCCACGACGCAGCGCTGTCCGCGCCGGAGGACGGCGAGCCGGACACGTCCCGCCGCGACGAGCTCGAGGTCGGGGCCGGGACGGCCCGCCAGACCGAGGTCGAGGCGCGCCTGTCGGTTCGTACCGGCGAGGAGCGTGTCCGGGCCCTGGCCGGTCGGGCCGACCAGCTGGCCCGCTCGGCCGCCCAGGAACGCGGGGCGCGGGCTGCCGCCGTCGAGCGCCAGGCACGACGGGCCCGCGAGGCGGCGGTCGCTCACGAGGTGGTGATGGCCGCGCAAGCGGCGCTCGCCCACCTCGAGCACTCCCTCGCGGCCGCGGCCCAGGTTCGCGAGCATGCCGAACAGGCGCGTGCCGACCGGGACGCCGAGATGGGCGCCCTTCGCAGCCGACTGCGTGAGCTCGGTGCGGACCTCGACCGGCTGACCGACAGCGTGCACCGCGACGAGGTGGCCCGAGCCGAGCAACGGCTGCGCATCGAAGCACTCCAGGAGAAGGCGCTCGAGGACCTCGGGGTCGAGCCGGAGGCCCTGGTCACCGAGTACGGCCCGCACACCCTGGTGCCACCGTCCCCGCCCGCCCCCGACGAGGAGCGCGACGTCGAGCCCGACCCGACGCCGTACGTCCGCGCGGGGCAGGAGAAGCGGCTGCGGGCCGCCGAGCGGGCGCTGGCCCTGCTCGGCCGGGTCAACCCGCTGGCCCTCGAGGAGTATGCCGCCCTCGAGGAGCGCCACCAGTTCCTCGCCGAGCAGCTGGAAGACCTCAAGGCCACCCGCCGGGACCTCCTCGAGATCATCCGCGAGGTGGACGAGCGCGTCGAGCAGGTCTTCACGGCTGCCTTCCACGACACGGCCCGCGAGTTCGAGGGTGTCTTCGCCCGGCTCTTCCCGGGCGGTGAAGGCCGCCTGGTCCTGACCGACCCCGGCGACATGCTCACGACCGGCATCGAGGTGGAGGCGCGGCCGCCGGGCAAGAAGGTCAAGCGGCTGTCGCTGCTCTCCGGCGGCGAGCGGTCGCTGACCGCGGTGGCGTTGCTGATCGCCATCTTCAAGGCCCGCCCGAGCCCGTTCTACGTGCTGGACGAGGTCGAGGCGGCCCTCGACGACACCAACCTGGGGCGCCTGATCGCCATCCTGGACGAGCTGCGGGAGTCGTCCCAGCTCATCGTGATCACGCACCAGAAGCGCACCATGGAGGTCGCCGACGCGTTGTACGGCGTCTCGATGCGCGGTGACGGCATCACCACGGTGATCGGGCAGCGGCTGCGCGAGGCCGAGCCGGCGTAGGTGGGCGGGCTCCCGCCGTCGCTGGTGCGGGCAAGATCAACGCCGCCTGGACAGTAATGGGGCGGCGGCCCGTTCGCCGCGGCTCTCTGACTGTCCACCTGCTGAGATCACCGTCACCACATCACGTGGGCACCCGCGACAACACGCAGGCACGTGTGTTGTCGGGGCCGCCTGCGTGTTGTCGCACGGACATTCCGGATCGCTTACGGCGGGAGAGCCACGGCGGCACGGCCGACCCACTCTCGCCTCCTGGCGGTCTTGACCTGAACGTCACCTACCCACGGCGCGTCGGCGCGGCCACATCAGGAGCCCCTCCTGCCTCAGCCGTAACACGCCCGCAACCGCTCTGTGGCGTTTCGGGCGCTGTTGCGCAGGTAACGTGGTCAGAGTGCGAACTCTCCTGATCGCCCACGCCACCCTCGGACTCCTCGCCCTGCTCGTCGTCGGCTTCGTCGCCTACCCCTACCGCGGTCGCGGCATCCCCAAGGCCGGGCGCCTCGGTGACCGGGTGATCGACCTGCGCGACCGGGTCGACCCGGGGGAGGCCCCGCCGGAGGGTGTGCTGAGCACGCCGGAGAAGTCCCGCGCGATGGCCGAGCGTTTCGAGCGGGCCGAGTCCACGGTGCGCCGCGTGGTTACCCCCGGCCCGCACGAGGACTAGCCGCACCCCGCAGAACGCTCGTTTGCGACCTGAGTCCCCGACACGCCGTGGTCGGCCTCGGCGTGTCGGGGAACCATGTCGCAAACGATCTCTTTGCGCGGGACGCGAGGCGGCGGCACCGGTACGGCGGCGTCGCTGAGGGCGCCGGGCACCTGAGAGACTGGCCGCGATGGACACCCTCACCCTGATCGTCGTCATCGCCGTGCTTGCCCTCGTGGTCGTGGTGGGCGGTGGGCTCGCCCTCGTCCGTGGTCGCGGCCGGCGCCGGCCGGGGCCCGGCAAGGCCACCCTCCCGCCGCTGACGGACCTCGAGGAGCACCCCGGCCAGCGGCCGGTCGAGCCCTCCGGCGACGTCACCGTCATCAGCCCGAAGGTCGAACCGGCAGCCCCGCAGCCCGAGGCGCCGGAGCCGGTCGCCGGGCGGATGGCCCGGCTGCGAGCGCGCCTCGGCCGCTCCCAGGGCAGCCTCGGTTCCGGGCTGCTCGGCCTGCTCGCGCGCGACAAGCTCGACGAGAGCACGTGGGACGAGGTCGAGGAGGTCCTGCTGACCGCCGACGTCGGGGTCGCCCCGACCCAGGAGCTGGTGGACCGGCTGCGGACCCGCGTCAAGGAGGTCGGCCGCCCCGACGAGGCTGCGGTGCGCGGGCTGCTGCGCGAGGAGCTGCTCACCCTCGTCGGCCCCGACGCCGACCGCGGGCTCACGACGACCGGCCGCGACGGCCGACCCGCCGTGTTCCTCGTCGTCGGCGTCAACGGCACGGGCAAGACCACGACCTGCGGCAAGCTCGCCCGGGTCCTGGTCGCCGAGGGGAAGTCGGTCCTGCTCGGTGCCGCAGACACGTTCCGCGCCGCGGCCGCCGACCAGCTGACCACCTGGGGCGAGCGCGTCGGCGCCCCGGTGGTGCGTGGGCCCGAGGGCGGCGACCCTGCCAGCGTCGCGTTCGACGCCGTCTCCCAGGGCGCTGCCGGTGGGTACGACGTCGTGGTCGTCGACACCGCCGGCCGCCTGCAGAACAAGGTCGGCCTGATGGATGAGCTGGGAAAGGTCAAGCGCGTCGTCGAGAAGCAGGGCCCGGTGGACGAGGTGCTGCTCGTCCTGGACGCGACAACCGGCCAGAACGGTCTGACCCAGGCCCGGGTCTTCGCCGAGGTGGTCGACGTGACCGGCATCGTGCTCACCAAGCTGGACGGCACCGCGAAGGGCGGCATCGTCGTCGCGGTGCAGCGCGAGCTCGGGGTGCCCGTGAAGCTCGTCGGGCTCGGTGAGGGCGCGGACGACCTGGCGCCGTTCGACCCCGAGGTGTTCGTCGACGCGCTGATGGGTGAGCCCGTCACCTGAGCGGAACGGCTTCCGGCGAGGCACCATGGACGTGTGAGCGACCAGAACCCGCGCGACGACATCGACAAGCTGTTGGCCGAGGTGGACCGGATGACCGGTGACCGTCCCCCCACGCCCAGCCCTCCGGCCGTGCCGAAGTCCCGGCGACGGCGCGGCAGCGAGCCGACGCCCCAGGACGACTCCGTGGGCGCCGTGTTCCACGACCTGGGCGGCCGAGGACGCAGCGCCCTGGTGGCCGCCGCGATCGCCTACGGTGGCGTGTTCGTGATCTTCGCCCTGCTGCCGTTCTTCGGCGCGTTGTCCGGTGCCGCAGGGGCGGCGCTCGCGGCGTTCGTGACGGTGCTGCTTCTCCGGAGGCGCTGACCGGCGTACCCCCGCAGCCGGCAGGTCTCGTGATGCGGACCCGCGTAACCAACACGTAACGAAAGCGCCGGGATGGATACGTCCCGGAAACGTGGCGCGCCCCGACCGGTAACCGGTGCCGACGAACCTCCTGGGTGACCCGTCCCCCAAGGAGGAGACCCCGTGACACCGAACTCCGGCGACACTGCCTGGGTCCTCGCGAGCGCCGCGCTCGTGCTGCTCATGACCCCGGGCCTGGCGTTCTTCTACGGCGGCATGGTCCGCGCGAAGAGCGTTCTCAACATGATGATGATGAGCTTCGGCGCGCTCGGCCTGATCGGCGTGCTGTGGGTGCTCTACGGCTACTCCCTCTCGTTCGGCAACGACGCCTTCGGCGGGCTGGTCGGCAACTTCGACTTCGTCGGTCTCAAGGGCCTGATGTCGGCGGACCCGCTCGGCGGCATCAAGGGCCAGTCGGCCGGCATCCCGCCGCTGGCCTTCGTCGCGTTCCAGGCGGTGTTCGCGATCATCACCGTCGCACTCGTCAGTGGGGCGATCGCGGACCGCGCCAAGTTCGGCGCGTGGATGGTCTTCGCCGGAGTCTGGGGCACGTTGGTCTACTTCCCGGTCGCGCACTGGGTCTTCGCCTTCGACGGCTACACCGGTACGACCGGCGGCTGGATCGCCAACAACCTCAAGGCCATCGACTTCGCCGGCGGTACGGCGGTCCACATCAACGCCGGAGCAGCGGGCCTCGCGCTGGCGCTCGTCCTCGGCAAGCGGATCGGCTTCAACAAGGACCCGATGCGCCCGCACAACCTGACGCTGGTGATGATCGGCGCGGGCCTCCTGTGGTTCGGCTGGTTCGGCTTCAACGCCGGCTCCGCGCTCAGCGCCGGCAACACGGCGGCGGTCGCGTGGGTCAACACGATGGTCGCTACGGCTGCGGCCTCGCTGGCCTGGCTGGCCACCGAGCGGATCCGCGACGGGCACGCGACGTCGTTGGGTGCCGCGTCGGGCGTCGTGGCCGGTCTGGTCGCGATCACGCCGGCGTGCTCAGCGGTGAACCCGGTCGGCGCGATCCTCGTCGGTGCGGTCGCCGGCGTCGTGTGCGCTCTGGCCATCGGGCTGAAGTTCAAGCTCGGGTACGACGACTCGCTCGACGTCGTCGGCGTACACCTCGTCGGCGGCATCGCCGGCACCCTGCTGATCGGTCTGCTGGCCACCGCCAACGCGCCGGCCGGAGTCGACGGACTGCTCTACGGCGGCGGGTTCGACCAGCTGTGGCGCCAGGCAGTCGCGGCGGGCGCAGTCTTGGTCTACTCGTTCGTGCTGGCCTACGCCATCGGCACGGCCATCGACAAGGTGATGGGCTTCCGGATCCCGGAGGAGTCCGAGATCGCCGGTGTCGATGTGACGGTGCACGCGGAGTCGGCGTACGAGTTCGGGTCGTTCACCGGCGGCAGCTACCGGATCACCACGAGCCCCGCCACGAAGGAGAGTGTCGACGCATGAAGCTGATCACGGCGGTCATCAAGCCGTTCAAGCTCGACGACGTGAAGAACGCCCTGGAGTCCTTCGGGGTGCACGGGATCACCGTCACCGAGGCCAGCGGCTACGGCCGGCAGAAGGGCCACACCGAGGTCTACCGCGGCGCCGAGTACACCGTCGACCTGGTGCCGAAGGTCCGCCTCGAGATCGTCGTCGAGGACGACGACGCGGAGGACGTCATCGAGGTCATCACCAAGTCGGCCCAGACCGGCCGGATCGGCGACGGGAAGGTGTGGTCGGTCCCGGTCGACACCATCGTCCGGGTCCGCACCGGTGAGCGTGACGTCGACGCGCTCTGAGCGCACCGGTTCGGCCGGCTCCTCGGGGCCGGCCGCGCCCGCCGACTACGCGGCCCGGCGCCGGGAGCTGCTGGACGAGAGCAGCAGCACCGGCGCCGGGAGCGGGTTGCGCCGGCGGGGCCTGGCCGCCCTGACCGACTCATGGCTGCGCGAGGTGTACGCCGAGGCGGCGGCCACCAGTGGCATCGCGGCCGACCGGGCGGCGCTCGTCGCCGTGGGTGGCTACGGCCGCGGCGAGCTCTCGCCCGGCAGCGACCTCGATCTCCTGCTGCTGCATGCCGACCGGGACGCGGTCGGCGTCCTCGCCGACCGGATCTGGTACCCGGTGTGGGACACCGGCGTACCCCTCGACCACGCGGTGCGCACCTTCGAGGAGGCCCGCCGGCTGGCGAGCTCCGACCTCGCGGTGCTGCTGGGCCTGCTGGACGCGCGGCCGGTCGCGGGCGACCCCGCTCTCGTCGGCCGGCTGCGCAGCAGCGTCCTCGGTGACTGGCGCGCGGCGGCCCGCCGTCGGCTCCCCGCGCTGCGTGAGATGTGGGACCAGCGCGGCGCCGGCGCCGGCGACCTGCGCCACGACCTCGAGCCGGACCTCAAGGAGGGTCGGGGCGGGCTGCGTGACGTCGTGTCGCTGCGCGCGGTGGCCGCGTCCTGGGTCGCGGACCGGCCACACCATGACGTGGACGACGCGGTGCGCCGGCTTGCCGATGTGCGGGACTCCTTGCAGCTGGTCACCGGACGGCGCGGCAACAAGCTGCTCCTGCAGGAGCAGGACCACGTCGCCGAGGACCTCGGGCTGGCCGGCGCGGACGCGCTGCTGCGTGAGGTGGGCTCCAGCGCGGCGGCGGTCACCCACGCCGCAGGAGTGACCTGGCGCCGCGCCCTCGCGGCCACCCGGCCGCAGCGCTCCCGGTTCGTGCGCGGCCGGCGGCCGGTGCTGCGGCTGCTCGGCCCCGGCCTGGCCGAGCACGACGGCGAGGCGGTCCTCACCGCGCAGGCCGACCCGCGCGCCGACCCGCTGCTGGCGCTGCGTCTCGCCGCCCGGGCCGCCCGGGCGGGGCTACCGCTCTCGCCGAGCTCCGCGGACCGGCTGGCCGCGGATGCGCCCCCGTTGCCCGAGCCGTGGCCGGAGAACGCCCGCCACCTCTTCGTCGAGCTGCTCGGGTCGGGGCCACACCTGGTCGAGGTGTGGGAGGCGCTGGACCAGGCCGGGTTGGTCGACCGGCTGCTGCCGGAATGGGCCGCGGTGCGCCACCTCCCGCAGCGGAACGCCGTGCACCGCTTCGCCGTCGACCGGCACCTGCTGGAGGCCGCGGTGCAGGCAGCGCCGCTGGTCCGCGAGGTGAGCCGGCCCGACCTGCTGCTTGTCGCCGCCCTGCTGCACGACGTCGGGAAGGGCGGGTCCGGCGACCACAGCGAGGCCGGCGTACCGCTGGCCGAGTCCGTCGCAACCCGGGTTGGCCTCGCGCCCGAGGACGTCGCCACGGTCGGGCTGCTGGTGCGTCACCACCTGCTCCTGGTCGAGATCGCGACCCGGCGGGACCTCGACGACCCCGCGACGGTCACCGCGGTCGCCGACGTACTAGGCACCACCGAGGTCCTCGACCTGCTCGCGGCACTGACCCGCGCGGACGCGCTGGCCACCGGGCCGGCTGCCTGGAGCGACTGGAAGGCGGGACTCGTGGACGACCTGGTACGCCGGACCGCGCAACACCTGCACGGCGCGCCACCTGCACCGCCGCCGCCGCTGACCGCCGCCGAGGGCGAGCTGGTCCGGGCCGGCCGGCTGGCCGTGGTCGCCGAGCCGGACGAAGCGATCACCTGGACCGTCACTGTGGCGGCGCCCGACCGCACCGGTCTCTTCGCGACCCTCGCCGGGGTCCTCGCCCTGCACCGGCTCTCGGTGCGGTCAGCCCGGGCGCGCACCGAGGACGGCATGGCGATCGACGTCTGGACGGTCGTACCCGACCGTGACCACGAGCCGCGCGCGGAGGCGCTGCGTACCGACATCGCCCGCGCCATGGCGGGCGAGCTCGACCTCACCGCGAAGCTCACGGCTCGAGACGCCGGGCGACGGGTGCCCGCCGTTCCGCCCCCCGCCCCGCGGGTGGAGGTCGTACCCGGCGCGTCCGACATCGCGACGGTGCTCGAGGTCCGGGCGGGTGACCGGCCGGGTCTGCTCTACCGGCTCGGCCGCGCCCTGTCCCTGATGGGCGTCAGCATCCGTGCCGCGCGGGTCGTCACATGGGGCGCCGAGGCGGTCGACGTGTTCTACCTGCAGGACGCGGCGGGACTCCCGCTGACGGAGCCGGCCGGTCGGGAGGCCGTGCGGTTGCTCACGGACGCAGCCGGCTGACCCAGTCGCCGATGAGCTCGGCGAGTGCGTCGCCGCCGTCGGCGACGAGGTCGTGGCCCCAGCCCGCGAGGAACCGGACGTCGGCGCCTGGGTGGCGAGCGAGCACGCCCGCGGCGCCCTCCTCGTTCGGGTCGCGGGTGGGCTCGGTGGCGAGGAGCAGCAGCACGTCGACCCCTGCGGCGGCGAGGACCGGCCACCGCTCGAGCGGCCGCTCGGCCAGCATGCCGGCCTGCGCGGCGGCCACGGTGGCGGCCGACACCACGGGCTGGAGCCGACCGTCGGGTGTCGTGCGCATCGCGACGAGCGCCCCCGCCAGCAGCGCATCGGTCATTGGTCGGCGCACCTCGGCCTGCAGCTGTGCGCGCAGGTCGTCGACGTCGGCGTAGTCCGTGATGCGTTCGGTGATCGACGCGGTCCGCTCCTCGAAGGTCCACTCGGGGTGGCCTCCGCGGCGTTCGGCGTAGTCGGTATGTCCGCTGTCCAGCAGCACCAACCCAGCCACGTCGCTGGGCCGCTCGGCGGCCGCGCCCAGCATCACGAGCCCACCCCACGAGTGGCCGACCAGGACCGGCCGGTCCAGGGCCATCGCGTCGGCGACGCGCCAGGCGAGCTCCGCCAGCCGGGGGACGGCGTAGGCGTCGGGCGCGAGCGCCGGGGAGAGTCCGAAGCCGGGCCCGTCCGGGGCCACGACATACAGGCCCCGCCTGGCGAGGACGGCCGCCTGCTCGGCGTACCAGGCGCCGGAGAGCTCTGAACCCAGCGCGTGCCAGAGCAGCACCGGCCGGCCCCCGGGGTCGCCCCACCGGCGGACGGCGAGAGTTGTCCCCGCCAGGTCGAGCAGCTCCACGGTGCCGGTGTCGATGCGTGCGGTCATCCGCCAGACCCCAGCTGAGTCAGCTCCTCGACCGAGGGGACGTAGAAGTAGGCGCCGTCGATCGGGGTCGCGACCCGGGTGAGCGTGTCGCGCAGCCCGTCGCCGACGCCTGCCATCCGGGCCAGCATGGTGTGCAATCGGGCGCGGTCCGGGGCGAACCCCACGAAGTTGGTGCCGTGTCCCACCGGTGTCCCGAAAGCCGTGTTGCGGCGGAAGATCTTGAGCTCGGTGCCGTCGGGCTGCTCGAGGGTGGTCCGCGTCACGTGCGACGTCGTCGGCATGACGTCCTCGTCGAGCTCCACGGAGTCGGGCTTGCTGCGACCGATCATCAGCTCCTGGTCGCGCGTGCTCATCGCCATCAGCGCGTCCAGGTCGTGGTCCCACGTCTGGACGAGCACGATGCTGCCCCGACCGCCGGGGGCGACGAGCTCTGCGGCGTCGAGAGCCGACGGGTTCTTGGTGCCGTCGATGAAGCCGGTCAGGTCGCGGTCGGTGGCGTAGGACCAGCCCTCGTCCTCCTGGCGGTCGAGCAGCCGGTCGCCGAGGCCGGTCAGCACTGCGGCTGCTGCGTCGAAGACGACGGTCCGGCTCGCGGCCGCGAACCACAGCCAGACGTCGCGCTGCGTGGCCGGCATCCGGAAGCCGTCCGGCCCGACCACATCCGCGTCAAAGCCGACGGCGTCCAACGGCCTGCCGTCGGCGAGACCGGGCCACAGCTCCGGCCGCACGCCGAGCACGAGGTTGGCGCCGGAGGTGGTGCTCAGGTCCTCGACCACCTGCAGGACCCGGAACGCCACGTCCGCGACGGTCGCCCCCGGTGCGAGGTCGGCACGGACGTAGAGGTGCTCAGCGGTGCCGAGCGCGAGGATGCCGGGCTGCGCGGTCACGCAGCGAGTGTGCCGGGTTCCTCGTCGAGCGCAACCTGCGAGGGTCGCGGGGGCGCAGGCATCCGGGCCGACAGGGAAGCCGCAACCAGGCAGAGCCCGCCGGCGATGTACCAGACCGGCCCGTAGGTCCCGAGCTGGTCGCGCGTGATGCCCGCGGCGGTGGCCGCGATCGCGGCGCCCACCTGGTGGGAGGCGAAGACCCAGCCGAACACCACCGGACCGGAGTCACCGAAGTAGGCGCGGCAGAGCGCGACGGTCGGGGGGACCGTCGCAACCCAGTCCAGCCCGTAGAAGACGATGAACACGAGCATGCTCGGGTGCGGTGACGCCGCGAACAGCTGCGAGACGACGAGCAGCGAGAGGCCGCGCAGGCCGTAGTAGGCGGCGAGCAGAACCCGCGAGTCCACCCGGTCGGTGAGCCAGCCGGAGAAGACCGTGCCGGCGATGTCGAACAGCCCCACGAGCGCCAGCAGGCTCGCCGCCGTGGTGGTCGGCATCCCGTGATCGTGCGCGGCCGGGATGAAGTGCGTGCCGACGAGCCCGTTGGTGGTCGCCCCGCAGATCGCGAAGCCGCCGGCCAGCAACCAGAAAGCCGAGGTACCTGCCGCGCCGCGGAGTGCATGCACGGCGACCCGCGCCGCGTTGCCGGTGCGCGGCGGCGGCTCGTTCCGCGCCGCGGTCTGATCCGGTACTGCTACCGCGGGGTCAGCACACAGAACTCGTTGCCGTCGGGATCGGCCATCACCACCCAGCTGACGTCGCCCTGGCCGATGTCGATGCGCTTGGCCCCGAGCGAGACGAGGCGCTCGACCTCCGCCTCCTGGTCACCGTCACCGAGTGGAGCGAGATCGAAGTGCAGCCGGTTCCTCGCGGTCTTCGGCCGCACCGGCGGACCGCCCCAGGCGATCTTCGTCCCGCCGGCCGGCGACTGGATCGCGGTCTCCTGGTCCTGGTCCCATACCAGTGGCCAGCCCAGCGCCTCGCTCCAGAAGTAACCGAGCGCCTGCGAGCCGTCGCAGGCCACCTCTCCGAGGAACCCGCAGTCGGCGAGGAAGCTGTTGCCGGGCTCGATGACGTCGAACTCGTTGCCCTCGGGGTCGGCCAGCACGACGTGGCGCTCCTCCGGGCGTTGACCGAGGTGGAGGTGCCGTCCGCCGAGCCCGAGAGCCCGCGCCACCGTCGCCTGCTGGTCGTCGAGGGACGTGCTCGTCAGGTGGAGGTGCATCTGGTTCGGGCCGGACTTCGGCTCCTGGGTCGGGAAGAACTCGATCCGGAACCCGCTGTCCCCGCGCGGCAGGAGCGCGATGCCGCCGTCGGGGTCGTCGACCATCTCCCGGCCGAGGACTCCGGCCCAGAAGGGCGCGAGACGGGCCGGGTCGTTCGCATCGAAGGCGAGCGCGACGAGGTGAGCGGTCATCCTGGTCCACATCTCCGATCTGGTGACTCACACGGACAGGCGCGGCGGCCGTCGTGCCCAGAAGGATCGGAACGCTAGGCGCCCGCGGTGGGCCACGCAACGACAATCAGCCGACGCCGGCATGCGCTCCCGGACCGACGGCGAGCCCCTCCGCGAACCGGGTCAGCGTCGCGTCGTCCCAGCCGAGCGCTGCCGGGACCTGGACCACGAGCGGGCCTGCGCCGGCGAGGCCGACGAGGTAGTACGTCGAGGTGTCTCCCTCGGTCCAGGTGGAGGCCTCGTCGCCGCCAACCGTCAGGTGGCGGGCCCCCGGTGCCGGAGTCTCGTCCCCGGCGAGCATCACCACGAGCTTGTCCTGGAAGTCGTTCACGGTCGTGTCGGTGCCGGGCGGCTCGAAGCCGAGCACGTGGTCGCTCTCCTGCATCCGCCACCCGGCCGGGACCAGCGCCGCGGCGAACGGTCGGTCCTTGGCGAGGGCGGCGTCGGCAGGGATCAGGCCGACCGATGTGGCAGGTCCGGGCGATTCGCTCGTGCCGACGGACGGTCGCGCGGACGTCCCGCTGCCACCGGCCGCCACCTGTACCCGATGCGACCCGGGTGCCGGCGACGGGCCGGCGATGACGACCGCGGTCGCCACCGCGGCGCCGGTCAGCGCGACGGCACTGCCCCGGGCCCAGCGGCGGTGCAGCAGCGCGCGTCTGCCCCGGCGGAGGTCATCGGCGACGGTCTGGGCGGTAGGAGGTGTAGGCCGACCGGCGGCCGAGTCGAGCAGATCCATGAGGTCGGTCATTGCGCGCTCCGGGAGGTGGTGGTCGTGGTGAGGTCGTCGGACAGGAGGTCGCGGAGCCGGTCGAGACCGCGCGCGGTCTGGCTCTTGACGGTCCCCTCGCCGCAGCCGAGAAGCTGCGCGCACTCGCTGACGTCGTAGCCGAGCCAGTGCCGGAGTACGACGGCAGCGCGCATCCGTGGTCCGAGTGCGGCCAGTGCCCGGCGTACCGCGTCGGCGTTCTCGACGTCGACCGCGTCGGACGGTTGCTCGGGCAGATCGGCCCGGCTGGTCTCGCTGCGCCGCCACGGTCGGCGGCGCTCGTCGACCAGGGTGTTGACGAGGATCCGGCGGGCGTAGGCCTCCGGCCCCTGGTCCTTCTCGACCCGCCACCAGGCGACGTAGAGCCGGGTCAGCGCGATCTGGACGAGGTCTTCCGCGAGGTGCTCGTCGCCGGCGGTCAGCAACGTGGCGAGCCGGACGAGGGCGGCCCGCCGGGCGTGCACGAAGGCGGCGAACTCGCCGTCCCGCCCCGCCGACGTCTCCCGCACCCGCCCACCGTCCTCTCGCCGCCGCACCTGTGCCTGCACCTTCCACTACGGCCGGAGAGGCCGGGGGGTTGCATGCCCCGCCGACTACGCTGGGCCGCTGCGACGGAAACCCACCCAGAAGGACTCGCGTGTTCGCCACCCTCTCCGACCGGCTCGCCGCCACGTTCAAGAACCTGCGCGGCAAGGGCCGGCTGACCGACGCCGACCTCGACGCGACGACCCGCGAGATCCGGGTCGCGCTGCTCGAGGCCGACGTCGCGCTGCCCGTGGTGCGCGACTTCATCGCTGCGGTGCGGGAGCGCGCGCAGGGCGCCGAGGTGCACCAGG
The DNA here is from genome assembly GCA_036269735.1 of Actinomycetes bacterium. Taxonomy (GTDB): domain Bacteria; phylum Actinomycetota; class Actinomycetes; order JACCUZ01; family JACCUZ01; genus DATBDW01. The sequence goes on from DATBDW010000079.1 coordinate 19,711, forward strand.
CCCTCAACCCGGCGCAACAGATCATCAAGATCGTCGACGAAGAGCTCGTCGGGATCCTCGGCGGGGAGACCCGCCGGCTGAGGTTCGCCAAGAGCCCGCCGACCGTGATCATGCTGGCCGGCCTGCAGGGCTCCGGCAAGACGACCCTCGCCGGCAAGATGGCCCACTGGCTGCGCGGCCAAGGGCACCAGCCGGTGCTCGTGGCCGCCGACCTGCAGCGGCCCAACGCCGTCACCCAGCTGCAGGTCGTGGGGGAGCGGGCCGGTGTACCCGTGTTCGCGCCCGAGCCCGGCAACGGTGTCGGCGACCCGGTGGCCGTCGCGCGGGACGCGATCGAGCACGCGAAGCAGAAGATCTACGACGTCGTGATCGTCGACACCGCAGGCCGACTCGGCGCCGACGCCGAGCTGATGCAGCAGGCCGCCGACATCCGCGACGCCGTGTCGCCGGACGAGACGCTGTTCGTGGTCGACGCCATGATCGGCCAGGACGCGGTCACCACGGCGCAGGCCTTCCTCGACGGCGTCGGCTTCGACGGTGTGGTGCTCACCAAGCTCGACGGCGACGCCCGCGGCGGGGCGGCGCTGTCCGTGGCGAAGGTCACCGGCCGGCAGGTGATGTTCGCGTCGAACGGCGAGAAGCTCGACGACTTCGACGTCTTCCACCCGGACCGGATGGCCTCCCGGATCCTCGGGATGGGCGACGTCCTGACCCTCATCGAGCAGGCCGAGAAGGCCTTCGACAAGGGTCAGGCCGAGGACATGGCCGCGAAGATCGGCCGCGGCGACGAGTTCACCTTCGAGGACTTCCTCGCGCAGATGGAGAGCGTCCGCAAGATGGGCTCGATGTCC
>DATBDW010000080.1:0-11125 GCA_036269735.1 Actinomycetes bacterium
GGGTGCTTGCCGGCCGTGGTGGCCGACAGCAGCATGGTGTCGTCGTCGAGGTACGCGGCGACCGAGCCGGCCGCCTGGCGGGCGAGGCGCCCGGTCTCGAACCGGACCGTGCGGGTGCCGAACGAGCCGTTGTCGATCACGGCGTCGGCGGTGTGGACGGACTGTCCATCCATGTGGGGGTGCTCCTGTCCTTCGTGCGGAGCAGGTCGCGTCACAGCCGGCCGGTCTTCGATGGAAGCCTGCGGAGGGAGAATGCGGCTCAGCCGCGTCGTCGCGTCCGCCGGCCACTACCGAGGACCGGGGACGCCGTGGCGAACCGCTCCTCTGGGGTGGGCTAGCGGCGCAGGCCGAGCTTCTCGATCAACGCGCGGTAGCGGTTGATGTCGGTCTTCGCCAGGTAGTTGAGCAGCCGGCGGCGCCGGCCGACGAGGAGCAGCAGACCACGACGTGAGTGGTGGTCGTGCTTGTGCTCCTTGAGGTGTTCGGTGAGGTCCGAGATGCGACGCGAAAGCATCGCGACCTGAACCTCGGGAGAGCCGGTGTCGGTCCCGGTGGCGCCGTGCTCATCGATGATCTGCTTCTTGGTGGCGGTGTCGAGCGACACAACTCTCCTTTGGGTCTGTCCTGGTGAGCGCTGCCTGGTCGGAATCACGGGCAGACATACGGAACTCACGCCGCATGCACGGCAGTCCCCGAGGCTACCAGCCGGAGCCGGTACCGGCCGAATCGGCGCAGGTGAGGGGCTCGGGCGCTAGAGCGCACGCTCGCGCTGGGCGGCACCCGCGGGGCCGTACGGGTAGTCGGCCGGGGCCGGGTCGCTGGCGGCGTCCAGAACGGCCGTCTCCTCGGCGGAGAGATGAAGGCCCGCGGCGCCGAGGTTCGCGGTGAGCTGCTCGTTCGTGCGGGCGCCCAGGACGACGGAGCAGACGGTCGGGCGGTCGTGCAGCCAGGCGAGGGCGACGGCAGCCATCGGCACGCCCCGGGCCGCCGCCACGGACTGCACCGCGTCGATGACGGCCCAGGTCCGCGCGCTCGCGGCGCGCTTGTCGTAGGCCTCCACCCCGCGTTCCGGGTTGTCGCCGAGGCGGGTGTCCCCGCTCGGGCGCTGGTCTCGGGTGTACTTGCCGGTCAGCCAGCCGCCGCCCAGGGGCGACCACGGGAGCAGCCCGAGCCCGTTGGCTTCGCAGGCCGGGATGATCTCCCACTCGACCTCCCGGGAGAGCAGGTTGTACTGCGGCTGGAGCGTGATCGGGCGCGGGAGGTGCCGGTGCTCGGCCACGTCGACGGCCTTCTGCACCTGCCAGCCGGTGAAGTTGGACAGGCCCGCGTAGCGGACCTTGCCGGACCGCACCGCGTCGTCGAAGAAGCCGAGAGTCTCCTCGACCGGGGTCATCGGGTCCCAGGCGTGCACCTGGAAGAGGTCGATGCACTCGACCCGCAGCCGGGTGAGCGCGGCGTCCAGCGCCCGGGAGAGGTGCCGGCGCGACAGCCCGACGTCGTTGGGGTCCTCGCCCATCGCCATCCGGGCCTTGGTCGCCAGCACCACCCGGTCGGTGACGTCGGCCGGGCGGTCGTCGAGCCAGCGCCCGACGATCTCCTCGCTGGCGCCGTGCGTGTAGACGTCCGCGGTGTCGACGAGGCTCCCGCCGGCTTCCAGGAAGGTGTCGAGCTGGTCGTGCGCCGCGTCCTCGTCGGTCTCGGCGCCGAAGGTCATCGTCCCGAGCGCGTAGGTCGAGACGGCGGCACCCGAGCTGCCTAGGGTGCGGTAGTCCATGGGGTCACCCTAGGGAACGGTCAGCTGCCGGGCCTGCTCGACGTCGAGGGCCATCTGGGCGAGCAACGGCTCGATGCCGTCGAAGCGCACGGTCTCGCGGAGCCGGGCGAGGAAGTCGACGGCCACGTGCTCGCCGTACAACTCGAGGTCGTCGCGGTCCAGGACGTAAGCCTCGACCCGTCGGGTGGTGCCGCCGAAGGTGGGGTTGGTGCCGATCGAGATCGCGGCGGGCAGCCGGGTCCCGTCGGCGCGGGTGAGCCACCCGGCGTAGACCCCGTCGGCCGGGATCGCGGTGCCCTGCGGCAGGTCCAGGTTGGCCGTCGGGTAGCCGAGTTCGCGCCCCCGCTTGTCCCCCTCGACGACCGGGCCCTCGACCCGGTGCGGGCGGCCCAGCGCGGCGGCCGCGCTTGCGACGTCGCCCTCGGCGAGGCTCTGACGCACGTAGGTCGAGGACCACCGCGTGGTGTCGCCGGTCAGCGGTACGGCGACGACCTGAAAGCCCTGCGCCTCCCCCAGCTCGCGCAGGGTGGTGACGTCACCGGCGGCGCGGTGGCCGAACCGGAAGTTCTCGCCGACATGCACCTCGACGGCGTGCAGGCCGGACACCAGCACCCGGGTGACGAACTCGTCCGGTGACCAGAGCGAGAGCTCCCGGGTGAAGGGGAGCACCAGGACGGCGTCGACGCCTTGCTCCTCGAGCAGGGCGAGCCGGTGCGCGGGGGTGGTGAGTTGGGGCGGGGCGGAGCCGGGGTGGATCACGGTCATCGGGTGCGGGTCGAAGGTCGTCACCGCTGCCTCGGCACCGCGTGCCCGCGCCGCGGCGACGACTCCGCGCAGGAGCGCCCGGTGCCCGAGATGCACGCCGTCGAAGTTGCCGATCGTCACGACCGACGCGACCGGCGGCTGCGTCGTCAGGTCGTCGAGCGATCGCCAGACGTGCACGTTCCCTCCTCGGCCTCGCGACCTGCCGGTCGGCGACCACAGGGTAGAGGGAGCGTCGGGCATCGCGGTCCCCGGCGACGTACCGTGCGGGCATGGACGTGGTGGATCGGCTGCGCGCCGCGCAGGCCGGCCCCGGTCTGGACCCGGCCGCGATCACCCGGCTGCAGGCGGCCTACCCGGTTCCGCTCCCGGTCGAGCTCACCGAGTTGCTGGGGGCGACGACCGGCGTACGACGTCTCGGGCTTGACCTCACCGGCGCCGGCCTGGAGCTGCCTCGCGGTGGAGCACTCGCCCGGTTGCTGCCGGCCGGGCACCCGGTGATGGGTGACGACGCCGGCAACCGTTGGGTCCTGGACCTCACGCCGGACACCGTCGATGTGGCGCCGGTGTTCTTCGTGGGTCAGGACCCGCCGTTGCTGCTGCACCAGGCGCCGGACCTCGCGACGTTCCTCGGCGACGTCGTGGCCGAAGCCGAGCAGCCCGGCAGCACCGACCTCGACGCGGTGCGCCACGACCGCCTGAACGACGTGTGGGGGACGCGACCCGGGGCGATGTCGCTGGATGAGGCCCTCATTGGTGACCAGGCGCTGCGCGACTTCGCGCTGATCCTGGACCAGGCCTGGACGGTCGTCGACCTACGCGCGCGGACGGTCGGGCAGGGCCTGATCTGGGCGCGCTACGGCTCGCACACGCGGGTGGCCCGGCACGGGTGGGAGCGGATCTTCGGCTACGCGCCGTACGAGCGGCCGCGACGGACCTGGAAGCGTTTCGGACGGCGCGCCCGCGTGTAGCAGCTCAGAACGGTGGCTCGTCCAGCTCCGGCGGATCGCTTGACGGCCCCTCACCGTCCTCGGACCGGTCGCCGGCACCTCGCCGCACGTCGCGAGCGATCCGGCGCAAGTCGGGCGGGTCGAGGTCGGGGTGGTCGAGGACAGGTCTGGGTGGGACCCGGTACTGCCGACCGGAGGGCAGCGTCCACACCGTGGTGCCGTCGGGCTCGGTGTGCGTGCTGGCCTCGGTGAGGGTCTTGAACCGGTGGTCGTGACGGCACTCGGCGTTGAGGTTGTCCACCGCAGTGGCTCCGCGCGGGTACGGCGTCTCGTGGTCGAGGTCGCAGCGCGCGGCCGGCAACCGGCAGCCGATGCCGCGGCAGGTCTGGTCCCGGGCGACCACGTGGTCGACCATGTCCTGCGGTGGCTCGTAGGTGTCGGCGGACACCTCGTCCAGCCGCCCCGTGCGCGGGTGGACCAGCACTCGGCGCCAGGTGCCCTGGCCTGCGATCCGTCGGGCTACCTCCGCGGTCATGGGCGTGGGGGCTCCTGCCCCGATGAGCTCTGCGGGCTCGCTGTCCAGGCCGAGCAGCGTCGAGGCCGCGACGACGACCTGGATCTGAGGGCGACGACCGTGCCGGCGTGGGAGGTCGGCACCTGTGTGGGTCAGCCCGGTCGCCAGCCCGTTGCGCCCGAGATCGGCCAGGACGTCCGACCGGCACTGGTCGAGGTTGCGCACCACTGGCCACTGGTCCTCCGACACACCGGCAGCCCGGGCCTCCGCGGCGAGGCGCACGTCGGCGGCCTTCACTGCGGTGGCGCACCCGGTCAGCCACAGCCAGAACCCCTCGATCTCCGCGATGGGCGCGCGCCAGACGATCTCGGCACTGCCGTCCTCGAGGACCTGCTTGCCGACCGACCGGTCCCGCGCCACCTGCTCCGCCCGTCGAGCCGCAGCGTCCGGGTCGACCGCGATCACCGCCCGGCGCAGGCAGGCGCGCAGGTTCGGCGCGGTCTGCTGCGGTGCCCGGGCGATGACCCGCGCCTCGACCGCCAGGGCCGCGGCGTTGTCGAGGTTCTCGACCGCGGCCACGATGGCCCGCGCCTTGGTCAGGTCGAGCGCACCGGACGCGAGAGCGATGCGGGTCCGTGGCAGGCGCCGCAGCTCCTCGGCGAGGTCGACCCGCAGCTCGGCGGCAGCTAGCGAGACGTTCAGGGCCGCGGAGATCTCCCAGGCGGACACCTCGCGTGCGGTCAGCAGGTTGACCAGCGGCGGGTCGGGATCCACGTCGGCGTCGCCTGCGGGTGTTCTGTCCGCGGCGGGTTGGTCATCCGGGTGGTCGGGGGGCTGGTCGCCAGGGTCGACACCGCGCCAGCCCCGTGCGCGCCCGGTCAACGCGGCGGTGGCCGCCAGCTCGACCGACGACGCCCAGGTCCCCAGCCGCGCCGCGGCCGCGGCGAGGACGGGCAGGGCGTCATCCGGCAACCGAGGATGCCCGGCTGCCTCGGCCTCCTCGAGCAGCCAGGCCAGCCCGGCGCCAGGAGGCACCGCCGCGAGCTCCTGCGCGGCCGGGACCCGGACCTCGTCGAGCAGCTCCTCCCAGTCCGGGGGCCACGGGCAGTCCCACACGGTGTCCCAGTCGGGTTCGACCTCAGCGTCCAACCGGTCGTCCACCCGGGCGTCCAACGAGTCGTTCGAAAGCATGTTCGATCTTAGCGCACCACCAGCCCCGATACCAGCGTTGTGCACAGAAATTCGACCCTGCCACCGCCGCCTCGGTCAGCGCCCATCGGCTCAGGTCGCAGATTGCTCCGGCGCGACGAACAGCAGCGCCCGGTCCGGCGGCGGGAGCCACTCCGGCCGGAGCCTGCCGACCTGCCGCCAGCCGAGCCGGGTGTAGAGCGCGACCGCGCCGCGGTCGGACGACACGACCTCGAGCACCGGTTGCGCCCCCCTGTCGCCGACGAAGCGCACGGCGGTGTCCAGGAGCCGCCCGCCGAGCCCGCGCCCCCGTGCGAACGGCGCCACGAACAGGAGGGAGATCCGCAGCAACGCAGCGGGGCTCACCTCGAGCGCTGTGGACCAGACGGCGGTCGCGGGAGACGCGTCCGGCTCCGCCACGGCGATGTGGCCGAGCAATTGCTCACCGTCATCGGCCACCCACGCCGCGACCTGATCGTCCGGCGTGAGCCAGGTGAGAGGGCTGGATGGCCAGTTCCGCGGATAGCCGTCCTCGTCGTGCACCAGCCGCAACAGGCGGACACATCCGTCCAGGTCCTGCTCCGACCGGCGACGGACCGCCACCGAGTCTGCCGTCACCGGACCAACGTCTCACTCACATTGACGCTGCCGTCTTCTGTTCGCGTGGACACGGGTCTTCAGGTGACGGTCGTGCGCTGCTGCCAGCGCAGGTCGTCCTGCTCGCCACCAGCGATGACGGCGAGCAGCGCCTCAACCGCCCGGACGATGTCGACATGACGCAGGTAGAGCGGCGCGAAACCGAGGCGCACGAGGTCCGGCTCCCGGTAGTCGCCGACGACGTCGCGCGCGATGAGAGCCTGCACCACGCCGTACGCCGACGGGTGCCGCAGCGACACCTGGCTGCCGCGGTCGTCGTCGGCCCGCGGCGTGACGGGCTCGAAGCCCAGGGGGACGAGGAACTCGTCGGCGAGCTCGAGGAAGAACGACGTCAGCGACAGCGACTTGCGGCGCACATCGGTCATCGCGAGGCCGTCGAACGCGTCCAGCGCCGCGTCGAGAGCGAGCAACGAGAGCATCGGCGGCGTGCCGTTGCGCATCCGGTCGATCCCTGGTGCGGGGTCGTAGGTCCCTTCCATCGCGAACGGCCGTGCGTGTCCCGTCCACCCGGTCAGCGGTGACCGTACGTCGCCCTGGTGTCGACGAGCGACCATGACGTACGCCGGCGCACCCGGCCCGCCGTTGAGGTACTTGTAGCCGCACCCCACCGCGAGGTCGACCGCGCAGCCGGTCAGGTCGACGGGCAGCGCGCCCGCCGAGTGCGACAGGTCCCACACCGCCAGAGCACCGGCCTCGTGGACCGCAGCGGTGATGCCGCCCATGTCGTGCGCTCGGCCGGTGCGGTAGTCGACCTGCGAGAAGCACACTGCCGCGACGTCGTCGCCGAGCACCTCGCCGACGTCAGCAGGGTCGACGTGCACCAGCGTGAGGCCGATCAGGTCGGCCACCGACTCGGCGACATACAGGTCGGCCGGGAAGTTGCCGGGCTCGATGACCAGCGTCCGCCGGCCTGGACGCAGCCGCGCGGCAGCCACCAACACCTTGAACAGGTTCGACGAGGTCGAGTCGGCGACCAGCACCTCGTCGTCGTGGGCGCCCACGAGGCGGCCGATCCGGGCTCCGACGCGGCGCGGTGCGTCCCACCAGCCGTGCAGGTTCCACGACGTGATGAGGTCCTTGCCCCACTGGCGCTGGACGGCGTCGGCTACCGCGGCAGGCACGCCCACGGGCAGCGGTCCCAGCGAGTTGCCGTCCAGGTAGACGAGTTGCTCGGGCAACGTGAAGCGCTCGCGTACAGCAGCGAGCGGGTCAGCAGCGTCGCGCTCCCCCGCCAGGGCTCGCGCGTCGTCAAGGTCCACGACCGCACCCTAGGGCGGATGACAGGATCGGCACGTGACAGAGGGCAGGGCGCGGGCCGACGACGTCGTCGCACCCGTCGCGGAGGAGTCGGGCGACAAGTCCGAATCCGACGCGCGGCTGGGTCGCGGCCCGTACCTCGCCGCGGCGGCCGTAACGCTCCTGCTGCTTGCGCTGTCAGCCCGCTACGGCCCGCACCGGGACGAGCTGTACTTCATCGCCGCGGGTCACCATCCGCAGTGGGGCTACCCGGACCAGCCGCCGCTGACGCCCCTGCTCGCGGCCGCCGCCGACCAGCTCGCCCACGGGTCACTGGTGGTGCTGCGCCTGGCCTCCACCCTGCTGGTCGGTGTCGTCGTGCTCATCCTCGCGGACCTGGCCCGCGAGCTCGGAGGAGCGCGGCGGGCGCAGACCCTCGCGGCGATCGTCACCGCGTCTGCCTCGGGTGTGCTGGCCATCGGCCACCTGCTCTCGACCGCCACCCTGGACCTGTTCTTCTGGACCCTCGTGCTGCGGCTCACCGTCGGGCTGCTGCACCGCGACGAGCCGCGCGGCTGGCTGCTGGTCGGGCTGGTGGCGGGCGTGGGCCTGGAGAACAAGCACCTGATGGCGTTCCTCGGTGCCGGCCTGGCGGTCGGGATCGCGCTGACGCCGTCGCTGCGACACCACCTGCACTCGCCCTGGTGCTGGGCCGGCTCTGCGATCGCGGTCCTGCTCTGGCTGCCCAACCTGATCTGGCAGGCGGCGCACGGCTGGCCGCAGCTCACCCTGGCCGGCGACGTCCGCGACGAGTACCTGACCCCGGGCGGGACGCTGCAGCTCGTCCTGTTCCAGGTCCTGCTGCTGAGCCCCCTGGCGGCGGTGCTCGCCTACCGCGGCATCGTCGCCATGCTGCAACGCACCGAGCTCGCGTTCGCGCGACCGGTGGCGATCGCCTACCTGTGCCTGCTCGTCGTGTTCATCGTCAGCGGCGGCAAGCACTACTACCTGCTGCCCCTGCTGGCTCCCCTCGCAGCGGCGGGTGCGGTCGTGACGGAGCAGCGGGTCAGCGCGCGGTCCATGACCAGGTGGAACGTCTGGATCCTGCTCGTCGCACTCGTCCCGCTGCCGGCACTGCTGCCGGTCCTTCCCGCGAAGACGCTGGACGGCACGGTCTGGGCCGACATCAACTCCGACTCGCTGGAGACGATCGGCTGGCCGCACGTGGTCGCGCAGGTCCGCGACGTCGTCGCGAACCTGCCTGCCGGCGACCGTCGTACCGCTGTCGTCGTGACACAGAACTACGGCGAGGCGGGAGCGCTGGAGTGGTACGGCGGCACTCCCCCGGTCTACAGCGGGCACAACGGGTTCGGTGACTGGGGACCGCCGCCGGCAACGAGCCGTGCGGTGGTCTACGTCGGCTTCGAGAGGCCCCCCGCGGACCAGCTCACCGGGTGCCGCAAGGCGGCAACTCTGCACACGGGCGTCGACAACGAGGAGGACGGGAACGGCGTGTGGATCTGCGCCGGCCCGGCCGTCTCGTGGGCCCGGGCCTGGCCGCACCTGGTGCACCTCGATGCCTGAGCCAGCGGGGCCGGCCGACGTCGTGGTCGGGACGGTCCGCCCCGACGAGAAGGGCTGGGCGGCGTACGTCGGCCTGTTCGCCGACTACCGGGCGCACTACGGCGCAGGCGAGCCCGAGCCCGGGGCAAGCGACCGCTGGCTGCGCACCCACGAGGCGACCGGACGCGTGCGGTGCTACCTGGCCCGCGCACCGGAACCGGTCGCGATGGCGGTGGTCGTCGTGTCACCGGCGTCCCTGAGGCTCGGCGTCTTCTGGCAGCTGCGCGACCTATGGGTGGCGCGGGACGCACGCCGCCGCGGCGTCGGTCGGGCCGTCGTGACGTCGGTCGCGACCGACGCGCGGGCCGATGGGGCGCTGCGGTTGGCACTGCAGACCGAGTCGAGCAACGCGGCGGCACAGGCGCTCTACCACCGCCTGGGGTTCGAGGACGTGACCGGCTACGTGCAGATGATGTTGACGCTCTGACCGCGGGTCGGCTCGGTGCGTCGAGTGCGTCTCAGTGGCGGACGGCGTGAGAGGTCCGAGGCGGTCCCGTGTCCTGTCAGACGAAGACCGCGAGCGTCTTGGTCGTCTCTCCGCGGTCCTCGACCAGTGCGAGGAATGTGCCGTCGGGGCCGAACACCGCGACCGGACCGTCGGTGCCGCTCGCCGGCAGCGGCCCGCCGTGCGAGACGACGACCGCCTCGGCGGCATCGACGTCACGGCCGGGGAAAGCCTCGCGCGCCGCGTCCGCGATAGGCAGCACGACCAGGGCCTCGGCGAGCGCGTCGAGCGTGCGCGCCGCGTCCAGCCCATAGGGACCGACCCGCGTCCGACGCAGTGCGGTCAGGTGACCGCCGACGCCGAGCGCCGATCCAAGGTCGCGTGCCAGGGCGCGCACGTAGGTGCCGCTCGAGCACTCGACGTGCACGTCGACGTCGGCGAGCGACCCGTCGCGCCGGATCGCCAGCACGTCGAAGACGCGGACGGTGACGGGGCGCGGAGGCAGCACGACGTCCTCACCCTCGCGGACCCGCTTGTACGAGCGCTTGCCGTCGATCTTGACGGCGCTCACCGCAGACGGCACCTGTTGCAGGTGGCCGGTCAGGGCCGTGACTCCGGTCGCCACCTGTTCCTCGGTGACGCCCGAAGCGTCGGCGGTCGCGACGACCTCTCCCTCGGCGTCGTCAGTGACCGTGGTGGCGCCGAGCCGAATCGTGGCGTCGTAGCCCTTCTCGGTCAGAGTGAGGTGGCCGAGCAGGCGGGTCGCGCGGTTGATGCCGAGCACGAGCACGCCGGTGGCCATCGGGTCCAGGGTGCCGGCGTGGCCCACGCGGCGGGTGCCGGCGAGCCGGCGTACCCGTGCAACGACGTCGTGCGAGGTCAGGCCGGACGGCTTGTCGACGACCACCAGGCCGTCATCGCTCACGCGGTGTCGCTGTCCACGACGATGTCGTCGATGTCGTCACCCGCGTCGGCGTCGTCCGCGTCGGCCCTGGGCACCCGGTACGGGTCGGCGTCACCTGCGTAGGTCGCCCCAGCGGCACTGCGGTGGACCTCGGCGTCAGCCGCCGCGACCTTCGCGAGCAGGTCCTCGATGTGCGCCGCGGTCTCCGGGACCGCGTCCGCGACGAACGCCAACGACGGCGTGTGGCGTACGCCGGTCTGCCGCCCGACCTCCGAGCGAAGCACGCCCTTGGCACTCTCGAGGGCGGCCGCCGTGTCGGCCCGCTGGGTGTCGTCGCCGTACACGGTGTAGAAGACCGTGGCCTGTTGCAGGTCACCCGTGACTCTCGTGTCTGTGATCGTGATGAAGCCCAGTCGTGGGTCCTTGACCCGCATCTCGAGGGTCTCGGCGACCACGACCTTGATCCGGTCGGCCAGCTTGCGCGCACGCGCTGCGTCCACCACGGCTAGTCGTCCTCCTCGTCGGGCACCTCGTCGGTGCTCTTCACAACCTGCCGCCGGGCGGACAGCAGGTCCATCTCGGGCCGGCCGGCCACCAACCGCTCGCACGCGTCGAGGACGTCGACGCAGTGCGCCCGGTCGGGCGCGACCACGGCCACACCGACGAGAGCGCGACGGTGCAGGTCGAGATGACCCGCCTCCGCCGCGCTCACGTCGAACTTACGGCGCAGCTCGGCGACCAGCGGTCGGACGAGCGAACGCTTCTGCTTCAGGGACCGGACGTCGCCGAGCAGCAGGTCGAACGACGTGCTGCCGACGAACATCCGGCCCCCTCAGCGAGTACGGACCAACGGGTGGTGCGCCGCGTCAGACGCGAGCCTTCTCGCGCATCTCGAAGGTCTCGATGACGTCGTCGACCTTGATGTCGTTGAACGACCCCAGGCCGATGCCGCACTCGTAGCCCTCGCGCACCTCGGTCGCGTCGTCCTTGAACCGCTTGAGCGACTCGACGGTGAGGTTGTCCGCGACCACGGCGCCGTCGCGGATGAGTCGTGCCTTGGCGTTGCGGCGGA
>DATBDW010000081.1:0-7538 GCA_036269735.1 Actinomycetes bacterium
GGCACGATGCCGACGATCCTCGCCCGGCCGTCGACGAGGTCGACGACGACACCGTCCTCGGCCAGGATCGTGCGGTCCCGAGGTACGCCGGTGAGCACAGCGAGGTCGGCGTTCGCGCGCAGGTGGCGCCACTCGCCGTGCACCGGCATCACGTTGCTCGGTCGCAGGATGTTGTAGACGTAGAGCAGCTCACCGGCCGAGGCGTGGCCCGATACGTGGACCAGCGCGTTGGCCTTGTGCACCACCGTGGCGCCCCACCGGACCAGGCCGTTGATCACCCGGTAGACCGAGTTCTCGTTGCCCGGGATCAGCGAGGACGCGAGGATCACGGTGTCCCCCTCGCCCACCCGGATCATGTGGTCGCGGTTGGCGATGCGGGACAACGCCGACATCGGCTCGCCCTGCGAGCCGGTGCACATCAGCACGACCTGGTCCTCGCGCAGGTCGTCGAGCGCCTTGACGTCGACGACCAGGCCGCCGGGCACGTTGAGGTAGCCGAGGTCGCGAGCCACCCCCATGTTGCGCACCATCGAACGGCCGACGAAGGCCACCTTGCGGTGGTGCTTGTGCGCCGTGTCGAGGACCTGCTGCACGCGGTGCACATGGCTGGCGAACGACGCGACGATGACCCGCTTGCGGGCCTGGCCGAAGACCCGGTCCAGGACCGGCGCGATGTCCCGCTCGGGCGTCGTGAACCCGGGGACCTCGGCGTTGGTCGAGTCGGAGAGCAGCAGGTCGACACCCTCGTCGCCGAGGCGGGCGAACGCGCGCAGGTCGGTCAGCCGGCCGTCCAGCGGCAGCTGGTCCATCTTGAAGTCGCCGGTGTGCAGAACCAGTCCCGCGGCCGTCCTGATCGCCACCGCGAGCGCGTCGGGGATCGAGTGGTTCACCGCGACGAACTCGCAGTCGAACGGCCCGATCCGTTCGCGCTGACCCTCCTTCACCTCGAGGGTGTAGGGCTTGATCCGGTGCTCCTGCAGCTTGGCCTCGATCATGGCCAGCGTCAGGCGGGACCCGATCACCGGGATGTCGGGCTTCTCGCGCAGCAGGTAGGGCACCGCGCCGATGTGGTCCTCGTGGCCGTGCGTGAGGACGATGCCGTCGACGAGATCGAGCCGGTCCCGGATGTAGTCGAAGTCCGGGAGGATCAGGTCGACCCCGGGCTGGAAGTCCTCGGGGAACAGCACGCCGCAGTCCACGATCAGCAGGCGACCCGCGTGCTCGAAGACGGTCATGTTCCGCCCGACCTCGCCGAGGCCGCCGAGCGCGACGATGCGCAGCCCGCCCTCTGGGAGCTCCGGCGGTGGCCCGAGCTCGGGGTGCGGGTGGCTCACGCCGCGATCCCCAGCGCGTCCCGCAGTCGGGCGACCTCGTCGTCGGTGGCGTCCAGCAACGGGGCGCGGACCGTGCGGTCACCGATCACGCCGAGCAGCTGCAGCGCGGCCTTGGCCCGGATAGCGCCCTGCGAGGAGAGGTCCATGATCGCGCGCACCGACGGGATCAGCCGGCGGTGGATGCCGATCGCGGAGGCAAGGTCGCCCCGGTCGGTCGCGGCCACCATCGCGGCGTAGTCCTCGCCGTGCACGTGGCCGACCACGCTGATCACGCCGACGGCCCCGTGGGACAACCAGGCCAGGTTGAGGGCGTCGTCGCCGGAGTAGTAGGCGAGGTCGGTTCCGGCCATGACACGGCTGCCCTGGAACAGGTCGCCCTTGGCGTCCTTCACGCCCAGGATGCGCTCGTGCTCGGCCAGCCGGAGCAGTGAGTCGTATTCGATCGCCGTACCCGTCCGTCCCGGGATGTCGTAGAGGAGCACCGGGAGGTCGACAGCGTCGACTGCCGACTCGAAGTGACGGACCAGTGCCTCCTGCGGCGGCTTGTTGTAGTACGGCGTCACCAGCAGCAGCCCGTGGGCGCCGGCCTTCTCCGCGGCCCGTGACAGCTCCACCGTGTGATGCGTGTCGTTTGTCCCGGTTCCGGCCACGACGCGGGCTCGGTCCCCCACCGCCTCGACGACCGCCCGGACCAGGGACTCCTTCTCCGAGTCACTGGTCGTCGGCGATTCCCCCGTCGTGCCGCTGATCACGAGCCCGTCGTGGCCGTGGTCGACGAGGTGGGTGGCCAGGCGCTGGGCGCCGGCCAGGTCGAGGGAGCCGTCGGCGCGGAACGGCGTGACCATCGCGGTGAGGACCCGGCCGAAGGCCGCTGCCGCAGCCGGGGAGGGCCCACGCCCGGCCGACCCCGCCGACCTGGCCGACCCTTGGTTGCTCATGGGCTCACGCTACCGGGCCGGACAGGGGGAGACCCCGTCGCCACCCGCTCGGGGGTTCGGGCGGCGACGGGGCTCGAACCGGTCATCGGTGGCGGGCGCCGGGGCGTTACACCGTTCGGCCGAATCGTCGATATGCACCATCCCGACCCCCTCCATAACAGCTAGACGGCGACCGGAGCGCGTAGTGCGGGATGGTGCCGGTAGTCCAGGACCTCGATGTCGGCGTAGCTGTAGTCGAAAAGTGACGGCGCGGGGCGCAGCCGGAGGTCGGGGAACGAGAAGGGCTCCCTGCTCAGCTGCTCGTGCACCTGGTCCAGGTGGTTGTCGTAGATATGGCAGTCGCCGCCGGTCCAGACGAAGTCGCCCGGCTCCAGCCCCACCTGCTGAGAGACCATGTGGACGAGCAAGGCATAGCTCGCGATGTTGAACGGGACGCCGAGGAAGAGGTCTGCGCTGCGCTGGTAGAGCTGGCAGGACAGCCGGCCGTCCGCCGCGTAGAACTGGAACAGGGTGTGGCAGGGCGGCAGCGCCATCCGCGGGATCTCGCCGACGTTCCACGCCGACACGAGCATGCGCCGCGAGGTCGGGTCGGTCCGGAGCTGCTCCAGGACCCGGCTGATCTGGTCGACATGACCGCCGTCCGGGGTCGGCCAGGACCGCCATTGCACGCCATAGACAGGTCCTAGCTCGCCATCTGGGCCGGCCCACTCGTCCCAGATCGTCACTCCGTGCTCCCGCAGCCAGCCGACGTTGCTGTCACCGCGCAGGAACCAGAGCAGCTCGTAGGCGATCGACTTGAGGTGCACCCGCTTGGTCGTGACGAGTGGGAAGCCCCGGGAGAGGTCGTAGCGCATCTGGTGGCCGAAAATGCTGCGGGAGCCCGTCCCCGTCCGGTCCGGCCGGCTGCTGCCGTGCTCCAGCACGTGTCGCAGCAGGTCCTCGTACTGGGTGTCAGGTACGCGCTCGGCCACCCGGCGATCGTAGGCCCGGCGCCCCTGAAAGGATCGCACGCATGGCCGACGTCGGGGTGCGACCTGCTCGCGGGGAGGACGCGGACGACCTCGCGCGGATCCAGGCCGCGGTGTGGACCTGCGTGCACCGGGACGGCCTGCCGGCCGAGGTCCTCGCGGCGGCGGGCTCGCCCGACGCCGTCGCGCAGTGGCGTGCGGCGGCGGGGCATCCGCCGTCCCCGCGGCACCACGTCCTGACGGCCACCGACGGCGGAGAGATCGTGGGCTTCGCGGCCCTCACGCCGGCCGGGGACCCGGACACCGTCCCGGCACTGGACGGCGAGCTGATCGCCCTGCACGTGGATCCGCAGGCACAGGGAGCGGGTCACGGCTCCCGCCTGGTGAATGCTGTCGCCGACGTCGCCCGCGACGACGGGGTCCACCACCTGCACGTGTGGCTGGCCGATGCCGAGGTGGCGCTGCGCGAGTTCCTCGTCACTTCCGGTTGGGCCTACGACGGCGCGACCCGTGAGCTCGACCTCACCGGCGACGGGCGGCTGCTCGTCGGGCAGGCGCGGCTGCGCACCGCGCTCGTCGAGCTGTGACCGAGAGCTGGCCGGAGGCCCGGGCCCGGCTGGTCCGCACCGCGGTGTCGATCGGCGTCGCGAGCGGGGCCTACGGCATCTCGCTCGGCGCGCTGGGCGTCGCCGCCGGACTGTCCGTCACGCAGACCTGCGCCATGTCCCTGCTGGTCTTCACCGGTGGCTCGCAGTTCGCACTGGTCGGGGTTATCGGCGGTGGCGGGGCAGCTGCATCGGGGGCGGCCTCGGCGATCCTGCTCGGGGTCCGCAACGGCGTGTACGGCGTCCGGCTCGCCCCGCTGCTGCGGCTGCGCGGCCCGCGCCGCTTCGTCGGGGCTCAGCTGGTCATCGACGAGTCGACGGCGGTGGGCCTGTCCGGCGAGACGGTCGGTGGCGGTCTGGGGACCCGGGCCGGCCGGCTCGGTTTCTGGGCCACCGGGCTCGCGGTGTTCGTGCTCTGGAACCTGGCCACCCTGGTCGGGGCGATCGCCGGGGACGCGGTGGGCGACCCGCGCACCTTCGGACTGGACGCAGCGGCACCCGCTGCCTTCCTCGCGCTGCTGGCCCCGAGGCTCGACAACCGGCCCGCGTGGGTGATCGCGGTCGTGTCAGCGGTGGTCGCCGTCTCCGTCGTACCGCTCGTGCCCGCGGGCGTACCTGTACTCGTGGCCGCGCTGGTCCCGGTGGTGGCGGTGCTGGCCAGGCGGACCCGGCCGGCCAGCGAGCGGGAGACGACATGACGAACTGGGTCGCGGTGCTCGTCACCGCAGCGGGCTGCTACCTGCTCAAGCTGGCGGGCGTGTTCGTGCCAGAACGCTGGCTCGAGGGTGAGCGGGTGACGCGGGTGCTGACCCTGCTTCCGGTGGCGTTGCTCGCGGCGCTGGCGGCGGTGCAGACCTTCGCCACCGGTGACCACCTGGTGATCGACGCCCGGGTAGCCGGCGTGGCCGCGGCGATCGTGGCACTGCGCCTGCGCGCACCGTTCATCGTCGTCGTCGCCGTGTCCGCCGCGACCGCAGCCCTGCTGCGGTTGCTCACCTAGAGGGCTGGAGCGGCGCGGCTAGTCCAGGCCCAGGAATGGCTCGAGACCGACGGTGAGACCGGGTCGCGAGGCCACCTGGCGGACGGCGAGCAGGACGCCGGGCATGAAGGATTCCCGGTCGTAGGAGTCGTGCCGGATGGTGAGCGTCTCCCCCGATGTCCCGAGCAGCACCTCCTGGTGCGCGACCAGTCCGCGCAGCCGCACCGAGTGGACCGGGACCCCGTCGACCATCGCACCGCGGGCGCCGTCGAGGGCGGTGGTGGTGGCGTCCGCCTGGGCCGGCAGCCCGGCCCCCCGCCGAGCCTCGGAGACGACGGCGGCCGTCCGCCGGGCCGTGCCGCTGGGCGCGTCGGCCTTGTCGGGGTGGTGCAGCTCGACGACCTCGACCGACTCGAAGTACGGCGCAGCCTGCGCGGCGAACCGCATCATCAGCACGGCACCGATCGCGAAGTTCGCCACCACGGCGACACCGACGTCGGGCGCCGCGTCGAGCAGGCCGTGGATCTCGGCCAGGTGGTCGTCCACCCCGCTGGTGCCGACCACGACGTGGACGCGGTGCTCGACGCAGAACGCCACGTTGCCGAGCACCGCGTCCGGCCGGGTCAGGTCGACGGCCACCTCAGCCCCGGCATCGGTCAGTGTCGTGAGCGGGTCCGCCGACCCGACCCGGGCGACGAGCTCCAGGCCGTCCGCAGACTCGATCGCCGCACAGGCCGCCGATCCCATCCGACCGGACGCACCGAGGACCGCGACTCTCATCCGGCGCTCACGCCACGGCGCGGGAGAAGTCCCGGTCCTCGTCGAACGGGCCTACGACGGCCAGCGTCGGTACGTCGGTGAGCAGCTCGGCCGCGACCTCGGCGACCTCGTCGAGGGTGACGCCGCTGATCTTCCCGAGGATCTCGTCGACGGACAGCTGCTCGCCGTAGACCAGCTCGGCCTTGCCGATCCTGCTCATCCGCGAGCCGGTGTCCTCCAAACCGAGGACGAGGGACCCCTTGAGCTGTCCCTTGCCGCGGTCCAGCTCGTCGAGGGTGATGCCGGTGGCGGCGACCTTCGCGATCTCCTCCCGGCAGATCGCGAGGACCTCGTCGACCTTGCGCGGGACGCATCCGGCGTAGACGCCGAACATGCCGGTGTCGGCGTACTGCGCGTGGTAGCTGTAGACCGAGTAGGCAAGCCCGCGCTTCTCGCGGACCTCCTGGAACAGCCGCGAAGACATGCCGCCGCCCAGGGCTGCATTGAGCACGCCGAGCGCGAAGCGGCGCTCGTCGGTGCGGGCGACCCCGGGGCCCCCGAGCACGACGTTCGCCTGCTCTGTGGTCCGTCGCACGACCCGCACCCCGCCGGACGTCGTCAGCAGGCGACCGCCCCGCGGCGCACGCGGACCAGCTTCGCCGTCGAGCATCCCGGCAGCCCCGAAGGCCTTGCGGACCAGCCGGACCACGGCGGTGTGCTCGATGTTGCCGGCCACCGCGACGACCATGTCCTGCGGCTGGTAGCGGCGGCGGTAGTAGCCGTTGATGGCGCCACGCGAGATGGACTCGATCGACTCGACGCTGCCCAGGACGGGCCGGGAGAGCGCCCCGTCGCCGAAGAGGATCTGGGCGAACTGGTCGTGGACCATGTCGGTCGGGTCGTCCTCGTGCATGGCGATCTCTTCGAGGATCACGCCACGCTCCGCGTCGACGTCCGACGCCCGGATCACCGAAGACGTGACCAGGTCACCGACGACGTCGACCGCGAGCGGTAGGTCCTCGTCGAGCACCCGCGCGTAGAAGCAGGTGTACTCCTTGGAGGTGAACGCGTTCATCTCGCCGCCCACCGCGTCGATCGCGGCCGAGATGGCCAGGGCGTCGCGGCGCCGGGTGCCCTTGAACAGCAGGTGCTCGAGGTAGTGCGAGGCACCCGCGAGGGAGCTCGCCTCGTCCCGCGACCCGACCCCGACCCAGACGCCGACGGTCACCGAACGGACCGTCGGCACCGCTTCGGTGACGACGCGCAGCCCACCGGGCAGGACGGTGTGGCGGACGAGTCCGCCACCGCCGTCCCCCCGGTGCAGCGTGCGAGTGGTCTGGCGACCCAACGGGTGCCTAGACCTCGTCCGCCGGAGCGGCTGCGTCGGCCGACGCCGCCGATGCGGCCGAGGCCGCGTTGTCGCCCGCCTCGACCGGCACCAGCGAGAGCTTGCCCCGCGGGTCGATCTCGGCAACCTGCACCTGGATCTTGTCGCCGATCTTGACGACGTCCTCGACGTTGTCGACCCGCTTGCCACCGGCCAGCGAGCGCAGCTTCGAGATGTGCAGCAGACCGTCCTTGCCCGGGAGCAGGGAGACGAAGGCACCGAAGGTCGTCGTCTTCACGACGGTCCCCAGGTAGCGCTCGCCCACCTCGGGCATGGTCGGGTTCGCGATCCCGTTGATCATCGTGCGGGCCGCTTCGGCGCTCGGGCCGTCGGTCGCTCCGATGTAGATCGTGCCGTCGTCCTCGATCGTGATGTCGGCGCCGGTCTCGTCCTGGATCTGGTTGATCATCTTGCCCTTGGGGCCGATGACCGCACCGATCTGGTCCACCGGGATCTTGATCGTGATGATCCGCGGCGCGTACGGCGACATCTCGTCGGGCGCGTCGATGGCCTCGTGCATGACGTCGAGGATGTGCAGGCGCGCCTCCTTGGCCTGGGTCAGCGCACT
>DATBDW010000082.1:0-17237 GCA_036269735.1 Actinomycetes bacterium
GCTCATCGACAGGCTGATCCGTACGGGTGAGGGTGAGGTGCGCTGGTGAGCCAGGTGGTGGCCGTCGCGCCTGCGCTCCCGCCGTACCGATATCCCCAGCAGGAGATCACCGACGCGCTGGCCGGAGTGGTCCTCCCGGACGGAGCGGACCGCCGGCTGCTGGACCGGGTGCACGGCTCGGCGGGCGTGACGCACCGCAACCTGGCCCTCCCGCTGGACGCCTACGCCACGCTGAAGGGGTTCGGGGCCGCGAACGACGCGTTCATCGAGGTCGGCACCGAGCTGGGCGGCCGCGCGGTCAAGGAGGCCCTTGCCGACGCCGGACTCCGGCCCGACGAGATCGATCTGATGGTCACCACGTCGGTCACCGGGATCGCCGCGCCGAGCCTGGACGCGCGCCTGATCCCGGTCCTGGGGCTGCGCTCCGACATCCGCCGGGTGCCGATGTTCGGCCTCGGCTGTACGGCGGGCGCCGCCGGACTGGCCAGGGTCGCGGACCTGCTGCGCGGCGACCCGGACGGAGTCGCGGTGCTGCTCTCGGTCGAGCTGTGCTCGCTCACCGTCCAGCGCGACGACACCTCGGTGGCCAACCTGGTCGCCAGCGGCCTGTTCGGCGACGGGGCCGCGGCCGTGGTGATGGTGGGGGACCGGCGGGCCGCTGCCCTCGGTCTGCCGGGACCGGCGATCGTCGGGTCGGCCAGCAGGGTCTACCCCGGAACCGAGCGCGCCCTCGGGTGGGACATCGTGGACACCGGATTCCGGATCGTGCTCTCCGCCGACATCCCCTCGATCGTCGAGAGCCATCTGGGCGGCGACGTCACGGAGTTCCTGGCCGGGCACGGGCTCACCGTCGGCGACGTGGACGAGTGGGTGGTGCACCCGGGCGGCCCGAAGGTGCTCGACGCCGCCCAGACCGCCCTGGGGCTGCCCGACGCGGCGCTGCGCCGGACCCGCGCGTCCCTGTCCGCGGTCGGCAACCTGTCGTCATCCTCGGTGCTCCACCAGCTCGCGGACCTGGTCGGGGACGGAGCGCCGCCCGCGGGGACGACCGCCGTTGTCCTCGCGATGGGACCGGGCTTCGCGACCGAAGCGGTCCTGCTGCGGTGGTGACCAGCGAGGCGCTCTACACCGCTCTCATCCTCGCGGTGGGCCTGGAGCGGGTGGCCGAGCTCGTCGTCAGCGAACGCCACCGACGCTGGTCGATGGCCGCGGGTGGTGTCGAGTCCGGGGCCGGCCACTACCCGGTGATGGTCGTCCTGCACACGGGCCTGCTCGCCGGCGCGCTGCTGGAGGTGCTGTCCCTCGACCGGCCCTTCCTGCCCTGGCTCGGCTGGCCGATGCTGGTGCTCGTCCTCGCGGCCCAGGGGCTGCGCTGGTGGTGCGTCGGCACGTTGGGCCGGCAGTGGTGCACGCGGGTCGTGGTCGTACCCGGGCTCAGTGCGGTCCGCGCCGGGCCCTACCGCTGGCTGCGGCACCCCAACTACGTCGCCGTCGTGCTGGAGGGGTTCGCGCTGCCCCTCGTCCACACGGCATGGGTCACGTCTCTCGTGTTCACCCTGGCGAACGCGTGGTTGTTGCGCGTGCGGATCCGCACCGAGAACGCGGCTCTGCGCGCCCTCGCCGAACCGGCTTCCGTGTGAGCTCTCGCCTCGACACCGATGCCGACGTCCTCGTCGCCGGCGGCGGGCCGGTGGGGCTGGCCGCGGCGATACTGGCGCGCGACGCGGGACTGTCGGTGGTCGTGGTGGAGCCGCGGCAGGCACCCGTGGACAAGGCCTGCGGCGAGGGCCTGATGCCGGCAGCCGTCGCCGGGCTGGCCCGGCTCGGGGTGTCGCCGGCCGGTCGGCCGTTCGCGGGGATCCGGTACGTCGGTGCCGGCCGCTCCGTCGAGTCGGCGTTCCGCGCGGGCCCGGGTCTCGGCGTACGCCGCACGACGCTGCACGCGGCCCTTCTCGAGCGGGCCGTCGCGGCGGGTGTCGAGCTGCGGCCCGGCACGGTGGAGCATGTCGAGCAGGACGCGGACGGCGTGAGGGCGGCCGGGCTGCGCACCTCGTGGCTGCTCGCCGCGGACGGCCTGCACTCCACCGTCCGGCGCCACCTGGGCCTGCGCGGCGAGCCGACGCCGGGGCGCGCGCGCTACGGGCTGCGGCAGCACTTCGCGGTCCGACCGTGGTCGGAGTACGTCGAGGTGCACTGGTCCGAGCACGCCGAGGCGTACGTCACCCCGGTGTCCGGCGACCTGGTCGGTGTCGCCTTCCTCACCGGACGCGACGGGCGTTCCTTCGACGCTGTGCTCGACGACTTCCCGGAGCTGCGGGCCCGGCTGCGCGGTGCGCCGGCGGCGACCCGGGTGCTGGGCGCCGGCCCGCTGCGCCAGCTCGCTCTGGCGCCCCGGCAGGGGCGGGTGCTGCTGGTCGGTGATGCTGCCGGGTACGTCGACGCCCTCACCGGCGAGGGCGTCGCCGTCGGTCTCGCCACGGCCCGCGCAGCCGTGGCGGCCGTCAGCGCCGGGCGCCCCCAGGACTACCCCGCCGCCTGGCAGCGGGTCTCCCGCCGCTACCGGTGGTCGGCGACCGCTCTGGTGGCCGCTGCCAGCCGGCCCGCCCTGCGACGGCGGCTGGTGCCAGCCGCCGCGGCGCTGCCGTGGGTGTTCGGCCTCGCGGTGGACCACGTCGCCTGACCTCGTCTCGACCTGCATGGCCCGTGACGGACAACCGTCGGACGGCCGTGGGAAGGTAGGCGCGTGACTGGGGTGGTCCCGGGAGTTGACGAGGGACGCGGGGTGGCGGTGCGCGCGACAGCTGTGTCGCGGCGACCGGGGCTGGTCCGCGAGATCGCCCTGCTGGTCACCCTCTTCGTCGCCTATCGCCTCGGACGACTGGCGATCGCCGGTCACGATGACCTCGCGATCGCCAACGCGTGGCACGTGTGGGACGTCGAGCGGGTGCTGCGCCTGCCCGACGAGGAGACCCTGCAGAGCTGGCTGCTTCAGTGGCCGGACGTGCTCAAGGCGGCCAACTGGTTCTACGTCACGGTGCACTTCCCGGTGACTCTCGCCTTCCTGGCCTGGGGCTGGCTGCGACGGCCGCCCGAGGAGTACCGCTGGGCGCGCCGGCTGATCATCACCCTCACCGCGTTCGCGATGGTGCTGCACACCGCGATGCCGCTGGCCCCGCCACGGATGCTGTCGAGCCTCGGATTCGTGGACACCATGGCGGTGTTCGGCCCGTCGGCGTACGACGGCAACGCGGCCACCGTCGCGAACCAGTTCGCCGCGATGCCGAGCCTGCACGTGGGCTGGGCGCTGCTGGTGGCCGTGGTCGTCATCCGGACCGCCCGCAGCCGCTGGCGCTGGGCCATCATCGTGCACCCCGTGCTCACCACGTTGGTCGTCGTCGTCACCGCGAACCACTACTGGGCCGACGCGCTGGTCGCGCTGCTGCTGCTCGGCTTTGTCCTGCTGATCACGCCGCGGCCGGACGGGGTGCCTCCGTCGCGCACCTGGCGGTGGCTCACCCGCGAGCTCACACACGCCGCGGGGTGGCGACGTCCTCAGGCGAGCGAGACGAGGAACACCGGCGACGAGGTCGGTCGCTCCGACCCCGAGGACGGCTCGACCGTGACCGCGATCGAGTCCGAGGGCGCCACGCCGTCGACAAGGGTGGTCGCGTCGCCGCCGCGACCCAGGAGTCCGGCCGACTCGGGACTCTGACCGCGGATCCGCCACAGCTGGTAGGCGCGGCCGCTGGGCAGCTCGGGCAGGTCGCGGGCCAGGAAGACGGCGTTGCTCCCGTTGCTGATGACCGTCCCCGAGCCGCCTCCCGCGACGGCCACCCGCTTGACGGTGGCGTCGGGGTCGCCGACCAGGGCGGAGATCTGCTGCTCGCGGTCGCGCGCCTGGTCGGCGCGGTGGTGCTCGGCGGCTGCCAGCGCACCGAGTCCGACGGCGACGACGAGGAGCACGGCCGCCGCAGCCGCGACCGGCTGCGGGTACCACCGCCTGCGGCGGCCCATCGTCGACTGGAGGTCGACCAGGTCACCCCCTGGTGGCAGCTGGCGGGTCCGGGCGACCTCCTCGAGCACCCGCGCACGCAGCCCCGGAGGTGGCGGCACGGCCTCGGCGCTCCCCAGTCGGGCCGTGGTCGCCGTGAGCTCCGCGACCTCCTGGCGACACGCGTCGCACGTCTCCAGGTGCACCTCGAAGGCGTCCCGCTCGCCGGCATCGAGGGCGTCCGCGGCGTACGCGCCGGTGAGCAGGTGCATCTCGTGGTCCGGCGCTTGCTCGCTCATGCGGTCACCCCCAGGCAGTCCCGCAGCCGGATCAGGCCATCACGCATGCGGGTCTTGACGGTGCCGAGCGGGGCGTCGAGCAGCCCGGCGACCTCGCTGTAGCTGTAGCCCCCGTAGTACGCCAGGGTCACCGACTCACGCTGCAGGTCGGTGAGCGACGCCAGGCACTGGCGCACCTGCTCCTGCTCCAGCCGGGTGACCACGGCCTCCGCCACCACGTCGTACGCCGGCTGGTGGTCGCGCACGGCCACCCGCTCCTCGCGGTCGTGGGACGCCTGCGCGGCCCGCACCCGGTCGATCGCGCGGCGGTGGGCCATCGTGTGGATCCACGTCGTGGCCGTGCCGCGGGCCCGGTCGAACCGGCTCGCGGAGCGCCAGATCTCCACGAGCACCTCCTGGGCGACCTCCTCGGACTGGGCGGGGTCGCGCAGCACGCGGCGAATGATCCCGAACACGCTGCCGGCGACGCGTTCGTAGAGATCCTCGAAAGCGGCGGCGTCGCCGCGCGAGACGCGTTCCAGGAGTCCCTCCAGGTCCGCCGTCCCGGCGTCGCCCGGTCGGGCCGCGCGCCGAAGGTGGGCCATGGGCGCCATGCTGCCAGGTTCGACACCGCCCCCCGGACGGATTGGTCGGGCACCTTGCGGGGCGGTCAGGTCCGGCCCTGATCCTCCTGCGCGCGGCGCAAGGCCCGGGACCCGCGGGAGTCCGCCGCCCAGGTGGCGTGCAGGACGGCGTACCCCGCGTCGCGCAGGGCGGACACGACCTGCTCGTCGTCGTCGACCACAACCTCCACCGCCTCCGGTCCGGATCGCAGCCGGCGTAGCGCGTCCAGCTTCATCACCCGAGCGGGCCGGTAGTCGCCCCGGGGGCGCATCCACAGCGGTCCGGCAGGCAACCCGTGCCGGCGCAACCAGGACTCGGTGACCTGGCGCAACGACTCCGGCCGGCCGGTCAGGTAGCCGAGGTCGTGGTCGGCAGCCAGGGTGACGGCCAGCTCGACGCCGGTGGTCAGGGGCGGGTCGTCGCCGGCAGCCGCGAAGAACGCATCCCAGTTCTTGGACCCGGCCTCGATGTGGTGCAGCCGGTGGGCGACGTCGGCGAGGACGCCGTCGACGTCGAAGACCGCGAGCGGGCGGCCGTCCTCGACGCCCGGTTCTGCGGTCACTGCCGGACGTGCGAGCCGGTGCGTCCCTTCTCGACCCGCAGCTGCACCGGGATCCGTTGGCGCAGATCGGCGACGTGACTCACCAGGCCCACGGTACGGCCGCCGTCGCGCAACCCGTCGAGCACGCCCATGACGTCGTCGAGCGACTCGTCGTCCAGGCTGCCGAACCCCTCGTCGACGAAGAGTGTCTCGAGCAGCGCGCCGCCGGCCTCGGCGGTGACGACGTCCGCGAGCCCGAGGGCGAGGGCCAGCGACGCGGTGAACGTCTCGCCGCCGGAGAGCGTCGCGGGGTCGCGCGCCACGCCGGTCCACGCGTCGAGCACCCGCAGCGTGAGCCCGCCGCGCACCCGCGCCGAGCCGGGAGCGTCGGTGTGGACGAGCCGGTAGCGGTCGGAGGTCATCCGTGCCAGCCGCTGGCTGGCGGCGACCGCGACCTGCTCGAGCCGGGCGGCCAGCACGTAGCCGGACAGGCTCATCCGGAGGCGGTTGTCGGCGCCCTTCCCCTCGGCGAGACGCGCCAGCCCGTCGACCGTCCGATGTGCCTCGGCCACCGGTGCCCGCTCGGCGAGCACGGCGTGGAGCATGGTGGTGAGCCGGACGAGCGACGTGGCTCGCTGGCTGCACATCGCCCGCACCTCCGCGGCTTCGTCGCGGCGCCGCTCGACCTCGGCCAGGTCGTCTCGCAGGCGAACGACGTCGGGTGCCGGTCCGTCGGCCAGCGCGGCCAGGCGGACCTCGCCGAGCTGGTCCTCGACCGCTGCGACCTCGGCGGCGTGGTCGGCCACCAGCGCCTCGAGCGTGCCCGTCACCACGTCGTCGCGGTGGTCGCGGACCACCTCCTCGACCGAACCGAGTCCGCGATCGACTGCCGCGGTCTCGGCCCG
This sequence comes from Actinomycetes bacterium, assembly GCA_036269735.1. Classification (GTDB taxonomy): domain Bacteria; phylum Actinomycetota; class Actinomycetes; order JACCUZ01; family JACCUZ01; genus DATBDW01. The sequence continues at coordinate 6,340 of DATBDW010000082.1, forward strand.
CTCCAGGGCTTCGGTCACCTCGCCGGCGAGCCGCTGCTCGTCCGCGACCTGCCGAGCCAGCGCCTCGACGTCGTCGGCGGCGCGGACCAGCCGCAGCGCGCGAGCGGCGATCGTCGGGTCGTCGCCGCGGGCCGCGTCGAGACCGGCCCGCAACCGGCCCAGGCGGTCCTGGTCCTCGTCGATCTTCTGCCGGACGGAACGCGCCTCCTCGTCGAGGGCGACGCTGTCCCGCAGCCACGACTCGTGCTGCTCGGCCAAGGTGTCGAGCGCCGCCGTGTCGGCATCCGCCGTGGCCGCCCGCCGGGTCAGCTCGCCGACCCGGTCGGCCACCAGGTCACGCGCGGACTCGAGGTCGGCCACGGCAGCGGTGCCACCTGCTCCGGCGCTGGCCGCTGCGAGCTCGGCCTCGACCTGGGCAAGCTCCAGGCGGGCCTCCTCGAGGGCCCGCTCGGCTCCGCGGGCCTGGGTGGCCGCACGGTCCTCGGCTGCCTTGGTCACCGCGCGGGGACCGGGCTGGGCAGCGTTCGGGTGCTCGGTGCCACCGCAGACGGGGCAGGGGAGGCCCTGGGCGAGCCCGGCCGCGAGCTCGGCCGCCATCCCGTCGATGCGGGCCCGCCGCAGGTCGAGCCAGGCCGAGCGGGCCGTGAGCTCGGCGTCGGCGCGGGAACGGACCCGGTCGGCCATCCGGCTGCGGTCCTCGAGGAGCCGGTCGCGAGAGCGCCCGGCGGCGAGGCGTTCGTCGGCGCGTGCCAGCTCGGCGACGACGCCGGGCAGGGCGGCGGTCGCCGCGGCACTCTTGTCCCGGGACGCGGTGAGTGCGGCGCGCCGGGTGGGTGAGTCCTCGAGCCGGTCCCGCAGCGTCCGGGCCTGCCCGTCGAGCTCGACGATGCGACTTTCGAGGGCGCGGGCCGCCTGGGCGAGGCGGGCGGCTTCGTCCTCGTCCTTGGCGAGAGCTCGTAGCGCGGCAGCCTCACTGCGGTGCTCGCGGGCCACACCGGTCAGCACCTCGGCCGCCGGCCAGGGAACGGTCACCGGCTCGCTGCCCGAGCCGGCCAGAGCTCGTGACAGGTCGCCGGAGGTCGCAGCGATCGCAGCCCGGGTGGCGTCGAGCTGGTGCTGGAGGCGGGCCACCTCGGTGACCAGCGGCAGGACGGGGCCCACCGCGCGGGCCGCGGCCAGCTCACGGCGCCACCCGACCGCCGCCTCCTCGGCGGTCGCGAGGGCGGCGCGGCGCTCCTCGAGCGCGGTCCGGCGCTGGTGCGCCTCGGCGACAAGGGTCGCGGCCTCCAGCCTCGCGGCGGCCACCTCGACCTGCTCGGCGGCCAGCGCTGCCACGGCATCGGCGCGCGCATGACCGGCCCGGGCGGAGGTGAGCAGGCCGTCGGCCCACGGCACAGCGTCGCTGCCGGACACGTCCTCGGGCCGGTCCTGCCCGGACGCCTCGGCGATCCGGGCGAGGACCCGGTCGAGGCGCCGGTCGACGTCGTCGAGGGCGCGGGACGACTCCTGCCGGCGAGCGACCAGCCAGCGCTCCACCTCGGTGAAGCGGACCGTGTCGAAGAGGCTCTCCAGCAGGTCGCGACGGTTCTCGGCGTCCGCGCGCAGGAAGTCGGCGAACTGACCCTGGGGGAGCAGGACCACCTGGCAGAACTGCGGCAGGCGCAGGCCGAGGAGGCGCCCGACCAGGTCGCCGGCCTCGTCGAGCCGGGTCGCCAGCGTGCTCCAGCCGGTCGCGGCGCGTTCCTCGAGGTGCACCGCGGCCTGCGCAGCGACGGTGCCGGAGCCCCGACGCTTGGGGCGCTCCCAGCCCGGCGACCGGGTGATCCGCAACCGTCGGCCGCTCAGGGTCAGCTCGAGGACCACCTGGGGCGCGACCCCGTCGGCGGCGTGGTCGCTGCGCAGGCTGCGCGCGGCCTTGGCCCGGGCACCGGGAACCTGGCCGTAGAGGGCGAAGCACACGGCATCCAGCAGGCTGGTCTTCCCGGCGCCGGTCGAGCCGGTGAAGAGGAACACCCCGCCCACCGCCAGCGCGTCGAAGTCGACGGTCTCGGTGCCGGCGTAGGGCCCGAAGGCGGTGACCTCGAGCCGGTGCAGCCGCATCAGCGCGCCGCCGCGTCCACGCGGACGCCCTCGAGGGCCGCGCGCAGCAGCGCCGCCTCGGCCGGGTCGGCCGGGCCGCGGACGTGCTCGACGAAGTCGGTCGTGACCTGGAGGTCGGTGCGCCCGCGCAGTCGGGTCGCGTAGCTCGTCGCCGCGTCGGGGTCGACGCCGTCCGGGGCGAAGCCCAGCACGAGAACGTGGGGGAAGCGGGCTCGCAACCGCTCCATCGGCTCCCGGGGACGGACCTCGTCGGTGAGGGTGACCTGCAGGTAGTGACTCTCGTACGCCGACCACCGGTCGCCGACCAGTAGGTCGTCGAGGTGACCGGTGAGCCGCGCGAGGGGTCGGTGCACCGGGGTCGGCACCGAGGTCACCCGTGCCGCTCGACCGGGCTGGTCGCCCAGCTCGACGAGCAGCAGCTGCTTGGTCTGGTGCTCCTCGGAGAACGAGAACGCGAGCGGGGACCCGCTGTAGCGGACGTGTTCGGCCAGCCGTTGGGCTCCGTGCAGGTGCCCGAGTGCGGCGTAATCCACGCCGTCGAACGTCGGCAGGGGGACCGACGCGACACCGCCCACCGTGATGTCACGCTCGCTCTCGCTCGCCAGGCCGCCGACGACGAACGCGTGCGCCAACACCACCGAGCGGGCGCCCGGCCGGCTCGCGAGGTCAGCACGGATCCGGCCCATGGCCGCGGTCAGCACGGCCGCGTGGCTGCGGTCGTCACACCCGAGCTCGTCCCGCACCACGTCAGGCTCGAGGTAGGGGATCCCGTAGACCGCCACCGGGCCGCCCTCGTCGTCGAGCAGGACCGGCTCGTGCGCCCGCTGGACCGCGGTGCGCAGGTGCACGCCGGCGTTGTCGATCAACCGGGAGCCGAAGCCGAGCCGGCGGGCCGAGTCGTGGTTGCCGCTCACCAGGACCGTCCTGGCCCCGGTGGCAGCCAGCCGGCCGAGGGCGTCGTCGAGGAGTGACACCGTGTCGACCGAGGGCATCGCCCGGTCGTAGACGTCGCCGGACACGACCACGAGGTCGACCCGCTCCGAGCGGACCGTCTCGACCAGGTGGTCGAGCGCGCGCTCCTGCGCCGGGCGCAGATCCTCCCGGTGGAACGACCGGCCCAGGTGCCAGTCGGAGGTGTGGAGCAGGCGCATGTCTGGACGGTAGGACGACCGCTGGACAGAACTCCGGCGGCGCGCCCGTGGACGGTCCCTCGCCCTGGCCGCGCTCCCGTGCCAAGGTTGGCCGAAGGCGAGCCCGGGGAAGGGGCGGGACATGGGTCAGGACGTCGCGAGCCGGCAGTTCACCCGCGAGGACCGTCAGCTGTACCGGCAGAAGGTCAAGCGCTGCCTGGACGTGTTCGCCCGGATGCTGGCGGAGTCCCGGTTCGACGCCGAGCGACGAAGCATGGGGCTGGAGATCGAGCTCAACCTCGCCGATGCGGCCGGTGACCCGTCGATGGTCAACGAGAAGGTCCTCGAGCTGATCTGCGACCCGGACTTCCAGACCGAGCTCGCGCAGTTCAACATCGAGATCAACATCCCGCCGCGGTTGCTGGACGGCGATGTGTTCACCGGGCTGGAGGCGGCCGTCCGGGCGAGCCTCAACCACGCCGACGACGTCGCGGACCAGGCCGGCGCCGACGTCGTCATGATCGGGATCCTGCCGACGGTGCGCAAGGAGCACCTCACCGAGGAGACCATCTCGGCGAACCCGCGCTACGCCCTGCTCAACGAGCAGGTGTTCGCGGCGCGCGGCGAGGACATCCACCTCGCCATCGACGGCGTCGAGCGCATCTCGGCCTATGCCGACAGCATCGCCCCGGAAGCGGCCTGCACCAGCGTCCAGCTGCACCTGCAGGTGAACCCGGAGACCTTCGCGGCGCACTGGAACGCCTCGCAGGCGATCGCCGGCGTTCAGCTCGCGATGGGCGCCAACTCACCGTTCTTCTTCGGCAAGGAGCTCTGGCGCGAGACCCGGATCGCGCTGTTCGAACAGGCCGCGGACACCCGCTCCGACGAGCTCAAGGCCCAAGGGGTCCGGCCCCGGGTGTGGTTCGGCGAGCGCTGGATCACCTCGATCTTCGACCTGTTCGAGGAGAACGTCCGCTACTTCCCGTCGCTGCTGCCGATCGTCGACGACGAGGACCCGGTCGAGGTGCTCGATCGCGGTGACGTCCCGCAGCTCGGGGAGCTCCGCCTGCACAACGGCACCATCTACCGATGGAACCGGCCGGTGTACGACGTTGTGCGCGGGCGTCCCCACCTGCGGGTCGAGAACCGGTGCCTGCCGGCCGGGCCGACGGTCGTCGACGTCCTGGCCAACGCGGCGCTCTACTACGGCCTGGTCAAGGTACTCGCCGAGGCGGACCGGCCGGTGTGGTCGCAGATGTCCTTCTCGGCCGCGGAGGAGAACTTCCACGCCGGAGCGCGCCACGGCATCGACGCACGCATCTACTGGCCGGGCATCGGTGAGGTCCCGGTGACCGAGCTGGTGCTGCGTCACCTGCTGCCGATGGCGCACCGCGGTCTTGACGAGTGGGGGGTGTCCGCCGCGGACCGCGACCGGCTGCTCGGCGTCGTCGAGGGGCGCTGCCTGCGCGAGACGAACGGTGCCGCCTGGCAGGCCGCCGCGTTCCACACCGAGTTCGAGGGCCATGACCGGCCGGACTCGTTGCGCGAGATGATGCGCCGCTACGTGGACCACATGCACTCGAACGAGCCCGTGCACACCTGGCCGGCCGGCTGAGCCGGCCGCGCGCGCTCAGGCGCTGCGGGAGGCCTGGCCGGTCGGGGCCTCGATGGCCAGCAGGTCGTCGCGCGACATCGAGACGCTGACCACGTGCTCGCGGCCGACCACGTGGGCCCGGCTGCCGGGACCGTCCTCCTCGAGCAGGACGATGCAGAACCGGTCCAGGGCCGCGACACCGACACCGGCGAAGGTGCGGCCGGCGCTGGTCGACACGTCGACGGGCACCTGGTGCACCTGGGCGTGGTCGAGGACCAGGCCGATGGTCAGCACCGTGCTGCTGCGATCCATGTGTCAAGGATCGCAAAGCGCCGGCTGTGCTGGAGCCGACGCGCCGCGCCGAACGGACGGACCTGACGGCCGGTCGGCCGGGCCAGGTCGGGATGGAACCGGCCATAGGGGATGAGCTGCCTCGTCGGCGGGTGAGCTGGGTCAGCGGGTGTCTCGGCGGAAGGCCGGTGCGGGCGCCAGCTCGACCGGACCCCAGGCGGCCTCGGCGGCCGCGCGAGTCTCGGCGGCCAGCGCCCGCCAGGCGGCCAGCCCCGGCACGGTCCCGCGGGCCGCCCGAGCCAGGCGGTTCAGGATCAGGGCTCGCCGCCCTGGCGCAACGCGGCGGCCGGCCTTCCCTCCGGGTACGTCGTCACCGTCGAGCGCGCCGGCGAGGAACCAGCCGGTGGACACCGCGGCCCAGCCGGACTCGGCCCGTTCGAGGTCGGCTTCGAAGGCCGGCGTGGCCACGTAGGGCACGGTGCCGACGACCGCCGCACGCCAGCGGTCAAGACCCCGGTGGGCGACGTCCTCGGGCAGCCGCCACGCGCACCAGCAGCTGGGCCAGGGGACCCGCAGGTAGGACGCATCCCACGCCACGTGCCGGATCGCGGCGCCCTCGAAGTCGAACAGAACCACGCCGGCGTCGGTCAGGACGTTGTTGTCGGGGCAGGTGTCCCCGGGTGTGAGCGCCCAGCACCGGTCACCACCGCCGAACCCGTCCTGCAGGTGACGGAGCTCGGCGAGGGCCGCAGCGGTTGGCGTCACGCCCAGCCGGGGGAGCAGGTCGGCCAAGCAGGCCGCAGCGCGGTCGAGGGAGTCGGGAACCTCGTCGGTCGGCGGCGCTTCCCGCCCGAGCCGCCGCGCCGTCGCGGCGAGGGCGTCGGTCATCTCGTCCCGGCAGCCGGACGTCGCGGCGTGCAGCCGGCCCACGGTGTCGGCCCAGGCCAGCAGGCCGTCCTCGGCGGCCACCCGGTCGGCACCGAGGAGCAGCGCGGCCAGGTCTCGCACCGATCCGGTGGGTGACAGGTCGCGCAGGACCACCAGCGGTGGGTCGTCGGCGACGGCCAGCAAGTCGGGCGCGACTACGGGTCGGACGCCGTACGACGTGAGCAAGCCCAGGCCGGCCGGTTCGCGGACCGAGGTGGCCCACGGGCCGTCGTACAGGTGCGCCTTGATGATGACCGTGGACGGCAGCGTGTCGTCGCTGCCTCCGGTGACCGCGGCGCGCAGCACCATCGTGCGCGGGCTGCTCTTCAGCGTCGCCACGCGGCGCACGGCCAGCCTGTGGCCGTGGGCGTCCGACAACGCCGCGCTCGCCGCAGCGAGCACCTCGGAGACCCCCGTCACGCGCGGTCAGACCAACCGGGCGCGTTCGTCAGCGCACCAGGCCCCGAGAAGTCCACGGTAGTGGGCCACGAACTGCTCGTGCTCGTGCGGTGGGAAGGTGGCTGTGACCGCCTCGACGAGGGCGCGGTCGAAGTCGGAGGAGTCGAAGTAGGCCAGCGCCTGCTCGTCGAAGTGCGCCATCCGGGACGCGCAGAAGTCGCGGTACCGGTCGACGTCGAAGTAGGCGTCGGCGAGGTCGGTGTACTCGGCGAGCTTCTCGTCGTACGAGAGGTCGGTCCGGTCGGCGATCGTGAACCATCGCGTCGGGTCGACGTGCGGCGTCGCGACCCGTCCGGTGACGGTGCAGAACACCGACCATCGGACCAGCGCCTTCATCGCCCACGGGAAGTAGTAGTGCAGAGAGGTGATCGCGACGTCGGGACAAGCGTTGGCGTAGTCGATCGGGTGCACCTCGCGGCCCGCGACCAGCGTTTCGCAGGAGTTGAACTCCCAGCGGAAGAAGGCGTTGACGATCCGCCCGATGGAGACGACCTCGGCGCCCGTGTCCGGGGCGAGGAAGTCGTGGCTCACCGAGTACCGCGCGTGCATCGGCTGGTCGGGGTCGAAGTTCATCACCATCGTCTCGGCACCGATGGAGAGCGACCGGGCGAACACGTCGTACCCCTCCACAGATGCCTGCAGGTGCATCAGCATCTCGTCGGACTCGTCATAGGCGCGGTGCAGCTCGTCGGCGTCGCGGATCCGGGACACTCCACGCCAGGCGCCGCCGTCGTAGGGCTTCATGAACAGCGGGTAGCCCACCGACTCGGCGATCGTGTCGAGGTCGAACTGACGGTTGTAGCGCTCGGCGGTATAGGCGTACTTCGCGTGGTCGACCGGGTTCTTGTACGGGACCAGAACGGTGGCGGGCACCTTGAGGCCGAGGCGGATCATCGCGCAGTACGCTGCGTGCTTCTCCATCGCCTGGAAGGTGAACGGCGAGTTGAGCAGATAGACGTCGTCCATCAGCGCGACCTTCTTCAGCCACTCGCGCGGGTGGTAGTACCAGTAGGCGAGCCGGTCGATGACCAGGTCGTACGCCGGCTCGTAGCGCAGGTCGAACGGCTCGATCGTGATCCGCTCGACGTCGTAGCCGTGCCCAGTCCCGGAGCCGTCCTCGACGCGACCCACCCGGCGGACCAGGTCCTCGAACACGGTGGGCCAGTCGTTCTCGGTCCCCAGGAGCAGTCCGATGAGGTGCTGGGTGTCGGTCACGCGGATCCCTTCGGCCGGGTGCTGGCACCGTAGTGACCGGCCGGTCGCCCTGTCGACGGGGGTCCGCGCACCTAGAGTGCAGGCGTGCTCCCGCAGGTCACCGCGACGCGGTACGTGACGCCGCTGCGCGAGGGCGGGTCCCTGCCGGGGCTGATGGAGGCCGACGACCTGGGCACCTACGTCGTGAAGTTCCACGGTGCCGGGCAGGGCCGGAAGACGCTGGTCGCCGAGGTCATCTGCAGCCGGCTCGCGAGCGCCCTGGGGCTGGCCACACCGGACCTGGCAGTCGTCGACGTGGACCCCGGTCTCGCGCCGGCCGAGCCGGACCAGGAGGTGCAGGACCTGCTGCGCGCCAGCCCCGGCCTCAACCTCGGCATCGACTACCTGCCCGGCGCACTGGACGTCGACGCCCGCGCCGTGGACCCCGGGCTGGCCGCGCGGATCCTCTGGTTCGACGCGCTGATCGGCAACGTGGACCGGTCCTGGCGCAACCCGAACATGCTGCTGTGGCATGGCCAGGTGGAGCTCATCGACCACGGCGCGGCGCTGATCTTCCAGCATTCGTGGAGCAACCTCGAGGCCTGGGTACGCCGGCCGTACGACGCCGCGACGCACGCGCTGTCGGGTGTCGCGGGCGATGTCGACGAGGCTGACACGGCGCTCACGCCCTGGGTGACCAGCGAGTCGCTGCGCTCGGCGGTGGCCGACGTACCCGACGAGTGGCTCGACGGCGAGCCCGGGTTCGACGGGCCGGGCGCGGTGCGATCGGCGTACATCGACCAGCTCGCCGCCCGCCTGTCGGCCCGCGACGCGTGGCTGCCCGGCCTGCGCGACCTCGGCCGGCGGGAGGCGTCGTGACCGCCGAGCGACGCGACCCGTTCGAGTACGCGGTGCTGCGGGTGGTGCCCAGGGTCGACAGGGGCGAGTCGATGAACGCCGGGGTCCTGCTCTACTGCCAGTCGCTCAGCTTCCTGGGCGCTCGAGTGCACCTCGACGTCGAGCGGCTCCGCGCCCTGGACCCGGCCGCCGACCCGGTCGCCGTGGAGCACGCGCTGCGCACCGCGGCCGGGGTGTGCGAGGGGGAGTCCGGTGCCGGCCCGGCCGGTGACGAGGACCCCGGCCGCCGCTTCCGCTGGCTGACGGCGCCGCGCAGCACCGTCGTCCAGCCAGGCCCGGTGCACACCGGCCTGACGCGTGACCCGGAGGCAGAGCTCGACCGCCTGCTCGAACGCCTGGTGCTGCCGGCGTCCTGACGGACGGCGGGTCTGTCCCCGACCCACGCAGGTGATCACGGTTCCGTGATCACTTCGACCTGACCGTGGTCAGTTCAGCTCGGTTCGGCTGTGTTGATCACGGAACCGTGATCGTTTTCGGCACGGTAGATGGCGGGACAGGCGGCGGCGCCTCAGAGCATGTGCGGCAGGTGATGCGCCAGCTGCCGCTGCCAGGACGGCCAGTCGTGCGGTACGTCGTGGCCCCACACGTCGAGCTCGTGCGGGATCCCCTTCTCGGAGAGGACCTCGGCGAAGGCCAGCGTGCTGGGCAGCGCGCCGGTCGGGTCGACCTCCCAGGAGCCCTGCCCGACGACGAGGGTCAGGTGCACCGTGCTGCGCAGCCAGTCGAGGTGGTCACCGTGCAGGTTGCGGACGTAGTCCATCGGGTTGTGGAAATAGGTGGCGTCGCCACGCTCTCCCCACGCGTGCCACGCCGTCGGGTCGTAGGAGCCGGACATGCACAGGGCGCGTGGGAACACGTTGGCGTTTCGCAGCGCGATGTTGGCCGCGTGGTAGGCACCGAGGCTGCAGCCGACCGTCATGATCGGTTGGACACCGCTGGAGTCCTGGTGGACGTACGGCACTACCTGCTCGAGCACCCAGCGCTCGTAGTGGTCGTGGCGGGCCGCTCGCTCCTCGAGGGGCACCGAACGGTCCGACCAGGTGACGGCATCCGCGGCGTCGACGCAGTAGAGCTTGACGCGCCCGGCGTCGATCAGCCAGCGCACCGCGTCGACCATGCCGTTGTTCTCGAAGTCCCAGGCGCGCCCCGCCTCGCTCGGGAAGACAACGACGGGTGTGCCCCAGTGCCCGTAGCCGACGACCTGGCCGCGCCAGCCGCTCCCGGGCGCGGCAAGCTCGACGACGCCGGTCATCGCGCCACCTCGACCCCGTTGCGGCGCCCTGTGTGCTGGCGCGCTACCTCCCGGACCAGACCGGTGAGCCACGGGTCGAACGCGTCACGCCATGCGGTGTAGTTGTGCACGTCGCGCACCTCCCGCAGCGTGACGTCGTAGCCCTGAGCACTCAGGGCGCGCGCCATGATCCGGTTGTTGGCCAGGTTCTCCTCGAGGGTCCCGCAGGTCATGACGGTAGGCACCGGCCGGGCGTTCCCGGCGGCGCGTAGGACGCCATCGACGGTACGGACGACTCGGTCATAGCGGGGGAATCGCCGCTCGTGCGCGTCGTGGCGCGGGTGGAAGAAGGACCCGGACTGCAGGAACAGGCCATCCAGGCAGTCGGGGTTCTGCCGCTGCGCGTGCAGCATCGCCAACGCGCCGAGACTCGCCCCGACGCCGATCACGGCCGTGGTCGGCGCCTCTCCGAGCACGCGGGGGAGGACCGCGAGGCACAGGGCTCGGGAGTACGCCCCGTCGGCGGAGTAGCGCTCGTTGCGATGGCCGGGGCCGAGCAGGGCGGCTCGAACCGGTGGGAGCCTGCCGGCGGACACCGACGAGGACAGGTAGTCGATCAGCGAGGCCAGCACGTCGTACTCGGGGCCGTCGTGCACCAAGAGGAGCGGCGCGGGCGTGCGCTCGTCGAGAGCGTCGGGGGACCAGAGCGTGACCGGCACGTCTCCGTCGAGCGCGCGGGTGCTCACCACGATGTCGCGGCGCCGGCCGGCCGGCCCGGGGCGCTGGAGCCACCGTGGCGCGCGGTATCCGGGCAGCTCGAGCACCGACTTGTCCCCGAAAGCGCCGCCCACCCTGGCCGGGTTCGCGGCGTCGGTGGTCCACTCCTCGTGCCCGTCCGGGCCGGTCACCTGGAAGAGGTACTCCATCCGGTCCACCGCCGGGCGGGGGATGTCGAGGAGCCAGGCGCCACCGTCGTCGTCGTACCGGAAGGCCAGGAGATCGCCCGGCAACCGGACCTCCTGATAGAGCCGCACGCCCCGCAACCGGTGAGCGG
>DATBDW010000083.1:0-9325 GCA_036269735.1 Actinomycetes bacterium
TCCTCGAGGTGGCTGGCGGCGTCCTGGTCGATCACGTCGTACGGCGGGCTGGTCACCGCCGCGAGGTCGCTCACCCGGCCGGCGACGTACCGCAGCCCCCGGAACGGGGCGACCACGAGCCCGCCGCCGGCCGCGACACCAGGCACCGGTGCCGCGACGACGGGATGATCCTCGGCGGGCATGCCGAGGATGGTACGGGCGCCCGATCAGGGCCCGACTGGGACGGAGGCACCGGGTGAGCAACAGCGCGGAACGCGACGGGATGCCGTCGGGTGAGGTCTACGACTGGTATGTCCGCGGCCGCGACCTGCTCGAGGGCGGGAACCCGGAGGCGGCTGCCGAGCTGCTGGCGCACGCCCACGCGCAGGCCCCGGACTCGGCCAGCGTCCTGGAGACCCTGGCCCGGGCGCTGTTCGACGCTCGACGGTACGCCGAGGCGGCGACCCGGTTCACCGAGCTGGTCGAGGCCAGCCCGGACAGCGACTACGCCCGGTTCGGGCTCGGCCTCACCAAGATGCGCCTCGGTGACGCCGTCGGGGCCGCCGAGCAGCTGGCGATGGCGGCGACCATGCGCCCGGGGCGGCCGGACTACCAGCAGGCCTTGCGCGAGGCCCGGGCCACGGTTCGCGCCCGGGAGCAGCAGCAGTGAGCGAACCCCTCGTCCAGGGCAGTCCCGCGCCGCTGGCCACCCGGCACGACGTCGCGCTGCTCGACCTCGACGGCGTGCTCTACGTCGGACCGGACGCGATCCCCGACGCCGCGGACTCGCTGGCCAGAGCCGGCGAGCTCGGCCTGCGGTGCGCGTTCGTCACCAACAACGCCTCCCGGACCCCTCAGCGGGTCGCGGAGCACCTCGGGGAGCTGGGTATCCCGGCCGACGCCAGCGACGTGGTGACCTCGGCCCAGGCCGCGGCCCGCCTGGTCGCGGCCCGGGTGCACCCCGGCGCCCGGGTGCTCGTCGTCGGCGGCGACGGTCTGGTCGCCGCGCTGCGTGAGCACGGGCTGGACCCGGTCACCGCGTTCGGCGACGACGTCGAGGCCGTCGTGCAGGGCTTCTCGCCCGACCTGGGCTGGCGCTCGCTGGCAGAGGGCAGCTACGCGGTGGCCGCCGGCCGGCCGTGGGTGGTGAGCAACCTGGACGCCACCGTGCCGACCCCCCGCGGCATGGCCCCCGGCAACGGCCAGCTGGTCGGCGTGGTGCAGGCCACGACCGGCCAGGCTCCCGACGCCGTCGCCGGCAAGCCCGAGCTGCCGTTGCACGAGGAGGCGGTCCGGCGCAGCGGCGCCCGCCGCCCGCTCGTGGTCGGCGACCGCCTCGACACCGACATCGAGGGTGCGGTGCGTGCAGGTACGCCGAGCCTGCTCGTCCTGACCGGCGTGACCCGGCCGCACGACCTGCTCGCGGCGGCGCCAGAGCGTCGCCCGACGTACCTCTCGGACGGCCTGCGGGACGGTCTGCTCGAGCCGCACCCGGCGGTCACCCGGGACGGCGACGCGTGGGCCTGTGGGACGGCCCGGGTCTCGCTGCGCGACGGCGCGGTCCGGAGCGAGAGGGGCGAGCCCCTCGACGCGCTGCGCGCCCTCGCCGTCCTGTGGTGGGCCGAGCGCCCGGACGGGGCCGACCCGCGAGCAGCCGTCCGCGCGATCGGCTGGTGAGGACTTCAGAGCATGGAGCGGAGCTTGAGCAGGTCGCGCACCCCGGCCTCGATCCGGATCCGCCCCGACAACCAGGCCTGACCGAAGCCGAGGCTGCCGTCGGTGAGGGCCACCAGGTCGTCGCTCTTGGCGGTGAGCCGGATCTGTGCCCTGGGCGCGTCCGGCTCGGTCGTCACGTCGACGATCTCGCCGTCCTGCAGCCGGCCGGAGAACGTGATGTCCAGGTCGGGGACGTGCGCGGACAGGGTGCGGTCGAATGCCACGCGGGCCCGGTCCTGGTCGTCGGCACCGGAGAGGTTGGCGGCCAGCCGGTCGATCGCGGCCCGGCACTGCTCGATCGTCGCCATCTCTGGCGGACCCCTCTCCCTGCGTCGTCGGACGAACGCCGGGACGCTACCGCAGCCCACGGAGGACCCGGGTAGCGTCTCCCGCGAGGGCGGCGCTGCGGTGGCGCCGGCCGGACGGGACGGGAGACGCCATGGTGCTCGACGGGCTGCGGGGGTACCTCCAGCTGGCCAGCGGACTGACCGACGTGACGCGAGAGCGGGCCGCGGCGGTGGCCCGGTCGCTGGTGGCCCAGGGCGAGGCGTCGGTCGGCGCCGTGGTGCCCGACTCGGTGAAGGCCCAGGTGTCATCGCTCACCGATGACCTGCTGGCCACCAGCAGGGCCAACCGCAACCTGCTGCTGCACGTGGTAGGCGGCGAGGTGGAACGCACGGTGACCCGCCTCGGCCTCGTATCGGCCCAGGACCTCACCACGGCCGGCCGTCGGCTGGACCGGGTGGAGCGCCGGGTCACGGACCTCGAGGCGCAGGTGGTGGGCCCGGCGCCGACGAAGAAGGCCACCAAGAAGGCGGCGAAGAAGGCCGCCAAGAAGACCACCGCCAAGAAGACCACCAAGTCGGCGGCGCGCACACAGCCCAGCCCGGTGCGGCCACCCGGGTCGGGTCCGGCCCCGACACCCGCCCCGACACCCGCCCCGCCACCTGTCCCGCCCTCGGACCCGCCCGCCACCTCGGCCGCCGGAGGGACCGGCGCGTGAGCGAGCCGTGGAGCGACCGACCCGCGCCCGAGGATGCGCGGCACGAGCCGGGCGACGACGTCGACGAGCCGAGCGGCGAGGTCGACGAGCCGAGCGGCGAGCAGGTCGACGACTTCGACGACCCGACCACTGACGAGGCGGAGGTCGCGGTCGGCCTCGCCCCCCCCGACGAGGCGCCCTTGGCCGAGCGAGACGAGGCACCGGCCGACGAGGACCTGGTCGCCGGGAAGGGCCCGGTGGCCACCGCGGTCGCTCGCCTGGACTCGCTGGCCGACCTCCCGCCGGCCGAGCACGTCGAGGTCTACGAAGACGTGCACCGGGTGCTGCAGGATGCGCTCGCCGACGCGGCCCACGACAGCGGGGGAGACGGCAGCGGGGAAGACCGCACCGGCTCGCCGTGACCCGGCGTACCCGCCTGGACGCGGAGCTGGTCCGGCGCGGGCTCGCCCGGTCCCGTGAGCAGGCCGCCGAGCTGGTCGCCGCCGGTCAGGTACGGGTGCCGGGCCGCCCGTCGCTGAAGCCGGCCAGCCAGGTCACCCCGGCCGACCCGATCGTCGTCGACGAACCCCCGGGCGAGACCTACGTCTCGAGGGGCGGCCACAAGCTGGCCGGCGCTCTGGACGCCTTCGCGGCCGACGGGCTGCAGGTCGACGGGCGGCGCGCGCTGGACGCGGGTGCGTCCACCGGAGGGTTCACCGACGCCCTGCTGCGCCGCGGGGCCCGCGCCGTGGTGTGCGTCGACGTCGGGTACGGGCAGCTGGCCTGGCCGCTGCGAACAGACGACAGGGTCACGGTGCTGGACCGCACGAACGTGCGCGCGCTGACACCCGAGGCCGTGGGAGAACCGGTCGACCTGGTCGTCGCCGATCTCTCGTTCATCTCCCTGCGCCTCGTCCTGCCGGCGCTCGTGTCGGTTGCTGCCGAGGAGGCGGACCTGGTGCCGATGGTCAAGCCGCAGTTCGAGGTCGGCCGCGACGCCCTGGGGGCCGGCGGGGTCGTGCGTGACCCCGTGCAACGCGCCGCGGCGGTCGCAACTGTGGCGCGGTCGGCGTACGCCGATCTGGCGTTGGGCGTGCGTGGCGTCGTCGCCAGCCCGCTGCCCGGCCCGGCCGGGAACGTCGAGTACTTCCTCTGGCTGCGCCGGGACGCCGCCCCCCTGGACGAGGACGCCCTGGCGGCCGCGGTCGCGGCAGGTCCGGCATGACGGCCCGCCGGGTCCTCGTCGTGGGGCACACCGGTCGCGACGAGGCGATGCGCTCGGTGCGGACCGCGGTCGCCCGCCTCGGTGCCGCCGGGATGCGGGTCCGCGTGCTCGAGGACGAGGCGGCGGCCCTCGATCTGGCCGACGTCGACGTCGTACCGTTGACCGATCAGGCGGCCGGGGGCTGCGAGGTCGTCGTGGTGTTCGGCGGAGACGGCACGCTGCTGCGCGCGGCCGAGCTCGCCCGCGGCTCCTCGACGCCGTTGCTCGGGGTGAACCTCGGGCACGTCGGCTTCCTCGCCGAGGCGGAGCGCGACGCCCTGGACGCCACCGTCGACAAGGTGGTGGCCCGCTCCTACTTCGTGGAGGAGCGGATGACCATCGACGTGACGGTGAGCACCGATGGGGAGGTGGTCGGGCAGGGGTGGGCGCTCAACGAGGCGTCGGTGGAGAAGGCGAGCCGCGAGCGGATGCTCGAGCTGGTCGCCGAGGTCGACGGCCGCCCGCTCTCGC
Source organism: Actinomycetes bacterium (assembly GCA_036269735.1). Classification (GTDB taxonomy): domain Bacteria; phylum Actinomycetota; class Actinomycetes; order JACCUZ01; family JACCUZ01; genus DATBDW01. The sequence continues at coordinate 4,413 of DATBDW010000083.1, forward strand.
GCTGGGGTTGCGACGGGGTCGTGATGGCCACCCCGACGGGGTCGACCGCCTACGCGTTCTCCGCCGGCGGCCCGGTCGTGTGGCCCGAGGTGGCAGCGCTGCTCCTGGTCCCGATCAGCCCGCACGCCCTTTTCTCGCGGCCGCTGGTCGTCTCGCCCGACTCGGTCCTGGCCGTGGAGGTGCTCACCGCCGGGCGGGGGGCCGGCGTGCTGTGGTGCGACGGGCGCCGGACCATGGACCTGCCGCCGGGCGCCCGGATCGAGGCTCGTCGCGGCGGCCGCTCGGTGCGCCTCGCCAGGCTGCACTCTGCGCCGTTCACCGACCGGTTGGTCGCCAAGTTCGACCTGCCCGTCCGGGGCTGGCGGGGACGCCGCCCGGAGGGTGGTTGACGTCCCAGGCGCCGACCCACCGTCCGCGTAGGCTCCGCTGCGTGCTCGAGGAGATGCGCATCCGCGGCCTCGGCGTCATCGAGGACGCCGTGCTCGAGCTGGCGCCGGGGCTCACCGTCGTGTCGGGCGAGACCGGCGCCGGCAAGACCATGGTCGTGACCGGTCTCGGCCTGCTCTTCGGCGGCCGGGCCGACCCGGGCGCCGTCCGTCCGGGCGTCGACACGGCCTCGGTCGAAGGCCGGCTGCGCGTCGACCCCGACGGTCCGGTCGCCCAGCGCGCGCTCGAGGCCGGCGCCGAGCTGGACGACGACGTCCTGCTCGTCGCGCGCACCGTCTCGGGCTCCGGTCGCTCCCGCGCGCACCTGGGCGGTCGCGCCGTCCCGGCCGGCACGCTGGCCGAGCTGGCCGACGCCTGCGTGGCGGTGCACGGCCAGAGCGACCAGACCCGCCTGCGGCAGCCGGCCAGGCAGCGCGAGGCGCTGGATCGCTACGCGGGGGCGCCGCTCGCCGCGGAGCTGGCGGACTACCAGGCGGCGTACGACGAGCTGCGCAGCGTGTCGAGCGAGCTCGCCGCCCTGACGGCGGCGGCCCGGGAACGGGCCCAGGAGGCGGACCTGCTGCGCTTCGGGCTGGGCGAGATCGAGGCGGCCGCCCCGCACGCCGGCGAGACCACGGCGCTGCAGGTCGAGGAGGAGCGGCTCGGGAACGCCGACGGACTGCGGGCGGCGGCCGGCCTGGCACACACCACCCTGCTGGGCGCCGGAGAGGGCAGCAGCGACGCCGGCGACGGCACCGACGCCGTAGGGCTGGTGGCTCGAGGACGCACCGCGCTCGAGCAGGTCGACGCCCACGACCCGGTCCTCCAGGAGCTGGTCGCCCGTCTCCGCGAGCTCGGCTACCTGCTGGCCGACGTCGGCGCGGACCTTGCCTCCTACGCCGCCGGGGTCGACACCGACCCGGCGCGGCTGGCGGTCGTGCAGGACCGCCGGGCCGAGCTGACCCGGCTGGCCCGCAAGTACGCCGACGACGACGGCCTGACGACCGAGGCAGGCGGTGCCCCGGTCGACCAGGCCGCCGCCGTCCTGGCCTGGGGGCAGCGCGCCGCCGCCCGGCTGGCCACCCTCGACGGCGCCGACGACCGGATCGGTGTTCTGGCCGCCCGCCGCGCCGAGCTGACAGCCGGGCTGGTCCGGTCTGCGGCCACGCTCTCGGCGGCGCGCAGTGATGCGGCGAGCCGGTTCGCCACGCAGGTCGGGGCCGAGCTGGTCGAGCTGGCGATGCCGCACGCCTCCCTGGAGGTCGCGGTGACCCAGACCCGGGACGACGACGGCATCGAGGTCGCCGGCCGGCGCCTCGCCTACCACCGCCACGGCGTCGACGACGTCGAGCTCCTCCTGGTGCCGCACGCCGGTGCGCCGGCCCGGCCCCTGCAGCGAGGGGCCTCGGGCGGCGAGCTCTCCCGGGTCATGCTCGCGATCGAGGTCACCCTGGCCGGTACGGACCCGGTGCCCACGCTGGTCTTCGACGAGGTGGACGCCGGCGTCGGGGGGCGGGCCGCGGTCGAGGTGGGCCGGCGGCTGGCCGCGCTGGCGCGCACCGCGCAGGTCGTGGTGGTGACCCACCTCCCGCAGGTCGCTGCGTTCGCCGACCAGCACCTGGTCGTGCGCAAGGCCGACGACGGCGTCGTCACCCGCAGCGGTGTCGTGGCCCTCGACGAGGCCGGCCGGCTGCGCGAGCTGTCCCGGATGCTCGCGGGCCAGGAGGAGTCGGCGACCGCCGAGGCGCACGCCCGCGAACTGCTCGAGACCGCGCGCGCCGCACGCTGAGCCTGCCGGCGTACACGCCGCGCGAGGTCCCAGGAGTCACACCAGTCACATGGCAGCATCGCGGCATGCGCCTGGCCACCCTGCGACGCTCCCGTCACGAACCCCCTCTGCCGGGCCTGCACGGCACCGCCCGCATCCAGCGACGGGCCGACGCGGCGGCCCGCCGGGCCCGCCCCGGCGACGTCGTCGTCCTCGAGCACCTCGACCTGGACGGGACCAGCGCCCAGCTGCTCGTCGATGCCCGCGTCGGGGCCGTGGTCAACGCGGCACCGTGCATGAGCGGGAGGTACCCCAACCTCGGACCCCAGGTGCTCCTCGCGGCCGGGATCCCGGTGCTCGACCGGGTCGGTGCCGAGGTGATGGCCCGCCTCGACGACGGCGAGAAGGTCCGCCTCGACGGTGACACCCTCTACCGCGGCGAGGAGATCGTCTGCCGCGGCCAGCTGCTGACCGGGGACTCGGTGGCCCGGGCGATGGAGGCGGCCCGGGCCGGTCTGGGCTCGCAGCTCGCGGCCTTCGCGCACGCGACCACCGAGCACCTGCGCCGCGAGCGGGACCTGCTGCTCGACGGCAGCGGCGCGCCCGCGGTGCGCACACCCCTGGAGCAGCGGATCGTGGTCGTCGTCGCGTCGGCGCGCGGCGCCGACCGTGAGCTGGCCGACCTGCGGCCCTGGCTGAAGGACCGGCGGGCCGTGCTGGTCGGCGTCGACGAGGGGGCCGACGCCCTGCTCGCCGCCTCGCTGCGGCCGCACCTCGTGGTCGGTGACCCGCGCCGGGTGTCCGAGGACGTGCTCGACTGCGGTGCCGAGATGGTGGTCCGGGCCGACCTCGACGGCAGCGCGCCCGGGCTGCACCGCGCCGAGCTGGCTGGCCTCGAGGCGGTGGTGTTCACCACCGGCGGCTCGGACGAGGACGCGGCCTTGCTGCTCGTCGAGGCCCACGACCCCGCGCTGGTCGTCGGCGTCGGCTGGCACCCGACGCTGGCCGCCCTGGTCGACTCGCAGCGGCCCGACATGCCCAGCGCCTTCCTGACCCGGCTGCGCCTCGGCGACAGGTACGTCGACGCGTCGGCCGTGACCACGCTGCACCGGCGCCCGGCGCGGACCTGGCCGCTGTGGCTGCTCTGCGTCCTGCTGCTGGGGGCACTCGCTGCCGTGGTCGTGGTCGCGCCCGCGAGCACCCCCGTCGGCGACTGGCGCCAGCAGGTCGTGGACCGGGTGGACGAGGTCATCAACCGGTGACCGGCGCACGCACGGTGCTGCTGGCCCTGGTAGCCGCGGTCCTGGCCCTGGCGCTGGGCCTCGCGCTGGGCGCCGGCCCCGTCGTCGGCCGCTCGGACGCCGCCCGATCCGACCGGACCGACCGGCTCGCCGCCCGGGTGGTCCGCCTCGACGACCGGGTCGCCGGGCTGCAGGCCCGGGCCGGCGCGGCCGACCGGGTGGCGGCCGCGCTGTCGGGGCCGCTGACCGCGGGGCGGCTGACCGGGCACAGCGTCGTCCTCGTCCGTACGCCCGGCGCCACGAAGGCCGACGTGCACCACGCCCGGGCCGCGCTGCTCGGCGCCGGCGCCTCGATCGCCGGCACGCTGACCCTCACCCCGACGTACCTCGACCCCGCGAAGGCGTCCTCGCCGCTGGAGGACCTCGCGCTGCGGCTGGTGCCGCCGGGCGTGACCTTCGCGCCGGGCGCGAGCTCGATCGAGCGGGTCGGCACGGTGCTGGCCCGGTCCACGGTGAGCCAGACCCCGCCCGACGCGCCCGACCAGAACGCTGCCGAGCTCATCGCCGGACTGCACGAGCTGGGAGCCGTGCAGCTAGCGGGCGACCCCGGCCGGCTGGCGCAGCTGGCGGTCGTCGTGACCGGGAGCCGCGAGACGGCTGACGGCAAGGACGCCGTCGTCGCGCTGCTGCGGGCGCTGGATGCCACCGGCATGGGCGCTGTGCTCACGGGACCTGGCACGACCGCCACGGCTTTGCACTGGGCCCGGTCCGGGGACGTGGGCGGCGCGTCGACGGTCGACTCGGCCGACTCGGCGGGCGGCAGCGTGGCGACCGTGCTCGCCCTGGTCGAGCAGCTCGCGGGCAAACAGGGCGCGTACGGCGTCGGGGCCGGCGCCACGGCCGTGCTTCCCGCGTCGGTGCTCACCACGGCCCCGCCCGGCTGATAGGCTCGAAGCCCGTGGACGGACGGATGCCATTCCTGTCCGGCGACCGCACTTGAGCCCACGGGAGCCCTCTTGGCCGCAACGGCGACCACCAAGCACATCTTCGTGACCGGGGGCGTCGCCTCCTCGATCGGCAAAGGCCTCACGGCCTCCGGTCTGGGGCACCTCCTGCGCTCACGCGGGCTGCGGGTGACGATGCAGAAGCTGGACCCCTACCTCAACGTCGACCCCGGCACGATGAACCCGTTCCAGCACGGCGAGGTCTTCGTCACGGCGGACGGCGCCGAGACCGACCTCGACGTCGGGCACTACGAACGGTTCCTCGAGCGCGATCTGCACGGCTCGGCGAACGTCACGACCGGGCAGGTCTACTCGGCGGTCATCGCCAAGGAACGCCGAGGGGAGTACCTCGGCGACACCGTGCAGGTGATCCCGCACATCACCAACGAGATCAAGTCCCGGATCCGCGCGATGGCCGGCCCCGACGTGGACGTCGTCATCACCGAGATCGGCGGCACCGTGGGCGACATCGAG
>DATBDW010000084.1:0-9964 GCA_036269735.1 Actinomycetes bacterium
GCGCGAGGTCGCGATCATCCGTCGCCGGCTGCCCGAGGTCACCGAGGCGCTCGCCCAGGGAGTCGCCCGGGTCGCCGCCCTGGCGCGCGACGAGGACCTGCTCAAGCCGCCCGGCGTTGCGGAGTCCCTCGACTGGGCGCAGGCGCTGTGCCTGCTCGGTGCGCGCGCTCTGTCGCCGCGCGAGCTGGACACCGCGACCTCGTGCCTGGGCGCGTTCGTGAAGTACCGCGAGGACCAGGACCGGATCGCGGCCCGCCTCGCCGAGTGGGCGGCCGCCGGGTGAGCGGCCGCACCGCGGCACCGGCCGTCGCCGGCGCGTCCGCCGACGACCTCACCGCGACACTCGTCGGGTTCGCGCGGGTGCTGCGCGCGGCCGGGGTCCCGGCCACGCCGGACCGGGTGCACCAGACCGTGTCGGCCCTCGGGCACCTCGACGTCGCGCGTCGTCAGGACGTCTACTGGGCCGGCCGGCTGACCCTGTGCTCGGCGCCCGGTGACCTCGGGCGTTACGACCGCGCGTTCGTGGCGTGGTTCGGCGGGCAGCTCGCGCCGCCGGTGCGCGTCGTGCCGCCGGTGCAGGTGATCCGGCCGGTGGCCGTGCCGGGCACCGAACGACCGGTCGAATCCGGCGACCGGCCCGACGAGCTCCCCGCGGCCACTGCCAGCAAGGTCGAGGTGCTCCGCCACCGGGACCTCGCCTCGTTGACCGGGCAGGAGCGCGAGACGGTACGGCGGCTGATCGCGGCGCTGGACCCGGTGGGCGACACCCGGGTGTCCCGTCGGCACCGCGGCGCCCCGCACGGCGGGCTGGACGTGGGGCGCACCGTGCGGGCGATGCTGGCCCGCGGCGGCGAACCCGCGCGTCTGGTGCATCGCGCGCGCCGGGTGCGGCCGCGCCGGCTGGTGCTCGTGGTCGACGTGAGCGGGTCGATGCAGCCGTACGCCGACCCCTACCTGCGGTTCGCGCACGCGGCCGCCCGTCGGCGTACCGGGACCGAGGTCTTCACGGTGGGTACCCGGCTGACGAGGGTCACCCGCGAGATGCGCCGTCGGGACCCGTCGGAGGCGCTGGCCGAGGTATCCCGCGCCGTGCCCGACTGGAGCGGCGGGACCCGGCTGGGGGAGCTGCTCAAGTCGTTCCTGGACCATTGGGGCCAGCGCGGGGTGGCCCGCGGTGCCGTCGTGGTCGTCGCGTCCGACGGTTGGGAGCGTGGCGATGCCGCGCTGCTCGGGGCGCAGATGCAGCGGCTGGCGCGGCTGGCCCACCGCGTTGTCTGGGTCAACCCGCACCGCGGGCAGCCCGGCTACGCACCGATGACCGCGGGGATGCAGGCCGCCCTGCCGCACGTCACCGACTTCGTCGACGGCCACTCGTTCGACGCGCTGGTCCGGCTTGCCGGGCTGCTGTCGGGAGGTGGTCGGCGTGCATGACGTCGTCGACGAGGTGTCCCGGCTGCACGCGACGGGCGACCGGTTCGCCCTCGCGACGGTCGTGGGGACGTGGCGCAGCTCGCCTCGCCAGCCGGGGGCCGCGATGGTGGTGGCCACCGATGGCGAGCCCACCGGCAGCGTCAGCGGCGGGTGCGTCGAGGGCGCCGTCTACGAGCTCGCTCAGGAGGTGATGGCCAGCGGCGAGCCGGTCCTGCAGCGCTACGGCGTCAGCGACGACGACGCGTTCGCGGTCGGGCTGACCTGCGGAGGCATCATCGACGTCTTCGTCGAGCCGGTCGACGCTGCTGTGTTCCCCGAGCTGCCCGAGGTTGTGGCAGCGATCCGCGACCACGAGCCGGTCGCGGTGGCCACGGTCGTCGACGGGCCGGGCAACATCGGGGCGCACCTCGTCGTGTGGGCGGACCGCGCGGCCGGCAGCCTCGGCACGGCCCGGCTAGACGCCGCCGTCGCCGACGACGTGCGAGGCATGCTGGACCACGGCGCGACGGGCCTGCTGCACATCGGTCCCGACGGCGAGCGGCGCCAGGACGAGCTCAGCGTCTTCGTCCAGTCCTTCGCACCGGCGCCCCGGATGCTGGTGTTCGGCGCGATCGACTTCGCCGCGGCCGTGGCGCGCGTGGGGAAGTTCCTGGGCTATCGAGTCACGGTCTGTGACGCCCGCGGGGTGTTCGCGACCCGGCGCCGCTTCCCCGACGCCGACGAGGTCGTCGTCGAGTGGCCGCACCGCTACCTCGCCTCGCAGCCGGTCGACGCGCGCACGGTGATCTGCGTACTCACCCACGACCCGAAGTTCGACGTGCCGTTGCTCGAGGTGGCCCTGCGCACCGAGGCCGCCTACATCGGCGCGATGGGGAGCCGCCGCACCCACGAGGACCGGCTGGCCCGGCTGCGCGACGCGGGCGTCGACGAGGAGGCGCTCGCACGCCTGGCGTCGCCGATCGGCCTGGACATCGGGGCGCGCACGCCCGAGGAGACCGCGGTGTCCATCGCGGCCGAGATCGTCGCGCACCGCTGGGGCGGCTCGGGCCAGCGACTTGGCGTGACCGCCGGCCCCATCCACCGGTGAACGTCACCGGCCTCGTCCTGGCGGCCGGCGAGGGGCGGCGGCTGGGGACGCCGAAGTCGGTGCTCGAGGTCGGCGGCCGCCGGCTGGTCGATCGCGCTGTGGACGTGCTGCGGCAGGCTGGCCTGTCCGACGTGGTCGTCGTCGCCGGTGCCCGTTCGCTCGACGTGCCCGGTGCCCGCGTCGTCGACAACCCGGAATGGCGCAGCGGCATGGGGTCCTCGTTGCGCGCCGGGCTGGCAGCGGCGTCAGCTGAGAGCGCGGCTGTCGTGGTGATGCTTGTCGACACGCCGGGGCTCGGTCCCGCGGTGGTCCTCCGACTCATGGAGGCGCGTGACGCAGGCGCGCAGGTGGTGGTGGCGACCTACGACGGCGCGCCGCGCAACCCGGTGCTCTTTGCCCGTGAGCACTGGGCCGAGGTTGGCCGGCTCGCGGTGGGCGACGTGGGAGCGCGGCCCTTCCTGTCGGCGTACCCGGACCTGGTGACGTACGTCGAGTGCGGCGACGTCGGCGACCCGGCCGACGTCGACACACCCGAGGACCTCCGCCGGTTCAAGGCGTGACTCTCACTGCACGCAGAACTCGTTGCCCTCGGGGTCGGCCATCGTGGTGTGGAACGCGCCCGGCTCGTCGACCTTCCACAGCACGTTCGCGCCCAACGCCTCGAGCCGCGCGACGGTCGCGTCGATGTTGTCGCGGCCGACGTTGACGTCGACGTGCATGCGGTTCTTGACGGTCTTGGCCTCGGGCACGAGCTGGAACAGCATCCGCGCGGCGCCGCCGAGCTCGCGGATCCGGTCGTGGTCCGGGTGGCGCAACGCCTCCGCGGTCCGCCACGCGAGCCGGCCGTCGACCTCGACGACGTCGTCGGGTGTGGCGATGCCGGCGTCGAGCATCTGCTGGACGAACTCAGGGCTGCGCTCGACCGTCCAGCCCAGCGCGGCGGCCCAGAACTTCGCCTGGGTGTGCGGGTCGCCGGCGTCGAGCACGAGCTGCAGGTTTGTCACCGGTGGGCTGGAGGGCGACGGGGTCTCGGTCATGAGGCAATCCTCCCCGCGGGTGGTGACAGCTACCCGTCGACCTTTGTTGCCCAGGTGGCGATCTCGGCCCGCCGGGCGGCGCCGAGCTTGGCCAGGATGTGCTCGACGTGGGCCGACACCGTCTTGGGCGACAGGACGAGCCGGTCGGCGATCTCGCGGTTCGTCAGCCCCGAGGCGACCAGGGTGGCCACCGTGTACTCCCGCTCGGTGAGCGGGTGCCACGGCTGCTCGTCGCCGGCCCGCACGACCCGGCGCAGGTCCTCCGCGGCCGCGAGCAGAGGCGCGGAACCCGTCGCCTGGGCCGCCTCCCGCGCTGCGCGCAGCAGGGGAGCGGCCTCGCCTCGCCGCCCGGCGGCCCAGGCGGCCCGCGCCAGGTCGAGGCCGGACCAGGTGCCTTCCCAGAACCGGCGGCGGGCCGTCCAGGTGTCGCGGGCGCTGGTCAGCAGCTCGGTCGCGGCGGCGTGGTCGCCCTCGTGCAGCGCCAGCAGGCCGCGCGCGTGGTCGGCCGCGGCCCGCGTGCCCGGGATGTCGCGGACGGCGAGGGCGGTGGTGACCCGGTCGACCCAGTCCCCGGCGTCGTCGGTGTCGCCGGCCGCGAGCCGGGCGCGGGTGCCCGTGACCAGGAACGGGAAGAGGTACGCCGCGTCGCTGACCCGCGCCGACGACAGGTACCCGCGGTCGGTGAGGCCGACGGCGGTGTCGTGGTCGCCGCGCAGCAGCGCCACCTCGGCCAGCCCCCAGAGCGGCGGTGCGAACCGCTGCAGCTCGTCCATGGCCTCGCCCTCGGCCCGGGCGACCTCGAGGATCTCCTGGGCGCCGGCCAGGTCGCCCCGGCCGAGCGCGAGGTAGCCGAGCACGTACTCCGCGGTGATCCGGGTCGTGATGCCGCCACGGCCGTCGGCCAAGGCATGCTTCGCCAGGGACTCGGCGACATCCCAGTCGCCGGTGGCCCATCGGACGTTGGCGAGGTGCGCCGTGAGGTAGCCGTGGTGGTTCCAGAGCTGGACGGTCTCGGCGTACCCGATGCCTTCGGGCAGCCAGCGGTCGGCCCGTTCGTACTCCACGAGCACCGACGCCGAGGACCCGATCAACCGGTACGCACGGGCCGCGACGGCCTCGCGCTGCGCCTCGACGGAGCGCCCGACGGCACTCTCGAGCATCGTCCAGCCCTCGCTGTCGCGGCCTGCGAAGAGCAGCACGGAGCCGAGGGTGGCATCGGTGTCAAGGCGGGTCTGGACGTCGTGCTGGTGCTCGGACAGGTCGGCGCTGCGCAGCCCGTACTCGATCGACTCGTCGAGACGACGGTCGAGCATGTACGCCGCGGACAGTGCGGACAGCAGCCGGGCGAGGACCGGCTCGGAACCGGCCAACCCGTCGATGCTCGCCATCGCCGTGTGCACGCGGCGGGTCCGGCTGTCGAGGCTCTCGCCGAGCAGGTGGGCGGTGGCGACCATCGACGGCACCAGAGCTGCCGCCGCGATGGCGGCGCCGGCGCCGGTCCACAGCTCGTGCGCCCCGGCGTAGCACTCGGCGGCAGCAGCGTTGTCATCGACGGCCGACGCCTCGTTGGCCAGCGCGGCGAGCACCATGGCGTGCTCGTGCGGCGTGATGTCCGTGGGCAGGTTGCGCAGGGCACGGCGGTAGAGCGCCAGCGCCTCGCGGTGCGCGGACAGCCCGGCAGCGGCAGCGGCGGCGGCCAGCGCGTGGCGGTGCGCCGGGCCGGCGAGCTGGGCCTGCTCGAAGTGGTCGGAGACGAACCCCGAGGGGTAGCCGCGGCCCTCCGCAACGGTGGCGACCCGCTCGTGCAGGTCGCGCCGTCGCGGCACCGGGATCTGGTCGTACAGAGCGTCGCGGATGAGCGCGTGGCGGAAGTCGAAGGTGTCGCGGGCGGCGCCGGCCTGCACGAGGAAGGCCTCCTGCGCCGCGCGAAGGGCGCCGTCGAGGGCCGCGGGGTCCGCGCCGGTCACGGCAGCGAGCAGGTCGAAGTCGAACGTGCGGCCGATGACGGCTGCCGCGTCGGCGACGTCGCGGTCGGGCGGGTCGAGGCCGGCCGCGCGCAGGAGCAGCACGTCGGTCAGCGAGTCCGGGACGCGCAGCTCGCCGACGTCGCCGAGCGTGCCGGCTCCTCGCGCGGCCGCGAGGAGCTCCTCGACGTAGAGCGGGATGCCGTCGCTGCGGGCGTGGATCGCGGCGACGACGGCGGCCGGTGCGGGAGTGCCCTGGACGGCGGCGATCATCACTGCGGTCTGGTCGACGGTGAGGCGCGGGAGGACGACCTCCTCGGCGGTCCGCTGGGAGACCAGCCGGCTGCGCAGCGCGCGCAACGGGGTGTCGGCGTACAGCTCGTCGCTGCGGTAGGCACCGACCACGAGGACCGGCAGATGGCCCAGCTTGGGGGCGAGGTGGCCGAGCACCTCGAGACTGAGCTCGTCGGCCCAGTGCAGGTCCTCGAGTACGACGAGCAGGGGATGGCCCACGTCGACGTCGGCCAACATGTCGGCGAGGTCCTGCACGAGCAGGCGGCGGCGCCGGTGCGGGTCGCCGACGTCAGCGGTGGCCTCGCGGAGGCGTTCGGTGATCGACGTGCCGGCATGCTGGGCGGCCGCGACGTCGCTGCGGCGCAGGTCGCCGGCCAGGTCGAGCAACAGGCCGCCCGAGGTCTCGTCGTCGCCGGGGAACGCCGTGGCGCGGGCGGTGCGGAAGCCGGCCCGCTCGGCGCGGCGGCCGACGGACCCGAGCAACCGTGACTTGCCGATGCCGGCCTCGCCGGCGACCAGCAGCAGGCGACCCTCGGCGCTGGCCGCCTCGTCGACGCGGTGGCCGGACAGCTCGAGCAGGTCGTCGCGGCCAACGAGGACGGGTGACGCGAGCATGGTCGGGCTGACCCCCTGGCCCGCGTCTACGTCAGTCACCGCCCACCCCTCGCACCGACCCCCGCCGGACACGCTAGCGGCGCGCGCGTCCCTCCGGTTCGCCGCGCGGCGAAGTTAGGTCGGACGACCGATGCCGGCGGGCCGGGCTGCTCGGGACCGTGATCAGGTCAGCTACCGATTGGCGAGAGGCGTGCAGATGGCCGTGTTCATGGACGTGCACAACGGGTTCGTGGGGGTGACCGAGCCCCAGCTGCGCGAGGCCCACGAGCGGGACCTGGTCAACGAGGCGGACGAAGGCGTGCACTTCGAGCGGACCTGGCTCGATCCCGCGTCCGGAAAGGTCTTCTGTCTGTCGAGCGGTCCGTCCCGGGACAGCATCGCCCGCGTGCACGAGCGTTCGGGTCACCCGACCTGTGAGATCTACGAGATCAGCGTCGAGATCAGCTGACCGTCGTCGTCTCGGTGAGCCGGCCGGGCCGCAGCCGTGGCACGAGGACCAGCTGGGAGAGCGCCACGACGAGCAGGAAGGTCCACGGCAGCGTGTAGCCGTCGCTGGCGTCGTGCAGGGCCCCGAAGACGAACGGGCCGAGCGAGGCGGTCGAGTACGAGACGAGGAACACCAGCCCGGACAGGCGGGCCGACGCCGCGGGGGTCGGCGCGTAGTCGACGAGCTTCACCAGCCCGAGCGCGAACCCGCCTCCCTGCCCGAAGGCGAGCAGCAGCACCCACAGCACCGGTGCGGCCTCGGGGGCCAGCACCAGGCCGGTGGTGCCGGCGATGGCGCACAGGACAGCAGCCGCGACCAGCGGCCGACGGTCGTGCATCCGGTCGGCCAGGGCCGGCCCGCCGACGCCGGTGACGAACTGCGAGATGCTCCACAGCGCGAGCAGCAGGCCTGCGTCGCGGGCGCTCCAGCCGAGCGACTCGAACGACGGAGAGATCCAGGCGATCTGGCTGTAGAATCCGAAGGACTGCAGAGCGAGGTAGGCCGCGAGCAGCCACGTCGTGCTGCTTCGCCAGGGCAGCGGCCCGCGAGAGGAGCTGCCCGCGGCTGGGCTGGGGCGCTCGGCCCGGCGTACCACGGGAAGCCAGACCGCGAGACCGACCACGGCCAGCCCGGACCACACGGCGAGCGAGCGCTGCCACGACCCGAGGGCGTCCGCGAGGGGCACCGCCAGCGCCGACGAGGTCGCGGCCCCGACCATCATGGCGAGCAGGTAGACGCCGGTCATCGTCCCGGACCGGCCGGCGAAGTGCTCCTTGACGATGCCCGGCAGCACGGTGCCGGCCAGCGCGATGCCGACCCCGACCAGGAAGGTGCTGACCACGAGCACCTCCAGCACGCCGCCGCCCAGCCGCAGCAGCTGACCCACGAACATGAGGACGAGCGCTCCGGCGACCGTCGCCTCCCGGCCGGCCCGGCGCGCGGCCTGGGTGGCGACCGGCGCGAACAGGCCCATGCACAGCACGGGCAGCGTGGTCAGCAGCCCCGCCTCCGCTCCCGCTAACGACAGGTCGTCCTGGATGGTGCTGACCAGCGGCGGCAGCGCGGCGAGGGCGGCGCGCAGGTTGAGTGCCACCAGGAAGATGGTGACCGCCAAGCGGGTCACGCCGACCGCCGGCGGAGGCGTGGTGGTCGTCGAGGTCACCGGCATGGCCACCCCATTCTCCCAGCCGTCCCGCGTCCCACTCGCGGGGTGCGGTCGGCCTCCGCCGGGCGACCTCTACGGTGGGCGGATGCAGGTCGCCGCTCGTACCGAGGTCGGGCACGTGCGGGCCCGCAACGAGGACGCCTTGTTGGTCGCGCTGGACGACCGGTTGCTGGCTGTCTGCGACGGACTGGGCGGGCACCCAGCCGGCGACGTCGCCAGTGCCACGGCGGTCGAGAGCCTGCGGGCCTCAGCGCCCTCCGCCGCGACGTCCGCCGGCGCGCTGGTCGACGCTCTTCGCACCGCGCATGCGGCAGTCGTCTCGGCTGCCGGCGAGGAACGGGACCGCGCGGGCATGGCGACCACCGTGGTCGCCGCGACCCTGGGCGACGGTACGGCGACGGTCGCGCACGTCGGGGACAGCCGGGCCTACCTGCGTGACCCCGACGGCGCGCTCACCCAGGTGACCCGCGACCACGGGATGGGTGGCTACATCACCCAGGCGCTCGGGCTGGACCGCGACGTGGAACCGGACGTCATCGAGGTGGCGACGCCGCCCGGCGCCCGGTTGCTGCTGTGCAGCGACGGGCTGTCCAACATGCTCGACGCCGACTCGATCGGCATCCTGCTCGGCCGCGGCGATGCGCAGGATGCCTGCGATGCCCTGGTCGACGAGGCGCTCAACCGCGGTGGCCTGGACAACGTCACCGTCGTCCTCGCGACCTTCTGAACCGCACCACCCAACGACCCCACCAGAACGGCCCCGGACTGAAACCTTCGGCAACCGAAATGTCCGAATCGGCCTGCCGAACGTTTCAGTGGGCGGGGTTCCTGGGCGGCGCGGGGTCTTGGTCAGGGGATGGGCGGGCCGGAGTCGATCCGGCGGCGGGTGTCGGCCAACCGCGCAGCGAGCGAGTCGGTCGACCCCCAGCGGCTCTCCAGCCACCAGGTGGCGCCCGCCTGCGCCCAGCCCGCGACGGCGGCCATCGAGTCGGGGTCCTCGGCTGACGACTCGCCCTCGGTGACGACGTCGAGGGTGTCCGGGGCGCCCTGCCCGGCGAGCCACTCACGCATCGCCCGCAGATCGCCGGGCGTCGCGTCCCGGCCGTCCAGGTGGTACTCCGGCGAGACGCCGTCGCAGCGCAGCACCCGGCGCATCGACCTCGGTCGCGGCCAGGCCGCGGCCACCCAGATCGGCGGCGGCGACTGCACCGGCCGGACCGCGTCGCGCAGCCACGCCGAGCACGTGACGTCGTAGTAGGTGCCGTGGTGCTCGCCGTCTCCGGTCCACAGCGACCGCATCACGTCGATCGCCTCGTCCATGCGGGCCGCGCGCTCGCGCAGGTCGGTCACCTCGCGGGTCTGCGTCAGGTCGTCGGAGAGTGCGCCCACGCCAAGGGTGACGAACGCGCGGCCGCCCGACAGCTGGTCCAGCGTCGCGACCTGGCTGGCGAGCTTCCACGGCCGCCGCCACGGGACCGGCGTCAGCATGGTGCCGAGCCGGACCCGCTCCGTACGGACGGCCATCGCCGCCATCAGGGTCCACGGGTCCACGCCGTAGCCGGTCTCCCAGGTGAGGACGGCGTCCCAGCCGGCCGCCTCGGCAGCGACGGCCAGCTCGAGCTGCTCGGTCGCCGTACCGCCGGGGAGGATCACTCCTGCGCGCATGGCGCGAGGCTAGGCACCGCCCCCGACAGGCGGCGCGAGCTCGGCGAGTGCCCGGACCGCGGCGGGGAAGATCTCGGCCGGCGGGTTGACCAGACCGGCGCCGACCTGGCCGGTGCCGGCGACCTTGCCGGCCATGCCGGTGTTGATGTGGGGCAGGATCCCGGTGCGTGTCACGAGCGCTGCGTCGATGCCGGTCGGCGTACCGCGGAAGCCGAGCAC
>DATBDW010000085.1:0-12845 GCA_036269735.1 Actinomycetes bacterium
CCGGGGGCGTACTGCTTGACCGGCTCGTTGACGGGGGCCGGGACCTGGGTGACGGCGTCCATGACCGTCATGGTGCCACGCTCCTGACGGCCGTCGCCAAGGCCCGACCCGGTCAGGGTGGGTCAGGTCTCGAGGGCGACCAGGGCGGAGAGCTCCTGGGCGGCGTACCAGCCGAGCTCGTGGTCCTCGAGGGAGGCCACGACGAACGCCGCGTCGTCGTCGCCGGTGTCGGCCGCCAGCAGCACCGACCGCGCCCGGCGCACGTCCTCGGCGGCGGCCGGGTCGTCGACCAGGCCCGCGTCGACCAGCCGCAGCGGCACCGGCACCCGCACCGTGACGGCGGCCCGGTCGTTCAGCAGTCCGCTGTGCGGGCTGGGGCCGACCGCGGCGTCGGGCACCTCGGCGGCCAGCACGACCCGGCGGTCGGCGTCCGTGTCCGTGAGCAGTCGCAGCGAGGCCCGGGCGGCGGCTGCGCCGGCGGCGTACTCGAGCTCCTCGAGATCGCCCTCGACGTACCACTCGCGCAGCGCCGGGGTCACGGCGTATCCGGTGCCGGCCGGGACCTCGCCGGCCTCGAGGGCCGCCCGCAGCCCGGCCAGGGTGGTGGGGAGGTAGACCCTCACCCGGCGGCCCGCTCGCCGTCGTCGGGGTGCCGCGTCAGGAGCCTGCGCACGGTACGCCGACCGCCGGTCTCCCCGAGCTCGTCGGGCTGCGGATGCTGCAGCGCCTCGCGGCTGGTCCGCAGCGAGGTGTCGAGCACCCCCAGCCGACGGGTGGGGTCCATCATGTTGGCGCCCATCTCCCCGAGGTCCTCCGGCCCCGGCGCCAGGACCGTCACCGCCGCGCCGGAGCGCCCGACGGCCTGGGCCTCGTGCAGCACCCGGCGGGTCACCTGCCGGCGCAACCGGCGCTCGAGGCGGGCCGCGACCCGGCGCGGGTGGTCGGGCACGAAGGTCGCCATCGGGGCCAGCACGTAGACCTCGTCGAGGTTCTCGGCCGCGAGCAGGTCGGCGCTGGTCGAGGAGAGGGTGCCGCCGTCGACGTACCTCCGGCCGGCGACGAGGACCGGTGCGTACCAGCCAGGGATCGCGCACGAGGCTGTCACCGCTTCGTCCAGCCGGGCGACCGGGGCGCCCGGGCGCCCGAACGCCACCCTTCGGCCGGAGTCGTAGTCCATCGCGACGACCCAGACGCCGGTTCGCGGTGCCCAACCGTCCGGGCCCTCGACGGCCTGCACCATGCTGCCGACCTCGGCCAGTGTCCCGGTGCCCGGAGGAGTCAGCGCCGCGAGGACAGCCAGCGGCGGCACCTCCCGCGGACGCGTCAGGGACCGACGCAACAGCGCGGGCGAGCCGACTCCGAGGCGCGGTCGGCCGGGATGACTGCCGCCGGTGGAATCGTCGTAGCTCCACTCCAGCGCCAGCTCACGTGACATCCGCATGCCGCGCTGGTGCAGGAGCAGGTCCGACACCGGCAGGCCGGCGCCGAGCAGAGCCGCGACCACCGACCCAGCCGACGTACCGACGATGATGTCCGCCTCGTGCGGGTCGAAGCCCTCGACCTCGGCGATCGCGTCCAGCGCACCGATCGTCCACGCCGCGCCGAGGACGCCGCCGGCACCCAGCACGAGACCCCGCCTCGGCCGTCGGGTCATCGCACCGTCTCGAGCAGCTCGGCGAGCGAGTCCGCGAGGCACTGCGCCAGGACGTCCACGTCCGGCATCGCGTCGCGGTCGGCGTTGAGCCCGTAGAAGACCTTGCCGTCGTAGGACGTCAGGCCGATCGACAGCGCCTGCCTCTTGGCCAGCGGCACGACGGGGTACGCCGCGAGCATCCGCGCGGTGCCGGCGTACAGCGGCTGCTGGGGACCGGGGACGTTGGTCACCACGAGGTTGAACCACCGCTTCGACAGTCCGCTGGCCACCCGCGCGCCGAGGGAGTGCAACGTCGGCGGGGAGAAGCCGGCCAGGCCGGCGAGGGCCTCGGCGCCGACCGCCTGCCCGGTTTCCTTGTGCGCCTGCATCCGGTAGGAGACCTGGTGCAGCCGCATCACCGGGCTCGCCTCGCCGACCGGCAGGTCCACCAGATAGCTGGCGACCCGGTTGCCGGCCACGGCCGTGTCCCCCTCCGCACGGATGCTGACCGGGACCAGCGCGCGGACCGTCGTGGACGTGGACACCTTCTCGCCCCGAGTCAGCAGCCACGCGCGCAGCGCGCCGGCCACCGTCGCGAGCACGACGTCGTTGACCGTCCCGCCGTGTGCCTTGCGGATGCGGCGGTGGTCGTCCAGGTCCAGGTCGAGCATCGCGTAGCGGCGCTGGGATCCGATCTCCGCGTTGAGCGGGCTGTCCGGCGCGGACCGGGCCGCGGTCGTCGCGGCAGCGAGCAGTCCCCAGGCGACCTGCCCGATGCGCCCCGCGGCCGAGCTGAGCTCAGACATGCCGCCGCGCACCGTGTCGGCGAGAGCGGTCGGCCGACGCACCGTCTCGGCGACCGCACCGGCGACGAGCTCGGCCCACGACGGCTCCGGGCTCGGCCGCCAGGTGTCGACCGGACTCTCCGTGTCGTCCGGCGACGTGTCCAGGATCACCTGCCCGATGTCGACGGCGGCCACGCCGTCGACAAGGGCGTGGTGCGTCTTGGTGACGACAGCGAACCTGTTGTCGTCGAGGCCCTCGACGAAGTACATCTCCCAGAGTGGCCGCGATCGGTCCAGGGGCCGGCTCTGCACCCGGGCCACGAGCTCGGCCAGCTGCGCGTCGGTGCCCGGGCGAGGAAGCGCAGACCGGCGTACGTGGTAGCTGATGTCGAAGTCCTCGTCGTCCACCCACACCGGGTTGGCGATGTGCCCGGGCACCCACTTGATGCGCTGGCGGTATCTCGGGACGAAGGCGATGCGCCCGGAGATGAGGTTGACGAGGCGGTCCTGGTCAAATCCCTCCGACGGTGCCCGGAACACGGAGACACCGCCGACGTGCATCGGCGTCGTGTGCTCCTCGAAGTAGAGGAACGAGACGTCCAGGGGGCTCAGCCGATCGGGCACCCGACCATCGTGACATGCTCGGTCGGTGCACCGGCAGGCCATGGCGTGACCGCCTCGGGGCACCTGCTGGCGCACGGCGTCAGCAGCCGCCAGGACCTCCCGATCCCCTTCGGTTACGCGCTCGTCGGCGCCGCCGTGGCCCTCGTCGTGTCCTTCCTCGCGCTCGGCCTGCTGTGGCGCGAGCCGCGTCTCAAGCCGGCCACCGCCGGGGTCGCACTGCCGGACGGCCTGGCGCGCTTTCTCGACGGTCGCCCGTTCCGGGTCGCGCTGCGGGTCTTCGGGCTCGTGGCCACGGTCTACGTCGGCATCGCCGCGGTGTTCGGTCGCGACGACGCGCTGAACCCGACGGCGGGAACGGTGTTCGTGCTGTTCTGGGTGGGCCTGCCGCTGCTGTCGGTGATCGTCGGCCCGGTGTGGAAGATGGTCAGCCCGGTGCGCTCGGTCCACCGCCTCGTCGCCCTGCTGATGCGCACGCCGCCGACCCAGGGTGTCGGTCCGCGCTACCCGCGACGGCTGGGGTACTGGCCGGCAGCCGCGACGTTGCTCGTGTTCACCTGGCTCGAGCTCGTCTATCCGGAGAACACCGAGCTGCGGACCCTGCGGACGGCGTTCCTGTTCTATCTCGCCGTCAACGTGCTGGCCGCGACCTACTGGGGCTCACGGTGGTTCGGTCGCGGTGACGGGTTCGAGGTCTTCTCGACACTGGTCGGACGGATGTCACCGCTCGGGCGCCGCCCGGCCGATCGCCGGCTCGTGCTGCGCGACCCGCTCTCCGGCGTCGCCGGCACACCCGTCGCGCCCGGGCTGTTCGCCGTCGTCGGGACCCTGCTCGGGTCGACCTTGTACGACTCGTTCTCCAGCTCGCCCTGGTGGGTGGTGCACACCCAGGAGCTCGCCGTCGACCGGCGGGTCATCGGCACGTTCTCGCTGATCGCCACCGTCGTCGTCATCACCTCACTCTTCGCCGGGGCCGCCGCCCTGAGCGGGCGCGGGGCCGGACTCCCGTCGCAGCGCGCGCGAGGCGAGTTCGCGCACACGCTGGTGCCGATCGTGATCGGCTACCTTCTCGCGCACTACTGGTCGCTGCTCGTCCTCATCGGGCAGCAGACGGTCATCCAGCTCTCCGACCCGCTCGGCAACGGGTCGAACTGGCTGGGCACCGGCGGTCGCGGCATCGACCCCAGCCTGGCCGCGCCGACGCTGGTCGCGGTCCTACAGGTGTGCTCGGTCGTCGTGGGACACATCCTCGGCGTCGTCCTGGCGCACGACCGCGCCGTCGCTCTGCTCCCGCCCAGCCGTGCCCTCGTGGGCCAGCTGCCGATGCTGGTGCTGATGGTCACCTACACGGTCGTGGGACTCACCCTGCTCTTCGCGGGCTGACCTCGACTCCGGCCGCCGACTACTGGCGCAGGGGCAGGCCGAAGAGCCGCTCCAGCTCGGCGGCGGTGTCGTCGTATGCCGTGTGGTGGACCGCGACCAGCCCGAGCGCCTCCGCGGCCTCGATGTTGGGTTGCAGGTCGTCGACGAACACGGTCTCGTCGGCACGTACGCCGAGCAGGTCGAGCACCAGGGCAAAGATCTCGGGCTCCGGCTTGCGCATGCCTACCTCGCCGGAGATGACGACCGCGTCGAACATCTCGTCCCAGTCGTCGCGGGTGTAGTGGTCGTTGCCCCAGGAGTTGGACAGCAGCCCGGTCCGCAGGCCGGCGGCGTGGGCGCGCAGCACCAGCGCCGACATCGCCGGCGCGTGGGCGAACGCAGCGAACATCCGGGCGACGAGACCGCGCGGCGCGACGTCCCGGCCGCTCTGCTCCGAGAGCCGCGCCGCGAGCTGGTCCTCGAAGTAGGGCACCTCGATCTCACCCCGCTCGAGAGCCGCCACCGGATTGTCGCGCGCCAGCTCGGCCTGCTCGATGCCGAGCCACTCGCGCATCACGGCGACGTAATCCGCCATCGGGACGCCGTCGGCCGCCGCCCAGCTCTCGATCGCTGCGCCGAGGGGCTCGGTCAGCACGCCGCCCCAGTCGACGACGAGCGCGCGCAGCTCAGGCACCACTGGTCGCCCTGGCGTGCGCGAGCAGGGCGGGCACGCCGTGCTCGAGGGTCGCGAAGAACGGGTCGTCGGTGCGCCCCGCGAGATGCCGGTGGTAGGACGCCTCGAGCAGCACCGCCAGCTTCCAGATCGCGAGCGTCTCGAACCACGACAGCTCCCCGGCACTGCGGACGGTCACCGACTCCCAGGTCTCGACCAGCTCGGCCCGAGTGGGAAAGCCCGGCGCCGAGGTGACGAGGTCGGTCAACGGATGCTGGGCGCCTGGCTCCGGCCAGAACGAGAGCAGGTAGCCGAGATCGGCCCGCGGATCGCCGACCGTGGCCATCTCCCAATCGAGCACGGCGGCGACCCGGACCGTGCCGCCGTGCCCGCCGTGCCCGCCGTGCCCGCCGTGCCCGCCATGACGACCGACGACCACGTTGTCCAGCTTGGCGTCGCCATGGACCACCGACGGTTCGGTCTCCCCGGGCAGGTGTGCCGTGAGCCAGTCCCGGACGGCGTCGTAGTCGGTCAGCTCCCGCGCGGTGCCGCCGGTCGCGGCCACAGCGTGCTGGATCCCCTCACGCTGGCCGGCCCATCGCCGCAGCTGCCGGGCGAGATATCCGGAGGGCCGTCCCAGCCCGGCAGCGATGAACGGCTCGACGCCGACGAGGTGCACCTCCGCGAACGCGCGCGCCAGGTCGAGCCCCAGGCTGTGCCGCGCCGTCTCGTCGAGCCATGCCGGCACCTGGTCGCGAACGACGACGCCGTCGACGTGCTCCATCAGGTAGAACGGCGCGCCGAGCACCGACGCGTCCTCGCAGACGGCGAGCGGGCGCGGGACGCGGACCGGGCGATCGGCCGCGACGAGCAGGTCGAGGACCGCATGCTCGCGCACGACGTCGTGCGCGGTCGGCAGCAGCGGCCCGGCGGGCGGGCGGCGCAGGACAAACCGCTGGTCGCCGACCTCGACGTCGTAGGTGAGGTTGCTGTGGCCCTCGCCGAGCCGGCTCACCGACACCGGGCCGGAGAGCCCGAGCCGGTCCGCCAGCCAGTCACCCAGCCGCCCCGGGTCCACCAGCGTGACGTCGGCGAGGGGCACGCCGGCGATCCTAGGGAGCGCCGCCGACGGCAGGATGGCGCCATGGACTTCGCCCCCAGCCCGCGCGCGACCGAGATGCTGGCCGTGCTCACCGACTTCATGGCCGATCACGTGTTCCCGGCCGAGCCGGTGTACGCCGATCAGCGCCGGTCGCTGGCCGAAGCCGGCCGGCGCCATGACCTTCCGCCGGTCGTCGAGGATCTGAAGGTGGCCGCCCAGGATCGCGGGCTCTGGAACCTGTTCCTGCCCGAGGCCGGTGGCCTGTCGCTGATGGACTACGCGCCGCTGGCCGAGCTGTCCGGCTGGTCGCCGGACCTCGCGCCGGAAGCGATGAACTGCGCGGCGCCGGACACCGGCAACATGGAGGTCCTCCACCTCGTCGGCACCGACGAGCAGAAGCGAACCTGGCTGGACCCGCTGCTGCGCGGGGAGATCCGCTCCGGTTTCGCGATGACCGAACCCGACGTCGCGTCGTCCGATGCGCGCAACATCGCGACGTCGATCCGGCGCGACGGTGACGACTACGTCGTGGACGGCCGCAAGTGGTGGACGACCGGCGCGGCCGATCCACGATGTCGCGTACTCATCGTGATGGGACGCACCGACCCGGACGCCGAGCCCCACCGCCAGCAGTCGATGGTGCTGGTCCCGCTGGATGCTCCCGGCGTGCGACTGGTGCGGTCGCTCCCGGTCTTCGGCTACCACGACCAGCACGGGCACGGTGAGATCGTGCTGGACCGGGTGCGGGTGCCGGCCGGCAACCTGCTCGGCGCTCCCGGCGACGGGTTCACCATCGCCCAGCAGCGGCTCGGCCCCGGCCGCGTGCACCACTGCATGCGGCTGGTGGGCATGGCGGAACGCGCGCTGCACCTGATGGTCGACCGGGCCCGCTCGCGTGAGGCGTTCGGGCGCGCGCTCGCCCAGCACGGCGTGGTCGCCGCACGCATCGCGGAGGCCCGGATGGCGATCGAGCAGGCCCGGCTGCTCGTGCTCAAGACCGCCTGGCTGATCGACACCGCGGGCGTGCGGGCCGCCGCCACCGAGGTGGCCGCCATCAAGGTCGTCGTGCCGCGGATGGCCTGCCGGGTCATCGACGACGCCATCCAGGTGCATGGCGGCGCCGGCGTCAGCGACGACGTACCGCTGGCGTCGATGTACGCCGCAGCGCGCACCCTGCGCATCGCGGACGGCCCCGACGAGGTGCACGTGCGCTCGGTGGCCCGCACCGAGCTGGCCCGCTCCTGACGCCGGTCAGGCACCGCGGCGGAGCAGGCGGCGGCGACGGCGCGGCGAGCGCCGCCCGACGAGGCCGGCGGCGAGTGCCGCGAGGGCGACGTGCGCCGGCGAGCCCGGGCTGACCTCGCCGAGTGTCCGCGCGGCGAGCAGCGCGGCGTCCAGGGCGTCCCGGTCGTCGGGCACGAACGCGATGTCGCGCACGCCGGCGTAGCGCTCGAGTGCCTGCGCGAGCTGGGACTCCGGGTCGCTGCCGACCGCACCCCGGCGCACCCGGTTCAGCACCACTCTGGGACGGGCGTCCGGCACGGCCTCGGCGAGGTCGGAGAGCCCGCGGACGAGGCGCTGGACGCCGACCGGGTCGGCGGCGCCAACTGCCAGCACCGTGTCGGCGGCGGCGAGCGTGGCGAGAGTGGCGCCGTTGCGACGCGGCGCCGACGTGTCGAAGGACAGCTCCTCGTCCTGCTCGAGGCAGAAGCCGAGGTCGACCACGGTGACCGCGGCGAGGCCGCGGGCCAGCTGCCAGACCTGCTCGAGCGCCGAGGGTCGCAGCTCCGGCCAGCGGTCGGCCCGCGAGATGCCGGTCAGGACGCGCAGGCCCGGAGCGGCGACGGGAGCAGTGGCGGCCAGCGACGAGAGGTCCAGTCGCCCGGTGTTGGCCAGGCGCGCGGCGGCGGCCAGCCCCGGCGCCTCGTCGAGGAACCCGAGCACCTGCGCGACGACGCCGCCGTAGACATCGGCATCGGCCAGCAGCGTCGGTACGCCGGACGCGGCTAGCTCGGCGGCGACGGCGATCGCGACGGTCGTGCGCCCGGGCGCCCCCGTCGGCCCCCAGACCGCGACGAGGTGGCCGGTTCCGGACGGGACGGCGCGATCGGCGTCGTCCGCCACCGCCTCGGTCGGCAGACCGTCGAGCGGCCGGCTCCAACCGGCGCCCGGCTGGGACTGCTCGTCGGTGCCCGCGCGCTCGGCCATCGCGGCAGTCACGGATGCCGCGATCTGCGCCGAGGTCGCGTCCGCAGGCAGCACGTGCCGGACACCGAGCTGGCGCAGCCGGGTCTCCGCGGCGGGGTCCTCGGGCGTGTGCAGGCCGACGACCGCGACCCGGGCCACCGCGAGCCGGGCCAGGGCGTCCCGGTCCAGGCGGCGCAGCTCCGCCGACAGGAGCACCGCGCGGGCCGTGCCGGTCGCCGCGGCGGCCAGCAGGTCGGGCAGGTCGACGCATCGGCGTACCACCGTGATGCCGGCCGGCGTCCGCTCGAGTCCGGCGACGAGGTCCGCCTCCCAGGTGGCCCCCGTGACGGCGGTGAGCACGGGGACGCTCATGACGAGGACCCGCTCGGGACCGCCACGACGTAGACCGACCCGTGGGCCACGGCGTCGATGAGGTCGGGGACGTCACTCTGGTCGACGAGCAGCGCGACACCGGCCGTCGATCCGCTGCCGCCGAACGCAGCGCCACCGGAGCGGACGTCCTCGGCGACGGTCACGCCCGTCAGCACGAGCTGGGGCGGTGCCGGTGTCTGGTCGCTGGGGGTGTCCCGCACGGCGTACACGTCGACGACCCGGCCCTTCGCCAGCCCGGCCACCCCGACCCGGTCGACCTCGATGACGACCCGCCGCTGCGCGGCCGCGACCGCTCGGCCCACGGCCGCGGCGGGGAGCAGCTCGCCGCGTCCCACCGCTCGGGTGAGCACCAACCCGTCGGGATCCTGGCTGGCGGAGAGGTAGCGGTGGGTGGCTCCGGAGAGGTGGACCGACGTCGCGGTCACGTCGTCGCGGCTCAACGGCGTGTCGGCTCCGAGGTCGCGTGTGACCGACCAGACCTCGACCCGAGAGTCGGCGCCAGCGAGCAACCTGGCCCCCAGCACGACCGAGACGAGGACGAGGAGCAGCCCGAGCAGCAGGCGGGTGTCCAGCCAGCGGGCCCGGGACAGGCGGGCGGCGCGGGTCTCCGGTAGCTCGGCCACGAAAGCTCCCCATTAGCCATCGAAGCGGTCGGTCCCGCGGCCGGCGACCCGTGAGGGGTGCGGTCGGGTAGCCGCGGGCTGCCCGGGCATTGTGCCGCACGGTCAGGGCGGCGCCGAACGGTCCGTCCACAGGTCGCCGAACGGACGGCGGCGACCTGTGGACAGGTGCAGGCAACTGCAGGCAACCGCAGGCATACTCGCGCCATGACCCCAGCGGACGGCCCACGCTTCCTGCAGCTCGCCGACGTCGCGGAAGTCCTGAGCATCTCCTCGGCCCAGGTCTACGCACTGGTCCGCTCCGGCGACCTCCCCGCGATCAAGATCGGCGGCCGGGGGCAGTGGCGGGTCGAGGCCAGCGAGCTGGAGTCCTACATCGCGCGGATGTACGCCGAGACCCGCGAGTTCGTGACCAGTCATCCGTTCGGTCGGGACGACGACGCGCAGACGGATCCCGCGGGCCTCACGGACCGCGGCGCAGCACCGCCAGCCCCGGGAACGGGACCGTCCGCACGCCGGTGACCGCCCCCGGGCGGCGCGGCTCTCCCGGGCCGTGCTCGCTGATCTCGACGAAGTCGGCACCGACCCGGTCCAGGGTCCCCGTGAACGTGCTTCCGTCGACGAGCGTCACGGCCAGACCGCTGCGGTCCCGGGCGATCGCGCGCAGCACGACACCCAGACCCAGCCGCGCACCGACCTGACCGGCCGCTTCGGGCGTCGCGGTCCAGGCTCCCAGCCCGGCGAGCGCGAGGACGGCCGACAGCGGGACGAGGCACTCGCGCTCCGCGCCGGCGACCCCGTCGGTCAGGAGCAGCCACTCGCTGCCGACGCCGACCAGGCGTCCCTCCACGGCACCGGCGCCCGCGACCCGCAGGACCACGGGATGCCCGGTCGCGGCGCGGGCTCGATCGACGAGGGCCAGGCGGGCGGACTCCCGCCGGCTGCGGTCGGCGACCTCGGCGTCCAGCTCCGCGTCGGCGGCCGCCGCGAGCTGGGCCTCCAGGTCGCGGAAGAGGTCGTCCCAGCGCATCGTCCGATCCTGCCAGGCCACGAGCACAGGACCTCAGCAGTCGGGTCTTGACGAGGCTCATCGCACGTGTCAGCATGTAAACCTAGGCAAACGAACGTATTCGGAGTTAACCATGGCGATGCGCGGGTCCGGGGAAGGCCGGGCACGTGACCGCCGCGCGGGGCACGCCTGGCAGGGCACAGGCGTGCTTGTCCTCGGGTACGTCGTGGTCTGCGGCGCCCTGGCGGCGGGGACCGGCGGGTCGCTCACGGCGGTGCGGGCGCCCGGCCCTGCCCCGGTCGACGCGACCATGGGGTGCGCGGCCGCGATCGCCGCGTGGGCTCTGCTCACCTGGCTGGCGACCTGGACGGCCGTCGTCCTCGTGGCGGTGGCCCTCGGCGGGGTCGGGTCCGGCGTTCACCGCAACGCGGTGGCCCGGGCGCCTGGTGCGGCCCGGCGGTTGGCCGCCGTGCTGCTGGGGGCGAGCCTCACGTCAACCACCCTCGCGACCATCCCTGCACGAGCTGTGGACCGGCCCCCGGTGACGGTCATCCGGGCCGGGCCGACCATCGGCGCCCTGCCGCTCCCGGACCGCCCCGCGTCGCCCGGCGGCTGGACGCCGGACCGCCCCGCGGCTCCGCGCCACTCGAAGCCCTCGGCTCCCGTGCACCTGGTGAGCAGCCCCTCGCGCGCCCGTCAGACGGGGATCGGTGCGGTCGTCGTACGGCGCGGGGACAGCCTCTGGGACCTGGCAGCGCGGCACCTCGGGCCCGATGCGTCGGCCGCGGACATCGCTGCCGAGTGGCCGCGCTGGTACGCCGCCAACCGCCAGGTCATCGGGCAAGACCCGGACCTGCTGCGCCCCGGCGAGCGCCTCGTGCCGCCAGGGACCGACGCCTGACCGAAATGCCCGTCCGCATCGACACCGCATCCGAAGGAGCCTCCCGTGACCGTTGCCAACCGTGCGATCCAGCCAACCCGGTCGGGACCACCGACTCCCTCGCCGCTCCGCCGCCTGCCCGTGCCGGTGAGCGAACCGCCCTACGACGACGAGCGACCAGGCGGCCGGCCTGCGACCCGGCGTGCCTGGGACCACGGACCCGGCCCCGCGGTCCAGGGCACGCTGGCGCTCGCCTTCGTGCTCCCGAGCGGGGTGCCGGCCGCCCCGGAGGCGCCCCCCGAGCTCCGGCTGGTCCCGCGGCCGGCCGCCCAGGACGACGCAGACGAGGTCGACTTCGGACCGCAGCCCACGGGGACCGCTGCGCTTCCGCCTCTGCGTCGGTGGTCGGGTCAGTTCGCTCAGGCCGTGGTCGAGGTGCTCGCCGGTGACCGGCCGTTGAGCCAGCTCGTGCGATGGACGACGAGCGGGGTGTTCGACGACCTCGCCGGGCGGATCGACGCGTCGCCGACCGAACCCGCCCGCGGTGTCGTCCGGTCCCTGCACGTGAGCGAGCCGGCGGACGGCGTCGCCGAGGTCGCCGCGTCGGTGCGACGAGGTCCGCGGTGCACCGCTCTGGCTATCCGGCTCGAGGGCCTCGACGGCCGCTGGCAGTGCACAGCCCTCGAGGTCGGCTGAGGACTCGGCTCGGAAAGCTTCAGGAAACCGGCGGGCGGTCCTTCTTCGGCAGCTTGGCCACCACAGTGTCGTAGGACGCGTCGATCGCCTCGCGCAGGTCCTCGTCGGGGATCGACCCCGAGATGCGCAGCGAGTTCCACCCCGACCGGCCGATGTACGGCATCACCGACGCGTCGTCCGGGAAGCGGGCCAACCACTCGTCGGCCTCCTCACGGCTCGCGCCGCACTTGAGACCGACGGTCTCCGTCCCCAGGAACGCGAAGATCTTGGCCCCCACCTTTGCCACCGTGTCGCCCTCCCACGGCTCGTCCGGCCAGGCGCCTGCCTTGGCCAGGCAGTAGGTCCGCAGCTGCTTCGGCGTCATCGCACCTCCCGAGGTGGTCGGTGCCCATCATGGCGAGGTTGGCCACCTCGCCGCTCCCCGCCGTTGCTGGTGCGGCTCACGTCAAGAGCGCCTGGAGGAGGAAGGGGGTACCGGTGGGTGCCTGCACTGACCGTGGGGCGACGGCTCGGCGACACAACTGGTGCGGAGGTTGACGTCCGGGACTCAGCTGAGTCGACAGCTGCCACCCGCACCGGATGTGTCGCGGAGTTGTCCGTCGCGGACACGCGAACACACAGTCTCGCCTCCCTCGACCATGACGCACGCTCAGCGGGACCCCGCGATCGAGGGGACTGTGTGTTCTGAGGTCCGGCCGCACCCGGGACGGAGGCGTCAGGGCCGCGCCGACCGAGCCCATCCTCGTCCCAAGCCGCTCTTGACCTGACCGTCACGCACAACGGCGCGACAGTCGACGACCGGCCTCAGCTCACCCGGGCCCGCGGGTCCCCATGGCAGCGCTTGAACTTCTTGCCGGAACCGCACGGGCACGGCGCGTTGCGCG
>DATBDW010000086.1:0-34557 GCA_036269735.1 Actinomycetes bacterium
GCGCACTCAGCTGAGCTCGCGCAGGCCGAGCTTGCCGAGCTGGCGCGCGATGATCACCCGCTGCACCTCGCTGGCACCTTCCCAGATCCGCTCGACGCGCAGCTCGCGGTAGAACCGCTCGGCGACGTTCTCGCGCATGTATCCGCGGCCGCCGAAGATCTGCACCGCCCGGTCGGCCACCCGGCCGGCCATCTCCGACGCGTAGAGCTTGGCCATCGAGCACTGCGCGTGCGCGACCTTGCGGTCCGCGCCGTCGTCGATCGCGCGCGCGACGGCGTAGACAAGGCTGCGCGCGGCGAGGAGCTCGGTCACGCTGTCGGCCAGCATGGCCGCCACCAGCTGGTGGTCCGCCAGCGCCTGGCCGCTGACCATCCGGGTCGTGGCGAACGCGGTCGCCTCCTCGACGAGGCGGTCCGCCGCGCCGAGGCAGCGGGCCGCGACCATCAGCCGTTCGAACCGGAACCACTCGTGCGCGAAGGTCATGCCGTCGCCCTCGGCACCGACCAGGTTCGCCGCCGGCACCAGGACCGACTCGAAGGCCACGATCGGGTGGTGGTGGCCGATGGTGTGTGAGTACGCCGGTGTGCGCACCACCCGCACACCCCGGGACGGCAGATCGACGAAGAACATCGCGTGCTCCCCGTGGTGCTCGCCGCCCTGCAGGCGGGCCTGGAAGAACGCGTAGGTCGCCTCGTTGTACGACGTCACGTGCCACTTCTCGCCGTCGAGGACGTAGTCCTCGCCGTCCCGCCGCGCCGTCGCAGCGAGGTCGGCGACGTCGGACCCGGCGTACTCCTCGGTGATGGCGTAGCACTCCGTGGCGTCCCCGCGGACGGTCGGCTCGAGCCACCGTTGCCGCTGGTACGCCGTCGCGACCGACGGGAGCCATCCCGGGGGTGTGGTCATCACCCAGGCCAGCGCGTTGGTCACCCGGCCGCCTTGCTCCTGCACGAGCACCTGTTGGAGCGTCGTGGCGCCGGTGCCGCCGTACTCCGGCGCGATGTTCGTCGCGACCAGCCCGAGCTCGCGGGCGCGCGCCCGCTGTTGCTCGGCCAGCGCGTGCGGCACCTCGCCGCCGGCCAGCTCGATCTCGACCTCGTGGGGGATGAGCTCATCGGCGAAGGTGCGAGCGGCCTGCCGCAGCGCGAGGTCCTCCTCGCTGAGACGGTGCATCCGCACTCCCGTTCTTGCCCTATTGACTGACCGTTCAGTCTATGCCAGCGTTCCGCCTCGTGACCAGCGTCTCGACGGGGGACACGGCCGACGCCGTCGTCGTCGGCGGTGGCACCGTGGGGGCGTGGTGCGCCTGGTTCCTCCGGCGCGCCGGGCTGGAGCGGGTCGTGCTGCTCGAGTCCGCGGGGCTGGGCCAGGGCGCGAGCAGTCGCGCGGCCGGCATGGTCCGGGCCCAGGGC
This sequence comes from Actinomycetes bacterium, assembly GCA_036269735.1. Classification (GTDB taxonomy): domain Bacteria; phylum Actinomycetota; class Actinomycetes; order JACCUZ01; family JACCUZ01; genus DATBDW01. The sequence goes on from DATBDW010000086.1 coordinate 1,413, forward strand.
GGGACCGAGGCCGCGGTCCGGCTCGGCATGTGGGCGCAGGACTTCTACCGTCACCAGCGCGGCGAGCTCGTCGTCGACTCGGGCTTCGTGGAGCAGGGCTACTGCATGCCGTGCTTCACGCCCGCAGAGGTCGAGCCGGCGCATGCCCGGATCGCGATGCAGCGAGCGCTGGGGCTCGACGTGCGGTGGCTCGAACCCGACGAGTTCGACCGACTCAACCCGGCGGTCGCGCCCGGCCTGACCCTCGGCTCGTCCTACGCGCCGGGCGACGGTTGGATCGACCCGCCGCGCAACGTCCTGGCCTACACCGCTGCGATCGTGACGGCCGGGGTCGACGTCCGCGAAGGGGTCGCGTTCACCGGTCTGCTCGGCAGCTCGCGACAGGTCACCGGTGTCCGCACGTCCCGGGGTGTCATCGCCACCGAGCGGGTGGTGCTCACTGGGGGGCCGCAGCTGGCCGATGTCGGCCGCGCGGCCGGCGTACGCATCCCCGCAGGCAGGACCCGTCACCAGGTCGTCGTCACCGAGGCGCATCCCGATCTCGCGGCCGACCGCCTGCCGATGGTCTTCGACGTGCAGGCCGGCATCTACTGGCGCCCCGAGGAGGGTGGCCTCCTTTGGGGGATGAGCAACCCGGCGGAGCCGCCGGGCGTGGCGACGGAGTTCGACGACGAGTACTGCGCCCTGATGCGCCGACGGGTCGCCGAGCTGGTGCCGGTCACCGAGAAGCTGGGGCTGCGCAAGAGCTGGGCGGCGACCATCGACTACACGCCCGACCACCTGCCCATCCTCGGCCCCGTGCTCGGCGCGGAGGGCCCGGTGGCCGGCACCGTGGTCGCGGCCGCAGGCGGTCACGGGATGATGTGGGGACCGGCGGTGTCGCGCGTTGCGGCCGACCTCGTGCTCACCCGTCGTACGGACGTCCTCGACGTCACCGACCTGGGGCTGGACCGGTTCGACGCGGAGGGCCGCAGCCGCCTCGCCCCCGATCCCATCGCCCTGCCGTTCCCCGAGAGGACCACCGCATGACGTCCACCGTGGCCATCACCCCGTTCCTTCCCGACGCTGCCGGCGTGACCGACCTCGAGGACTGGGGTCTGCCCGATGAGGCGACGCGAGAGCCGATGCAGACCCGCGGCGTGACGCCGTGGGAGGACGGCGACTCATCGGCGGAGTCTGGAAGTGCACGCCCGGGCCGTCGCGCTGGCTGCTCGAGACGCATGAGGTCATCCACCTGGTCGCCGGTCGGATGACCGTCACACCCGACGGAGGTGCTCCGACCGAGATCGCCGCCGGGGACGTCGCGGTCTTCCCGTGCGGCTGGTCGGGGACCTGATCCATAGGCCTCCCGATGTGTCAGCGGTCCTAGTAGACTCGATCACATGTTCGAAGCACCGGGGTCAGTGGAGGCGGGCGGGTCCGCGCTGACGGCCGCTGCGGTGGCGGACTTCCGGACCGCGCTGGCGAGCATGGACCGGGCCGTATCGGACGCCGAGCGGATCGATCAGATTCGGGTGCTGGAGGAGCTGAAGTCTGCGGCTGCCGCTGCACAAGCCCGCGCCGCCACGGACCTGCACGAGTCTGTGTTGTCCGCGCAGGCGGCGCGCGGGGTGCCGGTCCAGGAACGCGGGCGTGGAGCCGGGGCGCAGGTGGCGCTGGGCCGGCGAGAGTCGCCCTTCCGCGGGGAGTCGTCATCTGGGGTTGGCCTTGGCGTTGACCGGGGAGATGCCGCACACGATGGCGGCCCTGACCTGCGGGCGCTTGTCGGAGTGGCGCGCGACGCTGCTGGTCCGGGAGACCGCCTGCCTGACAATGGAGGATGGTCGCCTGGTCGATGCCGAGCTGTGCGCGGACCCGGACACGTTGGACGGCAAGGGTGACCGCGCACTGATCGCCGTGGCGAAGCGGGTCGCCTACCGGCTGGACCCGCACGCGGTGGTGGACCGGGCCCGCCGCGCGCAGTCCGAGCGGCGGATCTCGCTGCGCCCGGCCCCGGACACGATGGCCTACCTGACCGCGCTGCTCCCGGTCGCCCAGGCCGTCGCCTCCTGCTCCGCACCGGGCAGGGCCGCGGACGCGCTGCTGGCTGACGGCGACCCGCGCAGCCGGGCGCAGCTGATGGCCGATCTGGCGGTCGAGCGGATGACCGGGCAATCCGCCGCCGGGGGGGTGCCCGTCACGGTGAACCTGGTGATGACCCACCGCACCTTGCTGAGCGGTGACCGCGAGCCGGCTTGCATTCCCGGTTACGGCGCGGTGCCGGCCGGCTGGGCGCGTGACCTGATCCGGCCCCGCACCCCGTCGCCGACCGATGCCGACCTCGACCCGCGGACCATCGATAAGAGCAGGGCCGCCGAGGTGTGGTTGCGGCGGCTGTTCACCCACCCCGGTACCGGGCAGCTGGTGGCCATGGAGTCCAAGGTCCGCTGCTTCCCCGAGGGGCTACGCGACTTCCTCGTCCAACGCGATGACACCTGCCGCACCCCGTGGTGTGACGCCCCGATCCGCCACGGCGACCACGTTGTCAGCCATGCCGAGGGCGGACCGACCAGCGCTGCGAACGGCGAAGGCCTGTGCGAGGCGTGCAACTACACCAAAGAGGCACCCGGCTGGCGGGCCCGACCCACCGACAACAGCCGGGCCGGCCGGCAGGAGGTCGAGATCGTCACCCCCACCGGGCATCGCTACCGATCCCGACCACCACCCCAACCCGGCGCGTATCCCCAACAATCGCCCAGCCGCATCGAGGTCGCCTTCACCAAGCACGTCCACGCCGCCTGAAGGACGGCAGCACGATGCGGCTATAACGGCGAACGTGGAGGAGCTCACGGTCGTCGTCGCCCATAGCGAGCGGGCTACCTTGCGCCTCGGTGACACGTTCCTGAAGATCGACGGCGACCAGACGCACATCGACGTCGAGGTCGCGGCGATGACGATGGCGGCGATCCCGACCCCTGAGGTCCTGTGGCACAAGCCGCACGTGCTCGCGCTCGCCGCCCTCCCGGGCACGGCACTCGGCCGCCTCGGCGAACCGTCGACCGCGTCGCCTGCGGTGTGGGCCGCGACGGGTACCACCATCCGGAAGCTGCACGATGCGCCGCTGCCGCCCTGGCCCAGTAGCCGACGCGGCGAGACGGCATCGGACCTCGACCGCGAATGCGAGTGGCTCGTCACACATGGCGCCCTTCCCCCCGACCTGGTCAGGCGCAACCGGCAGGTTGCCGAGGTTGCCCTCCGGCCGTGGACACCGGTGTTCACGCATGGCGACCTGCAGATCGACCACGTGTTCGTCGACGGTGACGAGATCTCCCTCGTGCTCGACTGGTCCGAGGCGGGCCAAGGCGATCCCTTGTACGACCTCGCCACTGTGACGCTCGGACACGAAGAGCGCCTTGGCGATGTCGTCGCCGGCTACGGCTCGAACCTCGACCTCGACGTGATCCGCGGGTTGTGGTCGTTGCGGAGCCTGCTGGGGATCCGCTGGCTGGTCGAGCACGGCTTCGACCCGTTCCTGCCAGGCTGCGAGGTCGACGTGCTGAGAGCCCGGATGTGAGCCTGCATGAGTCCAGTCACCACCCGCTCATCGTGCTGTCGCACTCCCGTGGCGTGACCGAGCCGGATTCGCCGCCCATCGTGGCGTTCCGGCGTCGCGACCTCGACACCCGGTGACCGGTGCGCCGTTCAGCTACTGAGCACGAGCACGTCGACCGCGCGTGCGCCGGTCGGGGAGACGACCAACGGATTCACATCGACTGCGGCGACCGCCGACCCCAGCTCGACGGCCAGCACCGAGACCGCGCACACGGCGTCGACGAGCGCGTCGACGTCTGTCGCGGCGCCACCGCGGACCCCGCCGAGCAACGCCGCCACCCGCAGCCCGTGGACCAGGCCGGTCGTGCGGGCCCGGTCCAGTGGTGGCACGGCCACCGCCCGGTCGGCCAGCACCTCGACGAGGACCCCGCCTGCGCCCACGACGACGAGGGGGCCGAGCAGCGGGTCGTGGGTCACACCGAGCGCCATCTCGACACCCGGGTCCGCGTTTGCGCAGACCAGCACTCTCGGACCGATCCTGGTCGCCAGGTCGTCGTACGCCGCGACCACTTGTCCCGCGTTTGCCAGCCCGAGAATGACGCCGCCGACGTCGGACTTGTGCGCCACGGCCTCGTCGGTCTTGAGCACGACGGGGTAACCGACCCGCTCGGCGCGCAGCAGCGCCTCGGCCCGGCTGCTGGCGGGCGCGACGTCCACCGTCGTGATGCCGTAGTCGCGCAGCAGGGCGAAGGACTCGATCGCGCTCAGTGGTCCGCGACCCAGCCGGGCGAGCCAGCGGTCACGGCGCGCCTCGTCCGGAGGAGGAGAGGGGGTGCGCTGCCACGGCTCCGCCAGGGCGATCAGGTGTGCGAGGGCACGCAGGCCGCTGCGCGTCCCCTCGAGCACCGGTACGCCGGCGGCGCGCAGCTGTTGCGCCCACACCGGGTCGACGGCGCTGGTCAGGTGCGACAGCACCACGACGGGCTTGCTCGTCGCGGCTGCCGCGTCGAGGGCCGCCAACGGGTAGGAGTCGTCGCCGTCGTACTCCTCGACGAGGTCCACCGCGAGTGCGACCGCCGCGACGGCCGGGTCGTCGGCGAGTGCGGCGAGACAGCTTCCGAACAGCTCGCGGGTGTCGTCCCCGGTGCCCCACACGTCGAGAGGGTTGGCGACCTCGAGGCCCGGGTCGAGCTTCGCGCTGAGACGTTGCTCGGTGGTCGCGGACAGCGTCGCGAACGGCACTCCCGCCCGGTGCGCGACATCGGCCGTGAGCACGCGCTCGGCGCCTGAGTCGTGCAGCGTCGCGATACCGGACCCCGCCCCGCGCACCGTGACACGGCGTCCGACCGCCAGCAGCTCCATCAGGTCGACCATCTCGTCGAGGTCGTCGACGCGCAGCAGTCCGTGCCGTTCGGCCAGTGCCTCCCAGGTCGCCTCGGCACCGGCCAGGGCGCCTGAGTGCGCCGCCACCAGTGCGGACGCCGGCGGCGTTCCGCCGACCGCCAGCAGGAGGACCGGAACGTCATGGTCGCGGGCCCGGTCGAGCACGGCATGCAGTCGGGGGACCTCCCGCAGCGTCTCCAGCAGGAGTGCGACGACCTTCGTCTCCGGGCGGTCGAGAGCGTGCGCGACGTAGTCCGCGGTCGTCGTCACCAGCTCCTGCCCGGACGAGACTGCCAACGTCCAGCCGATCTGCCGCCGCGAACGCAGCAGGGCGGAGAAGGCGGACCCGGAGTGCGAGACCAGCGCGACCGGGCCGGCGGGCAGCTCCTCTCTCTCGAGGTAGCCGATCGCACGCAGCCCGCCGGTCACGTCGACGAATCCCATGCACCCGCCCCCGCACAACGCCATGCCGGCCGCCTCGGCCCGCTGGGCCAGGCGCTCGCGGAGGGTCGGCCCGGGCGCGGGCGGCGACCAGGCCGCACCGAAGACGACCGCCGCCCGGTCACCGCGCGCCGCGGCGAGCTCGAGCTGTTCGTCGAGGGCCGCGTCCGGTACGCCGAGCAGCACAAGGTCGACCGGCTCGGACAGGTCCGCGAGCGAGCCGTGGCACGGACGGCCCGCGATCTCGGCGTACCGCGGGTTCACCAGGGACACCTTCGGCTGCGCTGGGCTGCGCAGGACCTCGGTGACGAGGCGCTCCCCGAACGTGCCCGGTCGCGGGCTCGCACCGACGACCGCCACCGACCGGGCGCCGAGCATCGCGCGCACCGCGTCGGGTGCGCTCACCGACATCCCGCCCCTCCGAACCGTTGACTGACTGTTCAGTCTAGGTCGGTGGTAATCTGCGCGACAAGGGGTCGGCTGGAGTCTCGGCCCGCACCGAGCGGAGGAGTTCGAGACCGTGGTGTCGCCCGTCGAGTCATCGGCTCCCGCCGCCAAGGACGCACCCGACCAGCGCCGCGAGCAGATGCTGCAGGCAGCGGCCGAGCTGATCGGCGAGCGGGGCTTCTCCGAGACGCGGATCGCCGACGTCGCGCGCCGCTCGGGCGCGAGCCCGGCCCTGGTCATCTACTACTTCGAGACCAAGGACCGGCTGCTGACCGAGGCGTTGCGCTACTCCGAGCGGTCGTTCTACGCCGACGTGGAGGCGGCGCTCGAGCTGCTGCGGACGGCGCGGGAACGGCTGGAGATGCTGGTCGCGACGACCTGCGTGCCGGAGGGGGAGGGCGACATCCCGGGGGCCTGGGGACTCTGGTTCGACCTGTGGGCACAGGCCTTCCGCCACCCCGAGATCGCCAAGGACCGCATCGAGCTGGACCAGCGCTGGCGGGACACGATCGCCCGCGTCGTGCGCGACGGGCAGGCCGACGGGGAGATCGCGGCGGTGGACGCCGACGCCTTCGCGATCACCTTCTCCGCGCTGATCGACGGCCTGTCGATCCAGGTCGCGCTCGAGGACCCGGTCGTCGATCCGGAGCGGGCGTTCGCGATCGCGATGGCCTTCGCGTCCCGCGAGCTGGGCACCGGCTGGCGTCCGCGGCGCACGCCGCCGCGGCAGGGAGCGCTGCGGTCAGGTCGTTCCGGCGGCCGCTGAGGCGCGCTGGTCCGGCAGCGCCTCCGTCGGATCGGCCGTGAGCCCCTCGTCCCCGGGCAGCAGCCGGGCCGCCTCCGCCGGGAACGTCGCGCGCACCGGCCGTCCGACCACGAACGGCGAGGAGAGCGGCTCGCCCGTGTTGGGCACGGCGACGAGCAGGGTCTGACCGTCGGCCAGACGGACCACGACGTGCGTCGTCGGCCCGAGGTAGACGATCCGGTCGACCAGCCCGTGGAAGACGTTGTGCCCGGCCGGCTCGGGGGCGGCGTCCTCGGCCGGCTCGAGGACGATCCGCTCCGGTCGCACGATCACCTTGCCCGATCCTGCCGTGGTCGGACCGACCGCACGCAGCCCGAGCTCGCCGAGGCCGCAGTCGACCGACCCGCCCGGCCCGGCGCCGAGCACGGTCACGTCCAGGACGTTGGCCGAGCCGAGGAAGCCCGCGACGTACGCCGACTCGGGTGCGGCGTAGACGGCTTCCGGAGCGCCGACCTGCTCGACCCGGCCGTCCCGCATCACGGCCAGCCGGTCGGACATCGTCAGCGCCTCCTCCTGGTCGTGGGTGACATAGACGAACGTGACGCCGACCTCCTGCTGGATCGCCTTGAGCTCGAGCTGCAGGTGCTTGCGCAGCTTGGCGTCCAGCGCGCCGAGCGGCTCGTCCAGGAGCAGCACCCGCGGCTGCAGGACGAGTGCTCGGGCGAGAGCCACCCGCTGCTGCTGGCCGCCGGAGAGCTGGCCGGGCCGGCGCCGGGCGTAGTCGGTCATCTGCACCAGCTCGAGCATCTCGCCGACCCGACGGCGGGCAGTGACTTTGCCCTCCTTGCGATCCTTCCCCCTGCCCTTCTGGTAGCGCAGACCGAACGCCACGTTGTCCCACACGTCGAGGAACGGGAACAGCGCGTAGGACTGGAAGACGGTGTTCACCGGCCGGCGGTGCGCCGGTACGGCGACCAGGTCGGCACCGTCGAGCAGGATCTCGCCGGCCGACGGCTCCTCGAACCCGGCGATCATGCGCAGGGTCGTGGTCTTGCCGCAGCCGGACGGCCCGAGCAGCGAGAAGAACTCACCGGCGTGGATGTCCAGGTCGATGCCGCGCACCGCGTGGCTGCCCTCGAACCGTTTCTCCAGCCTGACCAGGCGCACGGCCCCGCCGGCCGAGTCGGCGAGCGCATCGACCATGTCGTCAGCCCTTCACCAGCGCGGCGAACGTCGCCACGTTGGCGACGAACCTGTCGGCATCCTCCTCCTCGTGCTGCACGGAGAGCAGCCATTGCTCCACCTTGCCCCAGGGCGGCAGGAACACCCCGCCGTTGTGCTGCACCAGCCAGTGCAGGTGGCCGAGCCGGTCGTCGATGTCGTGGAAGTCGCGCAAGTTGCGCACCGGGTGGTCCAGGAAGCTGATGCACCCCTTCGCCCCGATCGTCACGACGTGCCAGGGCAGGCCGTGGTCCGCGAGGACCGTGCTGACGCCTTGGTGCAGCCGGCCGCGCAGGGCCTCGACCCTCTGGTAGGCCTCGGGGGTCAGCGCCTCGAGCAGGGTGGCCCGGGCGGCGGCCATCGAGAGGGGGTTGCCGTTGAAGGTGCCCACCTGCTCGTAGGTCCCGTCCGCCACGAGGCCCATCACCTCGGCGGTGCCCCCGATCGCGCCGACCGGGATGCCGCCGCCCAGCGCCTTGGCCAGGCAGAGGATGTCGGGGGTCACGCCGTACCGTTCGGTCGCGCCTCCGGGGCCGACCGTGAGGCCCGTCTTCACCTCGTCGAAGGCCAGCAGCGCGCCGTGGGCGTGCAGCAGGTCGCGCACGGCGGCGAGATAGCCCGGCTCGGGCGGGATGATCCCCGCGTTCATCATCACCGGCTCGACGATCATCCCGGCGACCCGGCCGGGGTTCTCCTCGAGGGCTCGCTGGACCATGTCCGCGTCGTTGAAGCCGACGACGGCGACCAGGTCGACGATGGCCTGCGGGATGCCGGTGTTGCCAGGAACCGCCGTCGGCCGGTGGGCCGGGCCAGCCTCGTCCGCCTCGGGGAGCACCGACACCTCGACCGAGTCGTGGTGGCCGTGGTAGCCGCCCTCGACCTTGATGACCAGGTCGCGGCCCGTGGCGGCCCGCATCAGGTGCACCGCGTCCATGGTCGCCTCGGTGCCGGAGTTGCCGAAGCGCCACAGCGGCAGGCCGAACCGCCGAGCCAGCTCCTCGGCGACGACGACGGCGTCCTCGGTCGGCTGCGCGAAGTGCGTCCCGCGCTCGACCCGATCCTGCACGGCCCGGACGACGGCCGGGTGCGCGTGGCCGACCAGTGACACCCCGTAGCCGCCGTGCATGTCGACGTACTCCGTGTCGTCGACGTCGTAGATCTTCGAGCCGCGCCCGTGGGTGAGCCATACGGCCTGCGGCTGGGCGATCTGCCAGCTGGACGTGGCTCCGCCGGCGAGCGACCGCTTGGCGCGGGCGACCATCGCGGCCGACCTGGGCTGGCGGTCGAGGAAGACGGCCTCCTGCTGTGCGATCTGTTCGTCGAGCGCGAGCATCCCCGGCGCGGCGGCCGCTGCGAGGCCCATGGCCTACCTCTGTTCGAAGGTGTTGACTGAGCGTTCAGTCTATGCAAGCGTGCGGGAGCCGAGTCAAGGTCGGTGCACCCGGCGTCCGCCCGAACGCCGCCCGCCACGACGCAGGCGCGAGGAGGCTGATCCCGTGCCCGACGAGCCCCCACCCCGTCGCACCCGGCCGATCCCACGACGCACGTTCATCGGCCGGATGGGGCTGGCCGCGTTCGGCGGTCCGGCCCTTCTCGAAGCACTTGCGGCATGTGCGAAGTCGACCCCGTCCTCCGGGTCGTCAACCCCGGGATCGACCGCTGCTGCCCTGACGATCGCCAGTCCGTCCACGCCGGTCACCTGGCCCGTGCACAAGGACGACCTGATCGCCGACGGCCTGACGCCGGAGAAGGGCGCCACCCTCCAGCTGTACAACTACGCGGACTACATCGGCCCGCACGTGGTGAAGGCGTTCGAGAAGAAGTACGCCGCCTACAACGTGAAGGTCCGAGTGTCGACCTTCAACGACACCGACGAGGCGCTGACGAAGATCCGGACCGGGAAGTCCGGCTTCGACATGTACTTCCCGAGCTACGACCAGATCTCCAAGATGGTCAGCGCCAGCCTGATCCGGCCGCTCAACCACAGCTACATCCCCAACATCACCAACGTCTGGCCCCAGTTCTCCGATCCTTGGTACGACGGCGGCTGGCACTACACCGTCCCCTATACCGTCTACACGACCGGCATCGGCTGGCGGGCCGACCGCATCACCGCCGACATCGGCCCGATGGCCAACCCGTACGACGTCTTCTGGGACCCGGCGTACAAGAAGCGGGACGCGGTCATCGACGACTGGCACACCGCGATGGCCATGGTTGCGCTGCGGGCCGGGCTGACGGACATCAACTCGACCAAGCCCGCGGACATCGCCACCATCCAGACCCAGATGCTCGACATGCAGGCCAAGACCGACCCCAAGGTCACGATCACGATGTACAACGACCTGCCGGCCGGGCAGATGGACCTGGCCCAGATGTGGTCCGGCGACGTGGTGAACGCCCAGTACTACCTGCCGAAAGGCGTCAAGCCCGACGTGCTCGCCTACTGGTTCCCCGAGGACGGCAAGGGGATGGTCGACAACGACCTGATGGTGATCCTTTCGCAGGGCAAGAACCCGGTGCTGGCCCACCTGTTCGTCAACTTCATGCTGGACACGAAGAACGCTCTCGACAACTTCGGTTACATCGGTTACCAGCCGCCGCAGAACAGCCTGAGCCCCGCGCAGACCATCTCGGACGGCTACGTGCCCAAGAACCTCGGCACCGCCGTCGTCAAGCAGGAGTGGTTCACCCAGGGCTACCGGCTGCTCGAGCTGCCGCCCGACGCGGACGCCGCCTGGCACGAGGTCTGGCAGCGCTTCAAGGCGGGCGCCTGAGGTGCTGATGCGCGCCCGGCGCCGCACGTCGGGTCGGCGCAGCCCGCTGTGGCCCTTGCTCGCGCTGCCAGGCGCGGTGTGGCTCGCGCTGCTCTTCGTCGCGCCGCTCTACGTGGTTCTCGCCATCGTCTTCGGCGGCGTCGACCCGGTCTTCCGGACGCCGCTGCCGGTCTACAACCCGTTGCAGTGGGACGCGACGCAGTTCACGGGCGTGTTCTCGCACATCATCGGGCCCAACGGCTACTTCGGGCCTGCCCTGCTGCGAACAGCCGTGTACGTGGGCACGGCCAGCCTGCTCTGCCTGTTGGTCGCTTACCCGGTCGCCTACTACACGGCACGGCTCGCGGGCCGGCACCGCCGACTGCTGCTCGCCCTGCTCATCGCGCCTTTCTGGATCAGCTACATGATGCGGATGCTGGCCTGGGTGAACCTCTTGCAGACCGACGGTCTGGTGAACCGCGCCCTCAGCCTCGGCGGGCTGTACTCGGTCCAGATCGACTGGCTCAACGGCAGATCGCTCGTCGTGGTGCTGGGCCTCGTCTACGGCTACGTCCCCTACATGATCCTGCCGCTGTACGCCGGGCTGGATCGCCTGCAGCCACACATGCTGGAGGCCGCTCGCGACCTCGGAGCCGGCCGGTTCGACACCTTCCGCCGGGTGACCGTGCCGCTGTCGGTCCCCGCCGTGATCGCAGCCGTGCTCCTGACCTGCTTGCCGATGCTCGGTGACTACTTCACCTCTGATCTGCTCTCCGCCTCACCGCACACGGCAATGGTGGGGAACCTCATCAACAACACGGTTCTCACGCCTGGGCAGACCGGGCAGGCCGGGGCGTTCGTCCTGCTCGTCCTCGTCGTGTCGCTCGTCCCGATGCTGTTCTACGTGCGCAGCGCCCGCTCCGAAGGGCTCGCCTCGTGACCGCACCGTCGGTGGCAGGGCTGAGGCGCTGGTGGGAGAACCCGTTCCGGCCACCCCGGTTCCTGCAGCTGATGACCTTCGGCTACCTCGTGTGGTCCCTCCTCCCTGTGATCATCGCCGTCCTGTTCTCCTTCAACGCCGGCCGGTCACGGACCTTGTGGCAGGGCTTCTCGTTCCGGTGGTACTGGGGTGACCCCATCCGGTCGGTCTGGCACGACGACACCCTGCACACCGCGCTGGTGCACACCCTCGTGCTCGGCGTCCTTGCGACGGCGATCACCGTCCCGCTCGGAGTGGCCTTCGCCCTCGGCATCGACCGCTGGCGGGGCCGGCTGCCGGAGGGCGCGAACTTCGTGATGCTGCTGTCCTTCGTCATCCCGGAGACGTTGCTGGCGGTGGCCCTGCTGTTCCTCGTCAACCAGATCGTGACCCCACTGCAACTCGGTACCTCGGCGCAGGTAGCCGGCCTGGTGACCTTCCAGCTGTCCTACCCGGTGGTCATCGTGCGGGCCAGGCTGCTGACGATCGGCAAGCAGTACGAGCAGGCCGCCGTGGACCTCGGCGCCCCGCCGACGGCTGCCATCTGGCGGGTGCTGCTGCCCATGTTGTCGCCGGCCATCTTCGCCAGCGCGGTCCTCGTGTTCGCCGACGTCATCGACGACTTCGTCATCGTGCGCTACCTCTCGGGGGACGCCTCGAGCGAACCGACATCGGTGAAGATCTACAACACCGCGCGGGCGGCGCCCACGCCGGCGCTCAACGCCCTGGCCTCGCTGATGCTGCTGGCATCGTTCCTCGCCGTGGTGCTCGGCCTGGTGATCTACCGCTGGCTCAGCCGCGGCGAGCGGGACGTGTCCAGCCTCGACAGCTTCGCAGGAGGCCTCTAGTGACCCTGCCGTACTTCGCCAACGTGGTCGGCGGTGTCGTCCGACCGGCTGCGGGGGATCGGCGTCTCGACTGGTGACCCTCTGGACTTCACGGCCTCCCACCTTCTATCCTGACTGTGTGTTCAGTCAGGAGACACGTCCCTTCCGGCCCGCCCCGATCGACCCGGCCCGGCTCGCGGGAGCACTCGAGCCGCACGAGCCGCACGGGCACAACCGGATGCTGCCGAGGGAGGCATACGTCGACCCGGCCGTGCTGGCCTGGGAGCGTGCGACGTTCTTCTCCGGCTGGGTGTGCGTTGGGCGGGCCACCGAGCTCGGCCTGGACGAGGGCGCGGGCACCCAGCGCGCGGTCGCACTGGGAACCTCGAGCGTCCTGCTCACCCGGTCCGAGGACGGCGCCCTGCACGCGTTCGCCAATGTCTGCCGGCACCGCGGCCACGAGTTGCTGCCGTGCGGATCCCAGACCAGCAAGAGGGGGATCGTCTGCCCGTACCACGCGTGGTCCTACCGGCTCGACGGCTCGCTGCTCGCGGCGCCCGGCTTCCGCGACGTCCCCGACTTCGACCCCACCGGCTTCGGCCTGATCGAGCTGCCGAGCCGGGACTGGCACGGCTGGGTCTTCGTGGACCCGTCGGGGACGGCCGGCGACTTCACCGAGCACGTCGGGGACCTCGAGGGCATCGTGTCGGCGTACCGTCCGGCAGAGCTGCAGGTGCTCGCCACCCACGAGTACGAGATCGCCGCCAACTGGAAGGTGATCGTCGAGAACTACCAGGAGTGCTACCACTGTTCGATGATCCATCCCGAGCTCTGCCAGGTGAGCCCGCCGGAGAGCGGCGCGAACCTGGACCTGCCCGGTGAGTGGGTCGGCGGCTGGATGTCGCTCCGGGAGGACGCCGACACGATGTCCCTCGACGGCCGCAGCGGCGGCACGATGATCGAGGGTCTGTCCGGGACCGAGCTGCGCACGGTGATGTACGTCGCGCTGTTCCCGAACCTGCTCGTGAGCCTGCACCCCGACTACGTCATGACCCATCGGCTGGTGGCGCTTGCGGCGGACCGTACCTGGGTCGAGTGCTCGTGGCTGTTCCCGACCGCGGACGCCGCACGCGAGGGCTTCGACCCGTCGTACGCCGTCGACTTCTGGGACCTCACCAACCGCCAGGACTGGTCGGCCTGCGAGTCGGTGCAGCGCGGTCTCACCGACGTGCATGCGCGGCCCGGGCCGCTCGCGCCCGAGGAGGACGGCGTCGCGCACTTCGTGTCGATGGTGGCGCGTGCGTACCTCGGGCTCGAGGCGCGGACCCCCAGCTCGGTGGAGCACTCCCGCCGCAGCTGACGCCTACGGAGCCGTCTGCACGGGGCGACCGGCGGCGTCGGACAGCGAGCCCGCGCCACCGTGGACCAGCTCGGTGGCGTTGGGGCGCACGGCGGGGAAGCCGGTGCCACGCACCGCCTGGCCGGCGCCGGTCGACAGAGCCGCGCCGGCGCCGTGGGCCGACTCGGCGGCGTCGGCGCGGGCGACAGACACGAGGTGGTGCGCCGGCGGTCGGGGCTGCGCCGTGCCGGATCCGTCCGTGGTGGTCAGGCCGATGACGGCCGCGGTGGCGACGAGCGCGGTGGCGCCGGCGACGATCCCGGCGGTGCGCCGCGACGGGCGGCGGGTCGGGATGCTGGTGCTGGTCGGCAGGGTGGCTGCGGTGCTGGTCATCGTGCTCTCCTTCGGGTGCGCTTCGGGGCCTTCCCGGTCCTGGCCGCCACCGGTCGGTGGCTGCCTGTCGACCGTGGTCGCCCGCCCTGGCAGCGCCCTGCAACTTCCGAACCTGGGGATTTCTCCCCTCACGCCCGGCTCGGCGCGTCCCTAGCGTCGCCAGCATGGAGATCTGGGTTCTCGGCACGCTGGAGGTCAGCCACCAGGGCCGTGCCATCGACGTGCGCGGACCGCTGCCGCGACGGCTGCTCGCACTGCTGGCCCTCACACCCGGCCGGGAGGTGAGCGCGGACCGGCTCGTCGACGGGCTCTGGGGGCAGGAGCCACCGCCCGGCGCGGCGGCCACGCTGCAGTCGCACGTCGCGCGACTGCGGCGCCACCTCGGCGTACCGGACGTGGTGCGCACCGGTCGTCGCGGCTACGTGCTGGACGTGCTGCCGGGCGACATCGACTCGGTCGTCCTCGAGCAGGACGTGACGCGGGGCGGCACCGCCCTGCTCGAGGGTCGACCGGACGACGCGAGTGCGATCCTGGAGGCCGCATTGGGGCGCTGGCGCGGCCGGCCGTACGCCGAGTTCTCCGGTTGCGAGCCGCTCGACGTCGAGTCCGAACGCCTTGGTGCGCTGCGGCTGGACGCCCTCGAGCAGCGCATCTCCGCCGACCTCGGCCGGCCCGGCGTCACGCCGCCGGTCGCCGAGCTGGAGGCGCTGGTGCGTTGGCACCCGATGCGCGAGTCGTTCTGGGCGTTGTTGATGTGCGCGCAGTACCGCAGCGGCCGGCAGGCCGACGCACTCGCGTCCTACCAGCGCGCGCGACGGACCCTCGCCGACGAGCTCGGCATCGACCCCGGCCCACAGCTGCAGGAGCTGGAGCGGCTCGTCCTCGCGCAAGACCCGTCGATGGACATGCCGGGCATCTCGACGTTCCTGCCCCTCGGGACGGCCACGAGTTCGTACCCTGAGCCCGTGGCACTGATGGAGAGGGCCCACCTGGTCCAGACCCTGCAGGCCCTGCACGACGAAGCGCTCGCGGGGGCGGGACGGTTGGTCCTCGTGCACGGCGAGGCCGGCGTCGGCAAGTCGGCGCTGGTCCGGGAGTGGGCTGCCACCGCCTCGGCCCGCGGCCGGCTGCTCTGGGGAGCCTGCGACCCGCTGTCCTCGCCGCGCCCGCTCGGTCCGCTTGTCGACGTGGCGCCGCAGCTCGACGAGAAGGTCGGCGAGCTGCTGCGCTCCGGCGCACGCGACGGCCTGTTCGAGGCGACGCTCGGCGCGCTCGAGCAACAAGGCCCGACGGTGTTCGTCATCGAGGACCTGCATTGGGCTGACATGTCCACCCTCGACCTGGTCCGCTTCCTCGCCCGCCGGCTAGAGACAACCCGTGCCGTCGTGGTCCTGACCTATCGCGACGAGCACCTCGGCCCGTCGGACCCGGTGCGCGTGATGCTCGGCGACATCGCGTCGCTCCCCGGTGTGCACCGGCTGCCGGTGCCACTGCTATCGCCTGCAGCGGTCGCTGAGCTATCGGCCGGAACCGATATCGACGCCGTGTCGCTGCACCGCGAGACGGGCGGCAACGCGTTCTTCGTCACCGAGGTCCTCGCGTCCGGTGGCGATCAGCTGCCTGGCACGGTGCAGGACGCCGTCCTCGCGCGGGTGCACCGCCTCTCGCCCAAGGCGCAGCTGGCTCTGGAGACGGCCGCGGTCATCGGGTCGCGCGTCGAGCCGGCGCTGGTCCACGCGATGCCAGAGGTGACCGCCGACGCGGTCGACGAGTGCGTGACCGCCGGGATGCTGCGCTTCGACGCACCGGCGTACGGCTTCCGACACGAGATCGTGCGGCAGTCGGTGCTGTCTGGGATCACGCCAGGTCGGCTCGGTGCGCTGCACTGGCAGGTGCTCGACCGGCTGCGGGTGATGCCGATGTCGCCGCGCCCGTTCGCCCGGCTCGCCGAGCACGCCGACATCGCGGGCGACGGGCCCGCGGTGCTGGAGTTCGCGATCGCGGCCGGCGACTCCGCCGCCACTCTGGGCGCGCACCGGGAGGCGGCGTACCAGTACGGCCGAGCGATGCCGTACGCCGGTCTGCTCGACGCAGACGCCCGCATCGAGCTGCTCACGAAGCGGGCCGCCGAGTGCCAGACGTCCGACGACCACGAGCACGCGATAGCCGCCTGGGAGGAGGCGCTGGTCCTGCTGCGCGCGGCCGGTCGCGACCTGGACGTCGTCGAAGCGCTGCTGGGGATGGACGAGTCGTACTACACGATCGGCGACAACAGCCGCGGCACCGAATTCGTCGACGAGGCGCTGTCGGTGCTCGACGGGGCCGCCCCGAGCCGGCAGCTGGCGCTGGCCATCGGCCGGCGTGGCACGCACCACCTGCGGGCCTCCGAGAACGAGTCGTCATTGCCGTGGCTCGACCGGGCCGTGGCGATGGGGCGGGAGGTAGGGGACCACGAGGTGGTGTGCCGCGCGACCGTCAACAAGGGAGTGGCCCACTGGTGCCTGGGAGAGCAGGCCCTCGGTCGCGAGATGGTCCAGCAAGGGCTCCAGATCGCGCTGGCCAACGACCTCGAGGACTGTGCAGCGCGCACCTATCAGACGCTGGCGACGCTGGCCTGGATGGAGTTCGACCTCACCGAGGCGCACGAGCATTTCGAGCAGGCCGAGCGTTACACGGCCGAGCGGGACCTGCACGGCCAGCTCATGTGCGTGCTGGCCAGCGAGATCAGCCTCAAGGTGGAGATGGGCCGCTGGGACGAGGCCAGGGACCAGGCGCACGACCTGCTGTACGTGCGCAATACCGGACGGGCCAGTCGGATCGAGCCGCTGACGGCACTCGGACTGCTGAGCGCGCGGCGCGGTGACGCCGGGGGGATCTGGGGCCCGCTGGACGAGGCGCGCGACCACATCGCCAAGACGCAGTCGTTGGGCTACCAGGGCTTCATCGCGGCCAGCCGGGGCGAGGTGTACCTCCTCGACGGCGACGTCGAGCGGATCCGGACCGAGGTGCTGCCCTGGTACGTGGAGGCCGTCCGGCTCGGCGAGGAGGACATCGTCGCGGACCTGGCGATGGTGGTGTGGCGGGCCGGTCTAGTCGACGAGCCGCCCGACGGGCTGCGGGAGCCGGAGCGGCTCACGATGACCGGTCGCCACCGGCAGGCTTCTGAGCTGTTCTCGTCCTATGGCCTGCCGTACAAAGCAGCGTGGGCCCTGCTCGACAGCGACGACGAGCTCGACGTTCGCGAGGCGCGGGCGATGTTCGACCAGCTCGGCGCGGTCGCGCTCGTCGGTCGGTGCGACACCAAGCTGCGCTCGATCGGAGCTCGCGTCCCGCGCGGCCCGAGGGCCAGCACCAGGACCAACCTCGGTGGGCTCACCGACCGCGAGATCGAGGTGCTCGACCTGCTCGACGAGGGTTTGCGCAACGCGGAGATCGCCGCGCGTCTGCACCTGTCGGAGAAGACCGTCGGCCACCACGTCTCGTCGATCCTCGCCAAGCTCGGCGTCTCGTCGCGGCTCGAGGCGGTACGCCGCGCGAGGGACCTGACCGCGGTCGGCTGAGAGGCCCGCACCGCCGACTCGGTCGGGCTTCTCGCCTCCGGCTCTAGGTGCTGCTGCCGCTGGACGTCGCGTCGGGGCCGTCGCCGTCGTGGTCACCGTGGCCGCCGCCTCCGGGGCCGCCCTGCTCGATGCCGGTGACGGCGAAGCTCTTGTCGACCTCGATGGCGACCTGGGTGCCGTCGGCCTTCGTGATGTGCGCTTCGTAGACCCCGTCGCTGTCGGTCTCGACCCGGACGATGGTGGCGCCCGGGTACTTGGCCAGGACGGCAGCCGTGACCTTCGACGCCGTGGTGCCGGTGAGCAGGGTCTCGTCGGAGCGCTGCGGCTTGCTGGGGTCGCCCGGGTTGGGGTTCGTGGGCGCCTCACCCTGCGTTGCCGTCGTGGTCGGTGACGGGGTGTCGGTGGCGCTCGCCGTCAGGGTGCCGGCCAGGATCCCGCCGGCGACGACCCCTCCCGCCACCAGGGCGGACATGCTCGCGTACTTGCGGACATGGTTGCTCGACATGCCGTGTCCTCTCGTCTTGGCCACATGTGGGCCGCTTCAGGAGAAGATCGCGGCTGAACCTTGGGCCAGACTGGCAGCGGCCTGTGACTGTCTACCCTGATCGCGTGACCGACCGAGAGGTGCGGCAGAAGGTCGTCTGCTACGTCGCCCTGCGCGAGGGACGCGAAGAGACCGGGCTTGAGTCGGTGCGGCTGGAGGGCAAGTTCGGCAAGACGGACTACGACATGTCGCCGTACCGCGACGAGGTGCAGCACCGGCACGTTCCGTCTGACGCTCGATGAGGAGACGCCGCCGGGGTGGGTCAGTCACGAGAGCGACGCCCACGACGCCTCTGGCGTCAAGCGGTTCGGGTGCTACTGGATCCCGCTCACGCGCGGCCACGTCCTGTCGGGAGGGCAAGGAGCTCTGCTGGGCCTAACAACACACAGTGCGACCTTCCCCGCGCACGTTCAGGGCTCTCCGGGCCCACACTGTGTGTTCTTGTGTCCGCACCGGTGACTGATGTGACCCGTGGTGCCGAGACGTGCACTGCGCGGTGCCTCCCGCGACACATCCGGTGCTCGAGTGACCCGGGCGGACCGGTGCTGAACTTCCAGCCGGTCCCTGAACCCAAGTCGGGCAAGAACCGGGTGATGGCCGATCCGGAAGGGAACGAGTTCTGCGTCGTCCAGTACGTCTGGACCAACGCTGCTACGCGACGCTCGCGAACGCCTTCTCGAGTACGCCGAGCCCTTCGTCGAGCAGGTGGTCCGGCATCACCAGCGGCGGCAGGAAGCGCAGCACGTTGCCGTAGGTGCCGCAGGTGAGGACGACCAGCCCGTCGGCGTGGCAGGCCTTCGCCACCGCGGCAGCGGTCGCCGCGTCGGGCTCGAGCGTTCCCGGCCGGGTCAGCTCGACGGCGACCATCGCGCCACGACCGCGCACGTCGCCGATCACGTCGTGCGCTGCCGCGAGCTCGCGGAGCCGCGACGTCATGACCTCGCCGATGTGGCGCGCTCGACCGCAGAGGTCCTCGCGCTCCATCGTCTCGATCGCACCGAGGGCGGCGGCGCAGGCGACCGGGTTGCCGCCGTACGTACCACCGAGGCCCCCGACGTGCGGCGCGTCCATGATCTCCGTGCGACCGGTCACCGCAGCCAGCGGGAGGCCGCCGGCGATGCCCTTCGCGGTCGTCACCAGGTCGGGTACGACGCCTTCGTGGTCGCAGGCGAACCAGTCGCCGGTCCGCGCGAACCCGGACTGGATCTCGTCGGCGACGAAGACCGCCCCGCTGTCGGTGCACCACTGCGCCAGGGCGGGCAGGAACCCCGGCGCCGGCACGACGAAGCCACCCTCACCCTGCACCGGCTCGATGACGATGCACGCCACCTCGTCGGCGCCGACCTGCTTCTCGACCAGCTCGAGCGCTCGCGCCGCGGCCTGCTCGCCGGTCATGCCGGCCGGGTCGCGGAACGGGTAGGACATCGGCACTCGGTAGACCTCGGGCGCGAACGGCCCGAACGAGTGCTTGTAGGGCATGTTCTTCGCGGTCAGCGCCATCGTGAGGTTCGTGCGGCCGTGGTAGCCGTGGTCGAAGACGACCACCGCCTGGCGCTTCGTGTGGGCCCGCGAGATCTTCACCGCGTTCTCCACCGCCTCGGCGCCGGAGTTGAACAGCGCCGAGCGCTTGTCGTGGTCGCCGGGCGTCAGCCGCGCCAGCGCGTCGCAGACGTCGAGGTAGCCGTCGTACGGCGTCACCATGAAGCAGGTGTGGGTGAAGCGGGCGACCTGCTCCTGGACCCGCGCCACGACGGCGTCCGCCGCGTTGCCGACGGACACCACCGCGATGCCCGAGCCGAAGTCGATCAGCGAGTTGCCGTCGACGTCGACCAGCACGCCGCCCCCGGCCCGGTCGATGAAGACGGGCAGCGTCGTCCCGACGCCGCGGGCCACCGTGGTGGCCTTGCGGGCCATCAGCTCGGTGGACCGTGGGCCGGGGACCTGGGTCACGAGCCGTCGCTCCTGGGGCAGGCCTGGACCGCCGATGTTCGTCATGGATGCAGGGTACTGTGACGGATTCCGGGGCGAAAGTCCCTCTTGGCGACGGAATCCGTAGGACAGCGAGGAGCAGGCGATGGTCGACGTCTGGACCGGGTGGGTCGGCGGGGAGCGGCTCCCGGCCGGTGCGGGCCAGCGCCTCCTGGTCCGCTCGCCGTACGACGGCGGCCAGGTCGCCGAGGTCGGGTGGACAGCGCCCGAGCAGGTCGAGGCCGCGGTCGCGGCGGCCCACGCGGGCCGCCGGGAGGTCGGTGCCGCAGCGGCGCACGTGCGGGCCGCGGCGCTTGCTCACGTGTCGGCGCGGCTGGACGAGCGGTCCGAGGAGATCGCAAGGCTGGTGGTGGCCGAGTCGGGCAAACCGATGGTCTGGGCCCGGGCCGAGGTCGCCCGGGCCGTGTCGACCTTCCGCTGGGGCGCTGAGGAGGCCCGCCGGTTCGGCGGCGAGGTGCAGCGGCTCGACACCGATCCCGCGTCGTCGGGTCGCGTCGGTCTGGTCCGCCGGTTCGCCCGGGGGCCGGTGCTCGGGATCTCGCCGTTCAACTTCCCGCTGAACCTGGTCGCTCACAAGCTCGCGCCCGCGGTCGCCGTCGGCGCGCCGATCGTGCTCAAGCCCGCGCCCAAGACTCCGCTGTCGGCCCTGCTGCTCGGCGAGCTGTTCGCGGAGACCGGCCTGCACCCGGCCGCGGTCGCCGTCGTCGTCGTACCCGATGAGCGCGCACCGGGCCTGGTCGCCGACCCTCGGCTGCCCGTCATCTCGTTCACGGGATCAGCCGGTGTCGGAGCGCGGATCCAGCAGGCGGTGCCGCACAAGCACGTGACGCTCGAGCTCGGCGGCAACGCGGCGGCCCTGGTCTGTGCCGACTGGTCCTCGGACGCGGACCTCGACCTTGCTGCCGCGCGGATCGCGACGTTCGGCACCTACCAGGCCGGGCAGTCCTGCGTCTCCGTGCAGCGCGTCCTGGTGGACGCGTCGCTGGCCGACCGGTTCGTGCCGCGCCTGACCGCTGCCGTCGAGGCGCTCGCCGTCGGTGACCCTTCCCTCGACGAGACCACCGTGGGTCCACTCATCGACGAGGCGTCGGCGGAACGCGTCGCGCAGTGGGTCGACGAAGCCGTCGCGGCCGGCGGCCGGCTGCTCGTCGGCGGAGAGCGCGACGGCACGACGTACCCGCCGACGCTGCTCGTCGACGCACCCCCGGATGCGAAGGTCACGTGCGAAGAGGTCTTCGGCCCGGTGCTGGTCGTGTCGATCGTTGACGGCGTCGACGAGGGGTTCGCCGCTGTGAACGACTCGCGCTACGGCCTTCAGGCAGGCGTGTTCACCCGCGACCTGCACGTGGCCTTCCGGGCGCACCGCGACCTCGAGGTCGGGGGCGTGGTCATCGGTGACGTGCCGTCGTACCGCGCGGACCAGATGCCCTACGGCGGGGCGAAGGAGTCCGGCGTCGGCCGCGAGGGCGTGCGAGCCGCGATAGAGGACCTCTCCTACGAACGGGTGCTCGTGCTCACCGACGTCGCGCTCTGAGGTCGGTCAGTAGGGTCGACGGATGAACCTGACCAGGTACACGCACGCCTGCGTGCGCATCGATGCGGACGGCGGCTCGCTGGTCATCGACCCAGGTGTCTACTCCACCGACGCTGACCTCGGCGGGGTGACCGACGTGCTCGTGACCCACGAGCATGCGGACCACCTCGCCCTCGAGCGGGTCCTCCCGCTCGCGCAGGCGGGGCTGCGGGTGCACACCAACGAGGACCTCGCCCGCGACCTGCACGCCCAGCACGGGATCGAGGCCCACGCGGTGCGTCCGGGAGACACCTTCCAGGTCGCCGGCCTGGACGTCGAGGTGGCGGGCGGCCGTCACCACGACGTGTACGACGGTCTCCCCGGCATAGCGAACGTCGGCTACGTCGTGGCCGGGATCTACCACCCCGGCGACGCGTTCGACATCCCCGAGACGAAGGTCGAGACGCTGCTGCTGCCCGTCGCCGGTCCCTGGGTGAACTTCTCAGAGGCGCTCGACTTCGTCCGGGCTCTCGAGCCGGTCCGGACCTTCCCCGTGCACGACTCGGGCCTGAGCCAGATCGGGACGGACATGGTGGACCGCTGGGTCGACCTCAAGGGCGGCACCGACTACCACCGGCTGGCACCGGGGGAGTCCGTCGAGCTGTGACGCAGGTACGGCTGGCGACCTAGAGCCAGCCGTTGCGCCGGAACAGCAGGTAGAGCACCACGCAGAGCCCGGCGATAACCCCGAGCACGCCGAAGTAGCCATAGCGCCAGGCCAGCTCCGGCATGTGGTGGAAGTTCATCCCGTAGATGCCGGCGATCGCGGTCGGGACGAGCGCGATGGCAGCCCAGGCCGAGATCTTGCGCATGTCCTCGTTCTGGCGTACCGAGATCTCGTTCTGCCGGACGGCGATCGCGCTCTGCCGGGCCGCGACCCTGGCCAGGTCGGCCTGCAGCACGTCGGAGAGCAGCCGGTCGTGGCCCTCGATCGCGTCGGCGGCGCGCAGCGCGTGGTCGTGGACGTCCCGGAAGTACGGCGCCGAGGCCGCGTCGATCCCCGGCACGTTGCCCTCGGCCAGCCGCTCCAGCGCCACCGTGAGCGGCACCACCGCCCGTCGGAACTCGGCGATCTCGCGCTTGAGCTTGTAGATGCGCTGCGAGTGGCCTTCGGTCTCGTCGCTGGCGAAGACCTCGCTCTCGATCTCGTCGACGTCGCCGTCGATGTGCGTGATGGCCTCCTCGTAGCCGTCGACGACCAGGTCGGCGGCCCGGTACAGGACCCACGACGGACCGTGCGGGCTCGCGTGCCCGGTTCCCGCATCCAGCTCCGCCCGTACCCGGCGCAGGACGTCGGACTCGCCGTGCCGCACGGACACCACGAACGTCGGGCCGATGAAGACGGCGATCTCACTGACGTCGACGACTTCGTCGTGGTCGACGTAGCGCACCGGCTTGAGGACGGCGAAGACCACGTCGCCGTACACGTCGAGCTTGGGTCGTTGGTGCGCCTTGACGGCGTCCTCCACCGCCAGCGGCGGCAGGTCGAACTGCGCCGCGACCGCGTTGATCTGATGCTCGTCGGGCTGCTGCAGCCCGATCCAGACGAAGCCGGACGTGGAGCGCGCCAGCCGCCCGGCGCGTTCCAGGGGCACCCGACCAGGCCGACGGCGCCCGTCGACGTAGTGACCGCAGTCTCCGATGACCTCGTCGAGATCACGCCGGCGAGGCTCGTCGCGGGCGTGGTCATGAGTCGCGGGCGGGAGGTCGGAACGGCTGCGCTCCAGACCGAGCAGCGGCAGCACCTTGCGGGCCCGCTGGGCTGCTCGCTCCCACGAGCTGGTGAGCGGCTCGCGCTCCACCTGCTCACCTCCTCCGACGACGTCCAGACTGTACGGCGGGGAGCCTGGCGAGCTGTCGGACGTTCAGCGGTGCGACAGCCACCGGCGTACGTCGGCGACGCGGACCCGCCACTCGCCGCGCTCCTGGTGGGCCGCGAGCCTGCGGTCGCGCACCGCCTCGGTCACGTCGGACAGGGCGACGCGCGCCATGCTGGCCACCTCGTCGAGGGACAGCAGGGTGTCCGGCGTGTGCCGGGCGGACTGGTGCACAGCCACGTATCGGCAGCGCCCGGGTGGACCTTGATCACCCGTGGGGGGCTGGTGGCGGTGTCGCGCGGCTCTCCCGCCGTACGTGGTGCTGGTCAGGTCAAAGGCGGCTTTGGAAGGAGGAGGGGGGCGACTCCCGTGACTGCCGTGCTGTCCCGTCCGTCGTGGCTGCGGTCAGGTCAAGACCGGCTTTGGAGGACGGCGGCACGGGTCTGTTCGCCGCTCTCCCGTGGGCAGACGGCCCCGAAGTTGATCACGGTTCCGTGATCAACTCATGCTGACCGTGCTGAGTTGGCCTCGGTTGACGCAGATGATCACGGAACCGTGATCGTTTGTTCGGGGCCGCCCGAGGGGCGGGCGAGGGCGGCTCTTTGGCCCTACCAACACACAGTCGCCGCCCTCCGGGCGCCGAAAGGTGCCGAACGGCCGACACTGTGTGTCGTTGTGTCCGACCGACGGAGAGCAGCGAACAGACTCGAGCCAGCCTTCTCATCCAGGCACCCTTGACCTGACAGCTCAGACAACGATGGAGCACGGCCGCGCCGGCCCGAGCCCGCCTCCTCATCCAGGCGCCGTTGACCTGACCCTGACCACCCGCTGGGACACTGGCCCGGTGACCACACCGCCCGAGCGCCGTGACGTGGTCGTGCTGGGGTCCACCGGCTCGGTGGGCACGCAGGCGCTCGACATCGTCCGGCGGGCGCCGGACCGGTTCCGGGTGGTCGGCCTGGCCGCGGGCGGCGGGGACGTGGACCTGCTGGCTCGCCAGGCGCTGGAGCTCGGCGTCCAGGTGGTCGCCGTAGCCCGGGCCAGCGCCGCCCAGGACCTGCAGCTGGCGTTCTACGCGGCGGCCAAGGCCGGCGGGTACTCCGCGGGCGAGCACCCGGTGCCGCGGATCCTGGCGGGGCCGGACGCCGCCACCGAGCTCGCGGGCTGGCCCTGCGACGTGGTGCTCAACGCCGTCACCGGCTCGATCGGGCTCGGCCCGACCCTGGCGGCCCTCGAGGCGGGCCGCACGCTCGCCCTGGCGAACAAGGAGTCCCTCGTCGCCGGGGGATCGCTGGTGAAGGCGGCGCTGCGCCGCCCGGACCAGATCGTCCCGGTCGACTCGGAGCACTCGGCTCTGGCGCAGTGCCTGCGCGGCGGCCGCCACGACGAGGTACGCCGGCTGGTGCTCACCGCGAGCGGTGGCCCGTTCCGCGGCCGGGCCCGCGCGGACCTGCACGACGTGACGGTCGAGCAGGCGCTGGCGCACCCCACGTGGGACATGGGCCCGGTGGTGACGATCAACTCGGCGACCCTGGTGAACAAGGGCCTCGAGCTGCTCGAGGCCCATCTGCTCTTCGACGTCCCGCTGGACCGCGTCGACGTGGTGGTCCACCCCCAGTCGGTCGTGCACTCCATGGTCGAGTTCGTGGACGGGTCGACGCTGGCCCAGGCCAGCCCGCCCGACATGCGGCTGCCGATCGCGCTCGGCCTGGGCTGGCCGGACCGCGTCCCCGGTGCGGCGCCGGGGTGCGACTGGTCGCAGGCGGTCACCTGGGAGTTCCTGCCGTTGGACGACACGGCGTTCCCGGCGGTCGGGCTGGCCCGGGCGGCAGGGCAGGCCGGCGGGACCGCCCCGGCGGTCTACAACGCGGCCAACGAGGTGTGCGTGGCGGCGTTCGTCGAGGGTCGGCTGCGGTTCACCGGTATCGTGGACACGCTGGCGCGGGTGCTCGACGAGCATCGCGTCGCGAACCTTCAGAGCGTCTCGGACGTTGTCGATGCCGAGACCTGGGCCCGCGGACGGGCTGGCGAGCTAACGTCGTGAGGACCACTGGATGAGCTTCTGGATCGGCGTGCTGATCTTCGCGATCGGCATCCTGGTGTCGGTGTGCCTGCACGAGGCGGGTCACCTGCTGACCGCCAAGCGGTTCGGGATGAAGGCCACCCAGTACTTCGCCGGATTCGGGCCCACGCTCTGGTCCTTCCGTCGCGGCGAGACGGAGTACGGCGTCAAGGCGATCCCTGCCGGCGGCTTCGTCAAGATCGTCGGGATGACGCCGCTCGAAGACGTCCCGCCCGCCGACCGGGCCCGCGCCTTCTGGCGGTACCCCCTGTGGGAGCGCACCGTGGTGCTGGCGGCCGGCTCGGCGACGCACTTCGCCCTGGCGTTCCTGATCTTCTACGGCGCCGCGGTCGCCACCGGCCTGCCGAACGCCGCCGCCGCGTCGTTCGACCAGCTCAAGGCGCCGCCCGTCGTCGGCCAGGTCTCCGACTGCGTCGTCCGGGGCTTCGACCTCACCAAGGACAAGGCGCTCCGGCCGTGCCGCAAGAGCGACCCGGCCTCCCCGGCGAAGCTCGCCGGCCTGCGCCACGGTGACCGGATCCTCACCGTCGATGGAACGGTGGTGCCGACGTACGGTGCGCTGGTCCGCACCGTGCGCAAGACCCCGGCGGGACCGGTGACGATCACCTACCGCCGCCACGGCGTGGTGCACACCACGACCGCGACTCTGGTGCCGACGCAGCGCCCGGGCCTGCACGACGCGGACGGCACCGGGCCGCTGCACACGGTGTCGGCCATCGGCCTCTCGGGGCACCACCCGAAGTTCGTCCTTCACTACGGTCCGGTCGACGGAGTCGCCGGGGCAGTGGGCTTCCTCGGCACCAACATCACTCAGACCTTCAGGGCGGTCGGCGCCTTCCCGTCCAAGATCCCGAACCTGGTGGACGCGATCGGCGGGGGCCACCGCGACACCAACGGTCCGGTCAGCGTCGTCGGCGCGAGCCGGATCGGCGGCCAGGCGGTGGAGGTCGGCGCGCCGATCATCTTCCTGGCCCTGCTGGGCGGCCTGAACGTGTTCATCGGCATCTTCAACCTGTTCCCGCTCCTGCCGCTGGACGGCGGTCACATCGCGGTCGCCTGGTACGAGAGCGTCCGGTCGTGGCTCGCCCGTCGCCGCGGGCGTCCCGACCCGGGCCGGGTCGACTACAACAAGCTCCTCCCGGTCACCTACCTGGTGGTGCTGGCCTTCGGCGGCGTGACGCTCCTCACGCTGGCCGCGGACATCGTGAACCCGATCAGCATCGGCTGAGCGCGAGAGGGCCGGTGACCGGCCGGCAGCCGGACGGCGGCGGACCGGCGATACTGGAGGCATGAGCGTCAACCTCGGCATGCCCGAGACCCCGGCCCGGCCACTCGCCACCCGCCGGGTCTCCCGCCAGATCGACGTGGGCGGAGTGCTCGTGGGCGGCGACGCACCGGTGTCGGTGCAGTCGATGACCACGACCCCGACGACCGACGTCAACGCGACCCTGCAGCAGATCGCGGAGCTGACCGCGACCGGCTGCCAGATCGTGCGGGTGGCCTGCCCCAGCCAGGACGACGCCGAGGCCCTCCCCGAGATCGTGCGGCACTCGCAGATCCCGGTGATCGCCGACATCCACTTCCAGCCGCGCTACGTCTTCGCTGCCATCGACGCCGGCTGCGCGGCGGTCCGGGTCAACCCCGGCAACATCAAGGCGTTCGACGACAAGGTCAAGGAGATCGCGAACGCGGCCTCCGCAGCGGGTACGCCGATCCGCATCGGCGTGAACGCTGGCTCGCTCGACAAGAGGCTGCTCGAGAAGTACGGCAAGGCGACCCCCGAGGCTCTCGTCGAGTCCGCCCTGTGGGAGTGCTCACTGTTCGAGGAGCACGGCTTCCAGGACATCAAGATCTCGGTGAAGCACAACGATCCCGTCGTCATGGTCAACGCCTACCGGCTGCTGGCCGAGCGATGCGACTACCCGTTGCACCTCGGCGTCACCGAGGCCGGTCCGGCCTTCCAGGGCACCATCAAGTCGGCGGTGGCCTTCGGCGCGCTGCTGGCTGAGGGCATCGGCGACACCATCCGCGTCTCGTTGTCGGCGCCTCCGGTCGAGGAGGTCAAGGTCGGCATCCAGATCCTGGAGTCGCTCGGGCTCAAGCAGCGTGGCCTCGAGATCGTGTCCTGCCCGTCCTGCGGACGGGCCCAGGTCGACGTCTACACGCTCGCCGACCAGGTGACCGCCGGGCTGGAGGGACTGACCGTTCCCCTGCGCGTCGCGGTCATGGGCTGCGTGGTCAACGGTCCGGGCGAGGCACGGGAGGCCGACCTCGGCGTCGCCTCGGGCAACGGCAAGGGACAGATCTTCGTTCGAGGCGAAGTCATCAAGACCGTGCCCGAGGCTCAGATCGTCGAGACCCTCATCGAGGAAGCGATGCGGATCGCCGAGGAGATGCAGCTCGAGGGCGTAGCCTCTGGCGAACCCGCGGTGAGCATCAGCTAGTCCGCGCGGGATCGCAAGGACGGGAGGGAGCCCGGCATGCTGCGCAGCACCTCGCTGCGCGTGCTGCGCCCCGAGGACCTCCCCGAGGTCAACGAAATCCTCTCCCGCGACCCGGTGGCTGACGTCTTCGTCGCGTCCCGGGTGCAAGCCGTCGGTCTCGACCCCGCGCGACTGGGCGGCGAGATGTGGGGCTTTGTCGCGGACGGCCGCCTGGAGGCCCTCTGCCACGCGGGCGCCAACCTGGTCCCGGTCCAGGCCGGCGACGAGGCGGTCCGCGCGTTCGCCGACCGGGCCCGCCGGCAGGGGCGGCGCTGCGCGTCGATCGTGGGCGACCGGGCCGCGGTGGCCGCACTGTGGGCCGAGCTCGAACCCGCGTGGGGGCCGGCCCGCGAGGTGCGCGACCCCCAGCCGTTGATGGCCATCTCGGCGGCGCCGCACGTCGCACCCGACCCGGGAGTCCGCCCGGTCGGCATGGCTGATCTCGACGTCCTGCTGCCGGCCTGCGTGGCGATGTTCACCGAGGAGGTCGGGATCTCACCCCTGGGCGTGGACGGCGGGGTCGCCTATCGCGGCCGGGTGGCCGAGCTGGTGCGGGCCGGGCGCGCATTCGCGCGGATCGAGGACGGCCGGGTCCTGTTCAAGGCCGAGGTCGGGTCGGCGAGCACCGCGGCCTGCCAGGTGCAGGGCGTCTGGGTCCCCCCCGAGCTGCGCGGCCGCGGCCTGGCCGAACCGGGGATGGCCGCCGTCGTCGAACAGGCCCGCGAGGGGGTCGCGCCGGTCGTGAGCCTCTACGTCAACGACTACAACGAGGCAGCGCGGCGAACCTACCGGCGAGTGGGCTTCACCGACGTCGGCGCGTTCATGTCGGTCCTCTTCTGAGGAGCCGGCTGGTGCTGAAGGGGCTGCGGGAACGCGACACCGTCACGTTCTTCCGGGTGATGTGGCGAGCGACGCCTCGACCCACCGCGGCCTGGTGGAGCCTCGTGTTGCTGCGTGGTCTGCTCCCGGCCCTGCTGTCGGTATCGACCGGTGTGCTCGTCGCCGCCGTCCGCGACGGGTCGTCGCTCACCGGACCGCTGACCTTCGTGGGCGTCGTCTTCGTCCTGCTCCAGGTGCTGACGCCGGTGCACCGCGCCACGTCCGCGGTGGTGGGCGCGCGGACGGCGGACTGGCTCAACGACCAGCTCATGCGCGGCGCCGTCGCCCCGCCCGGGATGGGGCACCTGGAGAGCACCGAGCTGGCCGAGGACCTCTCGCTCGCGCGTGACTTCGACCTCGGGATGAACGGCCCGCCGCTCGTGGTGGGCATGGACTTCATCGCCAGCGGGCTCGTGCTGCTGGCATCGGGTTTCCTGTCCGCCCTGGTCCTGGTCGGCTTCGCGTGGTGGGCACCGCCGGTCCTGCTGCTCGCGTGGGGTGCCACACACTGGCTGCTGAGGGAGAGCGGCGTCTGGCGGGACCGCAACACCGCGGAGGTGCGGGCGGCGCACCGGCACGCCGGCTATGCCTACACCCTCGCGGTCGAGCCGCCGGCGGCCAAGGAGCTGCGGCTCTTCGGCCTCGCCGACTGGGTGATCGAGCGGTTCCGGGAGCGCCGTACCCGGCTGTACCAGCTGCAGTGGGAGGCGACCCGGATGCGGGAACGCCCATTGGCCGGCGCGCTGCTCGTGGTGCTCGTCGCCAACGGCATCGTCCTGCTCGACGTCGCCCACGAGGCGTTCACCGGGGGCATCGGTCTCGGTGCCGCGACGACCTACCTGCAAGCAGCCGTCGGTGCCTCGGCCGTCGCGTTCGGCGGACTGAGCTGGGCGCTGGACACCGCGGCAGCGCCGGCCGCGGCGACAGTCCGCCTGCCCGGCGAGATGGCCCGGGCAGGGGCGCTGCGCCAGGGGACCCGATCCCGTCCGTCGGCCGCCGCTCCCGAGATCCGGCTCCGCGACGTGCAGTTCGCCTACCCGGGCACCGACCGCACCGTCCTCGACGGCGTCGACCTCGTCGTTCCGGCGGGTACGTCGATGGCCGTGGTCGGCGTCAACGGTGCCGGCAAGACCACCCTCGCCAAGCTGCTCTGCCGGCTCTACGACCCGCAGGCCGGCGCGATCGAGGTGGACGGCGTCGACCTGCGCGACGTCGACACCGACGACTACCGGGCCGGCGTGACTGCCGTGTTCCAGGACTTCGTTCGTTACGAGCTCCCCTTGCGCGACAACGTCGCTCCGAACGGCGCGCCCGACGACGTCGTCGAGTCCGCGCTGGTGGCTGCCGGTGCGAGCGGGCTCGCGGGGTTGGACACGGTCCTGGCGCGCGGGTATGACGGCGGCACCGACCTGTCGGGAGGTCAGTGGCAGCGGGTCGCACTGGCGCGTGCGCTGGCCGCGGTCCGGCAGGGTGCCCGCACCGTGCTGCTCGACGAGCCGACGGCCGCACTCGACGTGCGCGGCGAGGCGGAGATCTTCGACCGCATCCTCACCGAGACCCGTGACTGCACCACGATCCTCGTCTCGCACCGGTTCTCCACCGTGCGCAAGGCCGACCGGATCTGCGTGCTGGAGCACGGCCGGGTCGTCGAGCTCGGCACCCACGACGAGCTGATGGCGCGCGGCGGCCGCTACCGGACCATGTTCGAGCTGCAGGCCTCGCGGTTCACCGAGCTCGACGGCGCCGAGTTCGACGAGCAGGGGGAGGAGGTCGTGCATGACCACCTCGACTGAGCCCGACTCGACCAAGCGCAACTCGACCAAGCGCAACTCGGCCAAGCGCAAGGAGCGGGACGCGGACCTGCCGCCGGCATTGAGCTCGTTGTGGCGGATGACGAAGCTGGCCTACTCGATCGAGCCGCGGCTGCTCGTCGTCTCGCTCGTGATGACCCTCGCCCTCGCGCTGCCGCAGTCGCTCATCGGGCTCTGGCTGGCGGTGCTCGTCGACGGCCTGCACGACCACGACCGCAGCAACGTCTACCTTGCCGCCGCGGGGCTCGCCGTGTCGGCGACGCTGATGTGGTGGCTGCAGGTCGTCTTCGACCGGCTGAGCCGCCGGTTCCGCGACCGGATCAGCATCGCGATGGAGGCGCGGGTCGCGGAGCTGCACGCCACCGTGGCGACGATCGCGCACCAGGAGCGCCGGGAGCACATGGACCGGCTGGAGATCCTGCGCCGCAACACGTTCGGCCTGGACCACCTGTTCATGTCGCTGTTCTCGACGCTGGGCTGGGTCATTCGCCTGGCGGCGGTCGAGATCCTGCTGATGACCCAGATCAGCCCGGTGCTCGGCCTGCTGCTGCTCTTCGCGGCGCCGACGGTCGTCGCCGCCACCTGGCGCCCTGGCGTCGAGCGTGAGGTGCGCGAGCAGGTGTCCTCGCACGACCGGCGGGCCCGGCACCTCTTCGTGCTCGGGACCACCCCCGCACCCGGCAAGGAGCTGCGGGTCACTGGCAACGGCGAGGCGCTGGTGGACCGTCGGCGTACCGAATGGGAGACCTACGCATCGCCGCTGGCCCGCGCGACCTGGGTGACGGCCGCCTGGAACGCGCTCGCCTGGGCGGTCTTCGGTCTCGGGTACGTCGGCGCGATCGTGCTGACCGCAGGCCCGCTCGACGGCAGCCCCGGCCAGGTCGTGCTCGTCCTCGTGGTGGGCAGCCAGCTCTCGCAGTTCGTCGGCGCCGCGGTGGGCGAGCTCGGCTTCCTGCGCAGCATCTGGCTGGACATCTCCCGGCGGCTGATGTGGCTGGAGGACTACGCAGCCGCCGTCGACGCCCGCAGCGAGGGCACGCCGCCCGACCGCCTCGAGCACGGGATCAGGCTCGACCACGTGTCGTTCCGCTACCCCGGGACCGACCGCCTGGTGCTCGACGACGTCACCCTCGACCTTCCCGCAGGTGCCGTCGTCGCCGTCGTCGGTGACAACGGCTCGGGAAAGACCACCCTGGTCAAGCTGCTGGCCCGGCTCTACGACCCGACCGAGGGGCGCATCGAGGTCGACGGCGTCGATCTCGCATCGATGTCCGTCCCGCAGTGGCGGAACCGCCTGGCCGGCGCCTTCCAGGACTTCTTCCGCTTCGAGCTGCGTGCGCAGCAGTCGGTCGGGGTCGGAGACCTCGACCGGCTGGACAACCGATCGGCGGCCCAGGCCGCCGTGTCGCGGGCCGGCGCCGAGGACGTCGTCGACCGGCTGCCCGCGGGCCTCGACACCCAGCTCGGACCGGCCTGGGACGAGGGGGTGGAGGTGTCCTTCGGCCAGTGGCAGAAGCTCGCCCTCGCCCGCGGCTTCATGCGCGAGGAGCCGCTGCTGCTCGCGCTCGACGAGCCGACCGCCGCCCTGGACGCCGAGACCGAGCACGCGCTGTTCGAGCGCTTCTCGGCTGCCGCGCACGACGAGGTGCGGAACGGCCGAGTGACGGTGCTCGTCTCGCACCGGTTCTCCACGGTGCGGATGGCCGACGTCATCGTCGTACTCGACGGAGCCCGGGTCGTCGAGGTCGGCGCGCACGCGGAGCTGATGTCCCTGGGCGGCCGGTACGCCGAGCTCTACGGCATCCAGTCGGCCGCCTTCCGGTGAGCGCGAAAGGAGAGGTCCGGCGAAACGTGGTCGGAGGAGTGGCCGCCCGCTCGATATCCTCACCGACATGCTGCTGCGGATGTCGACGCTGTTCCTCCGAACCCTTCGCGAGGACCCGGCCGACGCGGACGTGCCGAGCCACCGGCTGCTCGTGCGCGGCGGTTACATCCGGCGGACCGCCCCCGGTGGCTACACCTACCTGCCACTCGGCTGGCGGGTGCTGCGCAAGATCGAGGGCATCATCCGCGACGAGATGGACGCCATGGGCGCGCAAGAGGTGCACTTCCCGGCGCTGCTGCCCAAGGAGCCCTACGACAAGAGCGACCGCTGGACCGAGTACGGCGACAACGTGTTCCGGGTCAAGGACCGCAAGGGCGCGGACTTCATGCTGGGGCCGACCCACGAGGAGTTCTTCACCCTGCTGGTGAAGGACCTCTACTCCTCGTACAAGGACCTGCCGCTCTGGCTCTACCAGATCCAGACCAAGTTCCGTGACGAGGCGCGGCCGCGGGCCGGTTT